>CAIQOO010000207.1 GCA_903873485.1 uncultured beta proteobacterium | reverse complement strand
TGTCACGCTGGCCGGTGTGCAAACCCGCCTGCTCGGTGGCGAGGCGCGCCTGGACGGCGGCCTGCTGCTGACTGGCGTGGACAACAGCCACCCGAGCGTGATTCGGGCGACCGGAGTCGCCACCGCCGAAGGCTTGCGCCAGGCCACCGAACTGGGCTTGGTGGCCCAACTGGCGCGCCAGGCCAGCGGCAGCGCCAGCTACAACGCCACGCTCGGCTGGCGCCACAATGCGCTGGAACTGCTGGTTACCAGCAATTTGCAGGGCATGGCCACCAGCCTGCCAGCCCCGCTGGCCAAAGACGCACCCAGCCTGCTGCCGTTGCGTTATCAGACCGCCTTGCCGGGGCCGACGGCCAATCGGTCGGCGGTGCCCTTGCAGGACCGGCTGACGCTGACACTTGGCCGCTTGGCCAGCGCCGTGTTTGAGCGGGATATTTCCGGCGATGCGCCCAAAATACTGCGTGGCGCCATCGGCGTTGGCGCCGACACGCTCGATTCGGTGCTGTTGCCAGAACAGGGCATCCACGCCAACATCCATCTGCCGCAGTTCAATGTGGATGCCTGGTCCGATGTGCTGGCCCAGTTGACGGCGGCAGCGCCGGGTCTGGCGCTGGCCGATGCCGGCAAACATCCGGGCTTGGCCTATCTGCCAACCGCGCTGGCGGTGCGGGCGGAAACGCTGACCTTTGGCGCGCGCCGCTTCAGCCATCTGGTGATTGGCGCGAGTCGCGACGGGCTTCTCTGGCGCGCCAACGTGGATGCCGCTGAACTCAATGGTTATCTCGAATACCGCCAGCCGCAGGACGCAGCCACCACGGTGAACGGCGCCGGGCGGGTTTATGCCCGGCTGGCCCGGCTGACCCTGGCACCCGGCACCGCTACCGAGGTGGAACAACTGCTCGATGCCGAGCCTGCCAGTGTTCCTGCTCTTGACGTGGTGGTCGATGATTTTGAGCTGCGCGGCAAGCGGCTTGGCCGACTGGAGGTCGATGCCATCAACCGCCAAAGCGCAGCCGGTGGCGGTGTGCGCGAATGGCGGCTCAACAAACTGAACCTGAATGTTCCCGAGGCCAGCTTGACCGCCAGCGGCAACTGGACCCGACACAGTGTGCCAGCATCCGGCAGCAACACGGCGGCCACCGCCAACCCGGCAGAGCGGCGGCGCACGGTGATGAATTTCAGGCTCGACATCCTGGACGGTGGCAGCCTGCTGAACCGTTTTGGCATGAAGGATGTGGTGCGCCAAGCCAGTGGCAAGATTGAAGGGCAGATGGCCTGGATTGGCTCGCCGCTGAAGATTGATTACCCGACGCTGGGCGGCGCCTTCACCGTCAACATCATGAGCGGCCAGTTTCTCAAAGCCGATCCGGGCATTGCCAAGCTGCTCGGCGTGTTGAGTTTGCAGGCGTTGCCAAGACGCCTGTCGCTGGACTTTCGGGATGTGTTCAGCACCGGCTTTGCGTTTGACTTTTTGCGCGGCGATGTCACCGTGGACAAGGGGCTGGCCCGCACCAACAACCTGCAGATGAAAGGGGTCAATGCCGCCGTGCTGATGGAAGGTGTTGCCAACATGGCCCGGGAAACCCAGGATATCCGGGTGGTGGTGGTGCCCGAACTCAATGCCGGTACCGCCTCGCTGATTGCCACGGTGATCAACCCGGCGATTGGCCTGGGTTCGTTTTTGGCCCAGCTTTTCCTGCGCCGACCTTTGATCGAGTCGGCCACCCAGGAATTTCATGTTGACGGCAGTTGGGCCGACCCCCAGGTCACCCGCGTTGATGTCACCCATCACCCCTACAAGGAAACGACCCCATGAAAGTCGCAGTTGTTCAAATGGTTTCAGGTGCCGATGTGCCAGCCAACTTGGTCCAGGCCCGGGCGCTGTTGTGCCAGGCCGCCGCCAAAGGTGCCGAGCTGGCGGTGCTGCCCGAGTATTTTTGCCTGATGGGTGGGCACGATGCCGACAAGCTGGCGATTCAGGAAACCCCGGGCGACGGGCCGCTGCAGCAGTTTCTGGCCGAGTCCGCCAACGAGCTGGGCCTGTGGCTGGTGGGTGGAACCCTGCCGCTGTCATCGGGCCAGACCGAGCCGGGCCAGCAGTCAAACCGGGTGTTCAACAGCACGCTGGTGTTTTCACCGCAGGGCACCTGTGTGGCGCGCTACGACAAGATTCATTTGTTCCGTTTTGACAATGGCGATGAGCGTTACGACGAGTCAGCGGTGCAGACGGCGGGCAGCCAGCCGGTCTGCTTTGATTTGCCATCCACTGACGGCCACACCTGGCGGATCGGGCTGAGCGTGTGTTACGACCTGCGCTTTGCCGAGCTTTACCGTCACTATGCCCAGGCCGGTGCCGACCTGTTGCTGGTGCCCAGCGCTTTCACCCACACCACCGGTCAGGATCATTGGGAGGTGTTGCTGCGCGCCCGGGCGATTGAAAACCTGGCCTTTGTAGCCGCTGCCGCCCAGGGTGGTCAGCACGACAAGCAGCGCCGCACCTGGGGCCACTCGATGCTGATTGACCCGTGGGGCAAAGTGCTGGCGCAGCGCTCCGAGCAGCCCGGCGTGGTGCTGGCAGAGCTGGATCGGGCACTGCTCAATGACTGCCGCCAGCGCTTGCCGGCCTTGCAGCACCGCGTGTTATGAAGGCCTTGAAGTGGTTTGGCCGGGCGACGCTGGCCGCCCTGACGCTGGCCGGGCTGGCATCGTGCGGCCATGTGTCGCTGCAAACCCCGGCACGACCGGACTCGACCGCCACGCCAGCGCCAGTTGCCAGCGTGTCACCGGCAGCCGATGAACTCGCCGCGACACCGACGCTGCTGCGTGGCAAAAGCAAGTGGGTGGCCGCACCCTGGAGTGAACTGCCGGGCTTTGAAGCTGATGCGCTGTTTGAGGCGTGGAACGCTTTTCTCAAGAGTTGCGAGCGTCCGGGGCCGACCTTTGCCCCCTTATGTTCTGAAATACGGCGCTTGAGCCTGGGCGATGCAGCGACCCAGCGCGCCTGGCTGCAAGACCGCCTGCAGCCGTATCGGGTTGAAGCCTTGCAAGACATCGGTACTGACGGCTTGCTGACGGCTTATTTTGAACCCGAGATTGAAGCGCGGCGCCTGCCCGACCCGGTTTTTGCCGTGCCCTTGTACCAGCCGCCGGTAGGACTCAAGCCTGGCAAGGCCTGGTTTTCCCGGCGCGACATCGACACCCTGCCAGAGCCGCAGACCGCCTTGCGTGGCCGCGAGATTGTCTATCTGGCTGATCCGGTGCAGGCCATGATGTTGCAGATTCAGGGCTCTGGCCGGATTCGCGTGACCGAACCCGATGGCGCCCAGCGGCTGGTACGTCTGGCCTATGCCGGCCACAACGGCCAGCCTTATCAAAGCATTGGCCGCTGGCTGATCGACCAGGGCGAACTGCGCGATGCCTCCTGGCCGGGCATTCATGCCTGGATCACGCAGCATCCGCAGCAGCTCACCGAACTGCTGTGGCGCAACCCCCGGGTGGTTTTTTTCCGGGAAGAAGCACTCGGCGACTTTGATGCCGGCTTTGGCCCGCGCGGCGCCCAGGGTGTGCCGCTGACCCCGGGACGCTCGATTGCCGTGGACCCCGACAGCATTCCCTACGGCACGCCGGTGTGGCTGGCTTCCAAAGGCAACAGCATCACGCTGGAGCGGCTGGTGCTGGCGCAAGACACCGGCAGCGCCATCACAGGTGCCTTGCGGGCCGATTATTTTGTCGGCTGGGGCGCGCAAGCCGGCGAACTGGCCGGGCGACTCAAGCAGTCGCTGAGACTTTGGGTACTGTGGCCCAAAAGCCCAAGATGACGTTACCATTGACAACCTGTTTTTACCCCGGAAGATGCCATGAATAAATCAACCATGCGCGATATTGACGAACGGACCAACCTGGCTGGCAACAGCATGTTTGAATTGCTGTTGTTCCGATTGGGCGAAGCACCCAACACCGATCGGCGCGAATTATTTGGCATCAACGTGTTCAAGGTGCGCGAAATTCTGGTGATGCCCGAAATCACCGCCATGGTGAATTCGGCACCGTCGGTCATGGGGGTGGCCAATATTCGCGGCCAGATGATCTCGGTCATCAATCTGCCGCAGATTGTCGGCACCAACCCGACCAAGGGGCTGGGCATCCTGCTGGTGACCGAATTTGCCCGTACCACGCAAGCCTTTGCGGTCGAGGAAGTCAACGAAATTGTCCGCCTGGAGTGGAAACATGTGCTGTCGGCCGAAGGCCGTGGCGGCGGCCTGGTGACCAGCATTGCGCGGCTTGACGGCAGCGCCGAAAACACCCGGCTGGCGCAGGTGCTCGATGTCGAGCAGATTTTGCGTGATGTGTTCCCCGAGCAGCAGCCGGCTGAACTCGAATCCGGCCACAAGCTGAACATACCGGCGGGCACGGTGGTGCTGGCGGCAGACGACTCGGCGGTGGCGCGCATGATGATCGAGCAAGGCCTCAAGACCATGGAAGTGCCTTTTATCATGGCCAAAACTGGCCAGGAAGCCTGGGATCGGCTCAGAGCGATGGCGGCCGAAGCGGAATCACACGGCAAAACCATCAAGGACAGAATCGCCCTGGTGCTGACCGACCTGGAAATGCCCGAGATGGACGGCTTTACCCTGACCCGCAACATCAAGCAGGATCCGCGTTTTAGCAGCATTCCGGTGGTGATTCACTCGTCGCTTACCGGCACCACCAACGAGGAGCATGTGCGCAAGGTCGGGGCCGATGCCTATGTGGCCAAATTTGTCGCCGAAGAACTCGCCGACACCTTGCGCCGGGTGCTGACGCGCTAAAGTCTGTTGCACATACAAGGTCGTTGTTTGCTACTTTTTATATAGCTGAATGCGCTTGTCTGGCAAGGGCCAGAGGCCTAAAAGGCTTGCAAGATTTTGATGATTGCGCGCTATTCCCGTGCCTTTCCCCTGCTGTTTGTGTTGCTGTGGTCAACCGGCTTTATTGGTGCCCGGCTGGGTTTGCCGCACACCGAACCGCTGACCTTTTTGCTGCTTCGCTACCTGGCGGTGATTGGCTTCATGACGCTGGTGTCGCTGGCATCGCAGGCACCCTGGCCGAGCCGGGCACAAGACTGGCTGCACATCGGTGTCGCCGGGCTGCTGGTGCATGGCATTTATCTGGGCGGCGTCTTCATCGCCATTTCCAGGGGTTTGCCGCCCGGTGTTGCCAGTCTGGTGGTCGGGGTGCAGCCGCTGTTGACGGCGGTGGGTGCCGGCTGGCTGCTCGGCGAAACCGTCATCCGGCGGCAATGGATCGGGCTGCTGCTGGGCTTTCTGGGTGTCGGCCTGGTGGTTTTTGGCAAGGTCGGCGCCGGTTTCGGCCTTGCTGCACTGTTGCCGGCCGTGGTGGCCTTGCTCGGCATCACCGCCGGCACGCTGTACCAAAAGCGCTACTGCGCGGCGTTTGACTGGCGCACCGGTGCGGTAGCACAGTTTCTGCCGACGGCATTGGTCACCTGGCTGCTGGCAGCGCTGACCGAGAGTCTTCGGGTGGACTGGTCGGGCGAATTTTTGTTTGCGCTGGGCTGGCTGGTGCTGGTGTTGTCAATTGGCGCCATCAGTTTGCTGAACTGGCTGATTCGCCACCATGACGCGGTCAACATCGCCAGCCTGTTTTACCTGGTGCCGCCATCCACGGCGTTGCTGGCCTGGTGGCTGTTCGGGGATTCGTTTTCAGGGATCGCGCTGGCCGGCATGGCGGTGGCGGTCTGGGGCGTCTATCTGGCACGCAAATAAACCAAAACGCCTGCACCGCCATGCCCCGCTTTGCCGCCAACCTGAGCCTGCTGTACCCCGAGTTGCCATTTCTGGAGCGCTTTGCGGCGGCGGCGCGCGACGGCTTCACAGCCGTCGAGTATCTGTTTCCCTACCGCTGGCCCAAACAAGAGCTGCTGGCACGCCTGCAAGTCAATGGCTTGCGGCAGGTGCTGTTCAACGCTCCGCCGGGCGGGGTCGATGCGGCTTCCAGCGTGTTGGCCTGGGATGCTGGCAGCCGGGGTTTGGCCTGTATCGCCGGGCGCGAGGCCGAATTCAGGCAAGGCCTTGAGCTGGCGCTGGATTACTGCACTGCGCTGGCTTGCCCGCGCCTGCATGTGATGGCGGGGTTGGAGCCGGACGGCCAGGAGCACGACAAGCTGCAAGCCGTGATGGTTGCCAATCTGCGCTGGGCGGCGCTGGCGGCGCAACAGCTTGGGGTGACGGTGCTGATTGAGCCGATCAACCGGCGCGACATGCCGGGCTATTTTTTGCACCGGCAAGAGCAGGCCCATGCGCTGCTGGATGCCGTGGCGGCCCCCAACCTGCAGGTCCAGATGGACTTGTACCATTGCCAGATCAGCGAGGGCGATGTGGCCACCAAGCTGCGCCGCTACCTGCCGACCGGGCGCATCGGCCATATCCAGATCGCCGGCGTGCCCGAGCGGCACGAGCCTGATGTCGGCGAACTCAACTATGGCTACCTGTTTGACCTGATTGATGGGCTGGGTTACAGCGGCTGGGTCGGCTGCGAATACCGCCCCAGGCGGGGTGCCCAGCCTGGCGGCACGTCGGCCGGGCTGGGCTGGCGCAGCCTGCAAGCTGTCTTGACATCCGGATGAATTTTGATGACACAACACAGGAGTTTTTGATGAACGCACGCCCGCCTGCCGCTTTCCTGAATACCGCAAAAGTCCTGAGCCAGGTCAGTACCCGCTGGGATGACGACATCGTCGGCCAGCTTGCCGACTACATCGCGATTCCCGCCAAGTCACCCCTGTTTGACCCGGACTGGGCCGAGCATGGTTTTATTGACCGCGTGGTGCGCTATGCGGCTGCCTGGGTCGAGGCCCAGCAGGTGGCGGGCCTGACGCTTGAGGTGATCCGTTTGCCGGGCCGCACGCCGGTGCTGTTTTTTGAACTGGCGGCATCCGCCGGCAGCAGCGGGCAAGCGGTGTCGGGCCAGACCGTGCTGATGTACGGCCATCTTGACAAGCAACCCGAGTTCACCGGCTGGCGCAGCGACCTTGGACCGTGGAGCCCCAAATACCAGGATGGCAAGCTGTATGGCCGGGGTGGCGCCGACGACGGTTATGCCATTTACGCCGCCATTGCCGCCATCCAGGCGATCAAAACCCAGCAGGTGGCGCATCCGCGCGTCGTCGGCCTGGTTGAAACCTGCGAAGAAAGTGGCTCGTATGACCTGCTGCCCTATATTGACGCATTGCGCACCCGCCTCGGTGCTGTCGGTCTGGTGATTTGCCTGGATTCGGGTGCCGGCAATTACGATCAGTTGTGGCTGACCAACAGCCTGCGCGGCATGGCCAGCGGCGTGCTCAAAGTCGAGGTTTTGACCGAGGGGGTGCATTCGGGTGATGCCAGCGGCCTGGTGCCGTCGAGCTTTCGCATCCTGCGCCATCTGCTTGACCGGCTTGAAGACAGTGCCACCGGTCAACTGCTGCCCAGCCAGTTTCATTGCCTGGTGCCGCCGGAGCGGCTGACCCAGGCCAGGGCCACGGCGGCCATTTTGGGTGAGCAGATTTATAAACGCTTTCCGTGGGCCCATGCCGACTGCGGCGGCGCCGCGCAAAGCATGTTGCCCACCACCACCGACCCGCTGCAGGCGCTGCTGAACCGCACCTGGCAGCCCACCCTGAGCGTCACCGGTGTCGAAGGCATGCCCGACTTGCAGAACGCCGGCAATGTGCTGCGGCCTTACACCGCCTTCAAGCTCAGCCTGCGCCTGCCCCCGCTGATTGATGCCGCCACGGCAGTGGCCCAGCTCAAGATACTGCTCGAAGACAACGCGCCCTACCAGGCCAAAGTGACGTTTGACCACGCCGCCGGCGCCTCAGGCTGGAATGCGCCCGCCACCGCCGGGTGGTTTGAGCAGGCCGCCACGGCAGCATCGCAAAGCTGCTTTGGTGCGCCTTGCGGCCACATCGGCCAGGGCGGCACCATTCCGCTGATGAACATGCTCAGCCAAGGCTTTCCCAAGGCCCAAATGATGGTCTGCGGCGTGCTTGGCCCCAACAGCAACGCCCATGGTCCAAACGAGTTTTTGCATGTGCCCTATGCCAAAAAACTGACAGCGGCAGTAGCCCAGGTCATCGCCGCAGCCGCCCGGGCCGAATAACGAAACCGTTGGCCCTGAGCTTGGTCGAAGGGCTTGTGACCAAACCGGTGGTTTGACCCTTTGGTCAAGCTCTCCACAAACGCCCTCGTGCTAAGCTGACACACCCATTGATTCACCACCTACAGGAGCTTTTCATGCCCGGACTTCTTTCCAATATCGACCCCGACGGTCTGCTGGAGTTCTCGGTCGTTTATACCGACCGTGCCCTGAACCACATGTCGAAACGCTTTCAGGGCGTGATGCGCGACATCTCCGGCATCCTCAAAGAGGTCTATCACGCCAAATCGGCGGTGCTGGTGCCCGGCAGCGGCACTTTTGGCATGGAAGCGGTGGCGCGCCAGTTTGCCGGTGGCAAAAAAGTGCTGGTGATTCGCAACGGCTGGTTCAGCTTTCGCTGGACGCAGATTTTTGACATGGGCGGCATTCCTGCCGAGTCGATCGTGCTCAAGGCCCGGCGTGTTGGCACGGATCAGCAATCGCCCTGGATTCCCTGCCCGGTCGATGAGGTGGTGGCGACGATTCGCGTTAGCAAGCCGGCGGTGGTGTTTGCCCCGCATGTGGAAACATCGTCGGGCATGATGCTGCCAGACGATTACTTGCGCGCCGTAGCCGATGCGGTGCATGAAGTCGGCGGCTTGATGGTGCTCGACTGTGTCGCCTCGGGGGCGATCTGGGTCAACATGGAAGCCACCGGGGTGGATGTGCTGGTGACCGCGCCGCAAAAAGGCTGGAGCGGCTCGCCTTGCTGCGCCATGGTCTGCCTCAGCCCCTGGGCACGCACGGCGATTGATGGCACCAGCAGCAGCAGCTACGCCTGCGACCTGAAAAAATGGCTGCAAATCATGGAAGCCTACGAGTCGGGGGGCCATGCCTACCATGCCACCATGCCGACCGACGCGCTGGTGCGGCTGCGCGAGGTGATGCAGGAAACCCGCGACTACGGCTTTGAAAAAGTGCGCGCCGAACAATTCGCGCTGGGCAACCAGGTGCGCGCCCTGTTCGAGAGCCGGGGCATTGCCAGCGTGGCGGCTGACGGTTTCAAGGCACCCGGCGTGGTGGTCAGCTACACCACCGACCCTGACATCCAGAACAGCAAGAAATTTCTGGCGCTCGGCCTGCAAACCGCCGCTGGCGTGCCGCTGCAGTGCGACGAACCGGCAGATTTCATGAGCTTTCGGGTCGGCCTGTTTGGCCTGGAAAAGCTGCACAACGTGGACCGCAGCGTGGCGCATTTGGCCAGCGCACTGGATCAACTGGGCTTGCCCGCAGCAGCAGCCTAGCCTGGCCGGAATTGCGGCTGGCTTGACCTCTGCTTTTGCCTGACCACCGGGGCATCCATGCGCTTGCGGCGCACCGGCCAGAACATGAACTGCCTGACCACCGCCTGGACCGAGCATGCCGCCGAACTGCGTGGCTGGCTGCGCCACCGCACCGGCGATGCAGCGCTGGCCGACGACCTGCTGCAAGACCTGTTTTTGAAAGCACTGCGCCAGGGTGAGCGTTTTTGCGATTTGCGCAATGCCCGCGCCTGGCTGTTTGAAGTGGCGCGCAACCTGCTGGCCGACCACCTGCGCATGGCGCAACCGATGGTCGAGTTGCCTGAAGACTGGGCGGCGCAGCCGGTCGATATCGACACCGTGGATGCCCTGACTGGCTGCCTGCCACGGGTGCTTTCTGAATTGGATCCGCAGGACCGCGAAGCCATCACCCTGTGCGATCTGCAAGGCATGCAGCAAGCCGAATTTGCGCGTCTCAAAGGCCTGAGCCTGAGTGCCGCCAAGTCACGCCTGCAGCGTGCCCGGCTGCGCCTGCGCGTCCAACTGAGCCAGGTCTGCCAGGTCAAGCTCGGCGACGGCGGTGTGGTCAGCGATTTCGTACCCCGTCCGCTGCTTTGATGTTGCTATAGTTTATATAGCTACATGCGCTTGTTCCATAAGGGCTGGAGGGTTATAAGGCTTATAAAACGGCAGGCTTTTGCGTGGGTTCGCACCCGCTGGCACAGGCCCATTAAATTCACTACTTTGACGGTGTTTGCGCCTCAATAGCCCCGACTTTCACAAGTTTGCATTCGTAACTATCGCGGTCCAGCGGGCATTCAATCAACAGGTCAAAGTCCTGGCGGCTCAACTTGCATTGCCTGGCCATCATGCCGAGCAGACTGTCGTCAAGTTCTTTGGCTCCGTGGCTGGTCTTGGTAAACACGCTGGTTTTCTTGCCAGCCTTGGTGAAGTAATTGAAATAGCTGTGGTCGCCTTCTTTACGTTTGAAG
This sequence comes from uncultured beta proteobacterium, assembly GCA_903873485.1. Lineage (GTDB taxonomy): Bacteria > Pseudomonadota > Gammaproteobacteria > Burkholderiales > Burkholderiaceae_C > Rhodoferax. Next base: position 33,550 of record CAIQOO010000207.1, on the reverse strand, counting down.
CCTTTGTTGACCAGACTTTTTTCCACGTCACCGGGCTTACGCACCATGGGCAACCTCACTGAAGGATGCCAGCAGGGCTTGTTTCATTTTGATGGCCATGCCGTCAAGCGAATCATCTTCAGCAATGGCATATTCTTGCCAGAGCATCCCGATTTGTTCGTTCAATTCGCTGACCAGCGCATCGCGCGTGCGGGCAAATGCGTCGATGCCTAAATCGGCGTGTGTGACGCAAATGAGTTGCTTTGTCTCGTCGGTGGCGGGTTCCAGGGTGATGCTCTGTTTGGCCTTGAGTACCAATTTGCCCAGCTTGACCGTGTCGATCAGCAAGGGTGACAAGTCGAGTTCCCTGATGTCATTGACATGGGTGATGCTCTTTGGAACACCTGCATCATCGAGCACGATCAAACCGGTTACCTGGATCAAGTCGCGCCGGTTCTCAATCAGCAGGTCTTCAATGGCATCGTCATAGACACATTCCATCTCGCGCTTGGTGGGCGGGTAAATGATGGTGACGATCCGCTTGGTAAAGTTGATATTGGTGAGGGTGCCGGTCACAACCTGGGATTCAGCCTGTTCATCAGGGGGGATGATGGCGGCCCTGATGGTGGCCTCACTTTCGGTGTTGAGTTCACCAAATTCAGTATTTCCAGCATCCCACAGTCTCAACGACCATTTGGCATCAGCGCGAGGTGCCATTCCTCGAATTACCTCCAGCAGCCGATGGCGCAGGTTGACATCCGGCATGGCCTTGTTGATGGCCTCAGAATCCTGTTTGGTGATGCCGCCGATGATCTTTTTGAACACGTCCATGGCCGCCGTGATATGTTCAGCCAGCAGGTCATGACCACCCAGCTCAAGGGGAACCGCATAGCAGCCAGGCTCGGGCAGGCGGCAAACCAATTGAAAGCGACTTCGCGTTGCAGCGGAAATGCGTGCGCGCTGTTGAATCGTGCGCCCCTCGACGTGAACCCCGATCAACTCGAAACTGCGCTGTGCATTGGTAAGAATCTGCGCAAGCACTGCGGCTGGAACAGCGTCACCATTTTCGGTACCGGTTTCAATATGCAGGCTGAAAGCCGTTTTCCCGTCGGGGTTGGTCATGAATGGGTCGATCAGTAAGACTGGAAAGTAAAAGACGAAGCACGAAACCAGAAACTATAGGGATGCTGGAGCGCTGGCGACTCTATTGGACAGTGTGGAGGCTTTCAAGTCAAATGAATGTGAATTGCCGCTTTGACTTGTCACCCGTTGATGCGCTGGCCGGCATCAAAGTCGCGCGCCGGTAACGGGCAAACGTCGTCGATGTGGGCGATCAAAACCGCCCACAGGCAGTGGGCTGGTGAGCGCTTGGGTGGTTCGGGCTGCGCCACGGCCTGTCTAAACTGAGCCAGGCCTGCCAGGTCAAGCTCGGCGACGGCGGTGTGGTCAGCGACTTTGTACCCCGTCCGCTACCTTGAGATAGCTACGTTATAGATAGCTATATGTGCTTGTTCCATAAGGGCTTCAGGCCAATTTGGCATAAATTTCAAGCAAGCCAGAAGGTCTTGCTTCAAGACCGGCGCAGCATCCTTGGGCCGCCAGCCCAGGCTGTCTCGATCAGGCATATTTTTGAAAATTTTTTTTCAAAAATCTATGCGTCTTTTGCGTCCATGCCGCGTCTCCACTGTCATGAATACCTTCTCTATTCCCCTCAAATCCTGGCCAGTGCGGCAACCGGTGGCCTTTTTGATCCTCGCCGCCGTGGTCTGGCTGGCGCTTTACAACACGCTGATCCCGGCCTCTGAGGCGTTGGTGGCGGCGCTGCCGGTTGACCGCAACAGCCATTTTGGCGGTGCGCTGCAGTTTTTCTTTTACGACACGCCCAAAGTTCTGCTGCTGTTGACCGGCGTGGTGTTTGTCATGGGCATGGTCAACAGTTACTTCACGCCCGAGCGCACCCGCGCCCTGCTGGCTGGCCGCAGTGAGGGGGTGGCCAATGTGATGGCCGCCAGCCTTGGCATCGTGACCCCTTTTTGCTCTTGTTCGGCGGTGCCGCTGTTCATTGGCTTTGTGCAAGCGGGGGTGCCGCTGGGCGTGACATTCTCATTTTTGATTTCTGCTCCGATGGTCAACGAGGTCGCCCTGACCCTGCTGTTTGGCATGTTTGGCTGGAAAGTGGCCTTGCTCTATCTGGGCCTGGGTTTGACGGTGGCCATTGTGGCCGGCTGGATCATTGGCCGCCTGAAGATGGAAAGTTATCTGGAAGACTGGGTGCGCGACATGCCCAGGATGTCGGCCGATTTTGAAGCCGGCGGCATGACGCTGGGCGACCGCATTGAAGGCGGTTTTCAGGCGGTGAAAGAAATTGTCGGCAAGGTCTGGCCTTACATTTTGGGCGGCATTGCACTGGGCGGCCTGATTCACGGCTATGTGCCGGAGGATTTCATGGCCAGCTTCATGGGTCGCGAGGCCTGGTGGAGCGTGCCGCTGGCCGTCATCATGGGGGTGCCGATGTACACCAACGCGGCAGGCGTGATCCCGATCGTGCAGGCCCTGCTGGCCAAGGGTGCGGCGCTGGGCACGGTGCTGGCGTTCATGATGAGCGTGATTGCCTTGTCGCTGCCCGAGCTGATCATTTTGCGCAAGGTGCTCAAGGTGCGGCTGATAGCCACCTTTGTCGGCGTGGTCGCCACCGGCATTTTGCTGGTGGGCTTTGTGTTCAACGCGGTGCTGTGAGCGCCGGCACCGCAACCTGATCCCCGCCTGATCTCAACATTATTTCAACTTCAAGGACATCTCATGGATATCAAGGTACTCGGCACCGGTTGTGCCAACTGCAAAACCACCATCGACCTGATCGGCCAGGTCGCCTTGGCCAAAGGCGTGCCTATCAGCTTGACCAAGGTAGAAGAACTGCAAGACATCATGGCGTATGGCGTGATGAGAACACCGGGTGTCGTCATCAACGGCCGGGTGGTGCATGCGGGTGGCATCCCCAGCCGCGACAAGATTGAGCAGTGGCTGGCGGCCGCCTGATATTCGGTCTGCAAACCGGACCAAGCCAAGCTGGCCAATCGCCGCCAGAATGCCGCGCGGTGATGTCGGATCACCATCTTGCTGCGGCTTTTGCAAACCTGGTCAACAACGGCGCGCCAACTGGCTCACATTGGGTTAAGCTGCTGCCTGTTCAGTTTTGAAAACCCTACATTCGGAGACATTCATGAGCGATTCACAAATCAGCAATTTCGGCAAATTCGTGCCTGGTTTTGACTTCCTGCAAAACCTGGCCAAGAGTGCCACGCAATCAGTGCCCCAAATGCCCAATATGGCCCACTGGATTGCGCCCACCATGAGCGTGGAAGACCTGGAAAAACGCATCAACGAACTCAAGGCAGTGCATTTCTGGCTGGATCAAAATTCCCGGGCGCTGGGTGCTACGGTGCAGGCACTCGAGGTGCAAAAGATGACCCTGTCCACCTTGAAAGGCATGAACTTCAACCTGGCCGACGTGGCCAATGCGTTCAAGCTCAAGGCCGCCGATTCGGTTTATTCTGGCGTGCAAAAAGTCACCGAAAAAGCCGCATCAACCGCCAAGACCGTCTCCGATGTGGCCGGGCAGACCGAAGAAATGGCCAAAAAGGTCAGTGATGTCGCCAAGCCGGCCGCTGCTGCCGCGATTGCCGGGCTGGTGGACCCGATGCACCTGTGGTCGGCGCTGACCCAGCAGTTTCAGGCCATTGCCGCCAGCGCCATGAAAGAAGCCGGCAAGACCACGGCCATGGATGCTGCCATGGACATGGGCAAAAACATGGCCAAAGAGATGGTCAAAAACACTGCCGAAGCCACCAACAAAATGGTGGCTGCCAGCGCTGCCGCGAAAAAGACCGCTGCCAAGAAAGCCGCTGCCAAAAAAACCGACAGTTCGGAAAGCTAGCCGCACCCGACCAGTCAAAGAACTTGCCGGTTTTGACCAGCACCCCGGCCATGAAGCTGTTTCCCTATGGTCATGCGACCCACCCGCAATGGCGCATGGCGGCAGCCTTGGTGCTGGCGCAGTTGCGCGCCCAGATGGCGCTGCACGGCTATGCCGACAGCCCGACGCTGGCGCTGCTCTACATCACCGACCACTATGGGCCACAGGCACCGGACATTCTGGCGCACCTGAGCGCCGAGCTGCCCGAGATCACCGACTGGGCCGGCACCGTTGGCATTGGCATCGCGTCCAACAATGTCGAGTACTTTGACGAACCGGCGCTGGCCGTGATGCTGTGTGAACTGCCGAGCGACCAGTATCGGGTGTTCTCTGGCGTGGCACCGCTGGGCATGGCGTTTGAAGCCCAAACCGCGCTGGTCCATGCCGATGCCAGAACCCCGGAACTGTCGGAGTTGATCACCGAACTGGCCGAGCGCACCGATTCGGGCTATGTGTTTGGCGGCCTGTCGTCTGGCCGTGGCAAGGCGCTGCAGTTTGCCGTGGCCGGTGATGGCAACGTCAAGGGTCAGGGCGCCGCCAGCGGGGTGTTCAGCGGTGGCCTCAGTGGTGTGGCGTTTGGCAGCCAAGTCAAGCTGATGTCGCGCGTCACGCAAGGCTGCCTGCCGCTTGCCAAGGCGCACCGGGTCACGGCCGCTGACCACAATGTGGTGCTGACTCTCGACCATGAGCCGGCATTGGAGGTGATGCTGCGCGAACTCAAGGTGTCGCTCCAGCAGCCGCGTGATGCGCTGAAAGCGGTGCGTGCCACCCTGGTCGGACTGACCGGGGTCCGCAAAACCGGCCGGCCGGCCGACATGGCCTCGGTCACCCGTACCGGCAATTTTGGCGGCGACGTGATGGTGCGCCATATCATCGGCCTGGATCCGGCGCGCGCCGGCGTAGCCGTGGCGGCACCAATTGGCATCGGCATGGAACTGACCTTTTGCCAGCGCAATGTGCCAGCCGCCCGCGCCGACCTGATGCGGGTGTGTGCTGAAATTCGCGAAGAACTGGAGCCGCTTGAGCTGGCGCTGGAGTCGGCCACGGCGCTGGCAGCGTCTGAAGCCGAAGCCGCACCACACCCGATGCGCGGCATTGCCGGTGCCATTTATGTCAGTTGCACCGGCCGCGGTGGCCCGCATTTTGGTGGCCCGAGCGCCGAGCTGCAAATCATCCGCCGGGCCCTGGGCGACGTGCCGCTGGTGGGCTTTTTTGCCAATGGCGAGATTGCCCGCAACCATCTTTACGGCTATACCGGGGTGCTTACAGTTTTTACGTCAAATTAGCCTCTAGCCCTTGCTGGATAAGCGCAGCATGCTATTGTTTTTATTGTATTTGAGGTACCTGAAAAGGCTGGATTCAGGGCAAGCCAGGGGATTCCGCGGCAGCCAATCCGGGCGCTTCAACGATTGGCAAGGCACACACCGCGTGGGCAAAGGCCTCCACCTGCGCCCAATCGGTGAACTCAACCACCATTGTGGGGTCGGTCGGTCCATTGGTGATCAGCATGATCAAGCGGATCATCTGGCGGTCAAGCCAGCCATAGGCCGGGTAATTCAGCTTGCCGGCAAACACCGCCAGCAGTTGCGGCTTCCAGATGATCTGGCGCAAAAACTTCTTCAGATACGGGTTGCTATCGGGCTGGCTTTTATGCGGCTTGCGGGCGACGATGTTGACGCTGAAAAACCCGCTGGCACAGCCTTCCAGCAGCGCCTGATGCCGGGCAATGAACTGTGCCACCTGCGGCTGATGGTGGCCATAGCGGATGCTGGCGCCAATCACGATGCGCTCAAACTGCTTCAGGTTCAGCGCGCTGGCCTGTTCGAGCGGCACCAGCGTGACCTGCTGCCCGAGCGCCGTCATGAAGAATTTCAGCCGCTCGCAGATCTGCCGGGTATGGCCGTCGGTGGTCGAATAGGCCAGCAAGGCGTGATGGGCCATGGCGCAGTCTGGCGGTTCAACCGGCAGATCAGTCGTCAGCCAGGTTGTCGGGCTTGAAGACGCTGGCCAGCTTGGCCTGGGTGTCGGCGCTGACCGGCACGTAATGCGAGAACTCCAGGCTGTACGAGCCTTGGCCCCCGGTCAGCGATTTCAGGCGGCTTTGGTAGTCGCCGAGTTCGGCCAGCGGCATTTGCCCGCTGATGCCGACCGTGCCGGCCGGGCGCGGCTGGGTGCCGGTGATGTGGCCGCGCTTGGCTGCCAGGTCGCCGGTCAGGTCGCCAATGGCGGCCTCTGGGGCCACCACCTCAATGTTGACCAGCGGCTCCAGCACGATCGGGGTGGCGGCGCGCACCGCCAGCAAGGTGGCCTTGCGGGCAGCCGCCACAAAGGCGACTTCCTTGCCATCGACCGCATGGGTTTTGCCGTCATGCACGATCACCCGCAGGTCATGCACCGGAAAACCGGCCACTGCACCTTCGGCCAGCGCCTGCAGCACGCCTTTTTCAACCGCCGCCATGAACACGCCCGGAATGGCGCCGCCCTTGACGATGTCAACAAACTCAAAACCGGCACCGCGTGCCAGCGGCTCGACCCGCAGCATCACCTCGCCAAACTGGCCGGCGCCGCCGCTTTGCTTTTTGTGGCGGCAATGGCCTTCTGCCTTGCCCAGAATGGTTTCACGGTAGGCAATTTGCGGCACGCTGGTGTCGAGTTCGAGCTTGTATTGCTGCTGCATGCGCAGCATCTTGGCGCGCAGGTGCATGTCGCCGAGGCCTCGGATCACCGTCTCGTTGGTGCCGGGGTGGCGCTCTACCTTGAAGCAGGGGTCTTCGAGTTCAAGTTTGCGCAAAATCTCGAACAGCCGCTGTTCGTCGCCCTTGCGCTTGGTCTGCACCGCCAGCCCCTGCATCGGTTGCGGAAAAACCAGCGGTTTGAGGTGGATGTTGTCTTCGTCATGCGAGTCGTGCAGCACGCTGTCAAATTCAATCTCATCGACCTTGGCCACCGCGCCGATGTCGCCGGGCACCAGCGCTGGCACTTCAACATATTCCTTGCCCTGCAGCCGGTACAGGTGCGCTACCTTGAAGGGCCGTTTGGCCGAGCCGGCAAACAACTGCGCGTCGCGGCGGATGGTGCCCTGGTGGACCCGGAACACGCCGACCTTGCCAATGAATGGGTCCACTACCACCTTGAACACATGCGCCAGCACATGCAGCGCATCATCGGGCTGGGCGGCAAACGGTTCTGGTTGCTGGCCGGGTTCGCCTTTGTAAAACGGTTGCGGATTGCCTTCGGCCGGGTTGGGTGCCAGCCGGGCCAGCGCATCGAGCAGTTGCGGCACACCGGCACCGGTCTTGGCCGAGACAAACAAGATCGGCACCAGATGCCCGGCGCGCAGCGCCTTGACAAACGGCGTGTGCAACTCTTGCGGGCTGGGATCGGTGCCGTCTTCGAGGTAACGCGCCATCAGATCATCGTCTTCTTCCACCAGTTGGTCGATCAGGGCGCGGTGCGCCGCCGCCACCGAGGCAAAGTCGCTGTCGCCCTCGGCGTGGCCAAGCAGCTCGACCACCTCTTCGGCGTGGCGGGCCGGCAGATCGAGCAGCAGGCATTGTTTGCCAAAACGCTCGCGAATATCGTCCACCAAGCGGCTCAGGTCTATGTTGTCGGCATCAATCTTGTTGATCAGGATCATGCGGCACAAGCCGCGCTCGCCGGCCAGCGCAAACATCCGCTCGGCGGTGAGTTCGATGCCGGTTTGCGCGCTGATCACCACCAGCGCGGTGTCAGCCGCTGCCAGGGCACCAATCGCCTGGCCGGCAAAATCCGGGTAGCCGGGGGTGTCGATCAGGTGAATCAGCGTGTCGGCGGTGGTCAGGCTGACCAGTGACGATTGCAATGAAAACCCGAGCTGTTTTTCCACCGGGTCAAAGTCGCACACGGTGTTGCCCTTTTCGACCGCGCCACGGCTGCTGATGGCGCCAGTGGCCGCCAGCAGGCTTTCGACCAGGGTGGTTTTACCCACTGCGCCATGCCCAACCAGGGCCACGGCGCGGATTTTTGTTGACAGGTTCAGGCTCATGAAGGTCTCTATTTTGAGGTTGATGTGAACTGAAGTTTACGCCTGTAACAGGGCGTTTTTTAGGCCACTGCGGGTGTCTGTTGGCGCTTTGCAAGCCGATGTCGGGCTGCCCGTCATCAGGACGCCGGCTTGCGGTTGACCAGCACAATGCCGGCTGCCACCAGCAGCAGGCAGGCCAGCAAGGTCGGGGTGACCGGCTCGCCCAGCCACAGCGCACCAAACAGCAGCGCAAACACCGGGGTCAGAAAGGCAAACACCGAGATCTTGGTCGCCGGGTAGCGCCCCAGCATCCACATCCAGGCCAGGTAGCTGGCAAATGCACCGACCACGGTTTGCAGCAGCAGCGAGCCTATGGCAAAACGGCTGAACTGCCAGTGCCAGGACTCCCCCAGCAGCCACGATAGCGCCGGCATGGTCACGGCGCTGATGCCAATCTGGTAGAACAGCAGTTTCTCGGGCGCAATGTCAGCCAGCCGGCTGCTGCGAATCGTCACCGTGGTCAGCGCCCAAGCCAGCCCGGCGGCCAGCGCCAGCAGATCGCCAAGCCACTGCTGCGGCTGGCCGGCCTGGCCCAGCCCGTCGCGCAGTGCCACCAGCACTGCCACAAAAGCCAGCGCCAGACCCAGCCACTGCAGCCGGCGCAACTGCTCGGATTTGACCCACAGCGGCAGCAACAGCGCCACCCAAAAGGGTGCGGTGTACAAAAACACGGTCAAGCGCGACGCTGCCGAAAACTGCAAGCCGCTGTAGATACAGGCAAATTCAAAGGAAAACAGGCTGCCCGCCAGCAGGCCAGACTTGAGCGAGCCGTCCCGCCCAAACAGCGCCACGCCACGCCAGCGACACCACAATCCGAGCAGCAGGGTGGCCAGCACAAAGCGGATGGCGGCCTGAAACACTGGTGGCAGATCGACCATGGTGGCTTTCACCAGCACCTGCTGAAAGCCCCAGAACAGACTGCAGGCCAGCAACAGGCCGACCGCCAGGCCATCGAGATGCGAGCGGCGCAACACGGAGCTTGTCATCAGGGGCTCCACATCACAGCGGATGCTCGGTGTAAAACTTGCCGCCGTGGAACAGCAGCGGAGCGGCACCGGCGCGGTGGCTGCATTGCTCGACCTCGCCGACAAAAATTACATGGTCACCTTCTTCATGGCGGCTGCGGTTGAAGCATTCAAAATTGGCCACGCTGCCGACAATCAGCGGCGCACCGCAGGCACCTTCAGTCAATGCCACACCGGCAAAACGGTCCAGACCCCGGCTGGCAAAACGCAAGGCCAGCGCCTGCTGGTCGGTGGCCAGAATGTTGATGGCGTAATGCGAGCCGGCCCGAAAGGCATCCATGAAACTGGCCGCCTGCGACAGGCTCCACAACACCAGCGGCGGCTTGAGCGACACCGAATTGAACGAGTTGACGGTCAGCCCGACGAGCTGGCCTTGGGGCGTGCGCGCCGTGACAATCGTCACCCCGGTGGCAAACATGCCTAGGGCGGTGCGGAATTCGGTGCTGGAAAAACCGGGGGATTTGGCGCGCTTGCGCGGTGGAGACTGAGACATTGGCACGAATTTACCCGATATTTGCGCCGATTTGACCAACCGGGGCACAAAGCAGGCCGGCGCGCGCGGCTTTTAGAATCAACCCCCATGTTTCTGTCTGCATATTCACTGCCACTGGTCGCCGCCTTCGCCATGGCAGCTTATGCAAGCCCCGGCCGGGCCTGCAGCGATTTTTACAAAACCCTTCCCAACGTGTCGCAGTCTTTGTGTCTGGATGCCCAGCTCAAGCCCAGCGGCGCGCGCAGCGTGCAGGGCCGGGCGCTGCTGGTGCGCGACATCGCGCCCGACCCAAGCCGGGTGCGGGTGCTGATGGTGGCGGCCATGCACGGCGACGAGTTGTCATCGGCTTCGCTGGCGCTGCACTGGCTCAGGCTGGCCCAGCTCAACCCCGAGGGCATCCATTGGCGCTTTATCCCGGTGCTCAACCCCGATGGCTTGCTGCGTGCCAATCCCTGGCGCATGAACGCGCGCGGGGTCGATCTGAACCGCAATTTTCCCACCCCCAACTGGCTGCGCGAAACCAAAATCTACTGGGAAAAACGCACTTCCAAAGACCCGCGCCGCTGGCCGGGGCGGGCACCCTTGAGCGAACCCGAAGCCAAATACCTGTTCAATGAAATGTCCCGTTTCAAGCCGGACGTGATTGTCAGCATCCATGCCCCCTACGGCGTGCTGGATTTTGATGGCCCGGTGATGGCACCGACCCATCTGGGGCGCCTGTACCTGGATCAGGTGGGTGTTTTCCCGGGGTCGCTCGGCAATTACGGCGGCATTCACCGCCGCATGCCGGTGGTGACAGTTGAATTGCCCAGCGCGTTGCGCACCCCCACCGATGCCGAAATGCTCAAAATGTGGCGCGATTTGCTGGCCTGGACCGACCGGACCATCAAACCCAAAGAGGTCAAATTCAACTACAGCGCGGCGAATGTGCCCTGACCAAGCCATGACTGCGGTCAGGCTGTCTTGGCCCACCAAGGAAAAATCACGGCGGCAGGGTGAGTTGGAGAACCCGAACAAGCCCAAAAATTATGAGTTAAATCAGGCTCTAGTAGTTCGTTTCAACAAAACGATTCATATCAAACCGTTCGGTCTGAGCTTGTCGAAGACCTGCATGCACTGACAATTGCGGTTCGACAAGCTCACCGCGAACGGTAGTGCTTTTAATGAAACGAACTACTAGCCCTTGCCAGGCAAGCGCTATCAGCTACTATTTTGCTGGCAAACCGGCGCTGCCCAGCAGTTCCCAGCGCTCCAGCGCCGCCAGCAATTCGTCGTCGATCTGGGCGCTGCGGCTGGCCAATTTCAGGGCGCGGGCGTTGTCAATGGCATACAGGCTGCCGTCGGCGAGCAGTTCGGCTGCCTGCTGCTGTTCGGCTTCAAGCCGGGCGATCAGGTCGGGCAGGCCGTCCAACTCGCGCTGCTCCTTGAAACCGAGCTTGCGGGTTTTGGCTGCTGGCGCCACCGCCACCGTTGCCGTGGCGGGCGGTGCAGTGTTGGCCGGGCTGCCGGGTTGCTGCGGTTTGGATAGCTGCTCGCGCACGCCCTTATTGGGCTGCAAGGCTTTTTGGGCATTATTTTTGATAATCTCGCCAGCCCGGCGGCTTTGCGTTAGCCAGTCTTGCACGCCGCCTTCGTACTCGCGCCACTTGGCGTTGCCCTCAAAAGCGATGGTGCTGGTGACCACGTTGTCCAGAAAAGTGCGGTCGTGGCTGACCAGAAATACCGTGCCGTCAAAATTTTGCAACAGGTCTTCGAGCAATTCCAGCGTGTCAATGTCAAGGTCGTTGGTCGGCTCGTCGAGCACCAGCACATTGGCCGGCCGGGCAAACAGCCGCGCCAGCAGCAGCCGGTTGCGCTCGCCGCCGCTGAGCGAGCGCACCGGCGAATTGGCGCGCGCCGGTGAAAACAAAAAGTCGCCCAGGTAGCTTTTGACGTGCTTTTTCTGGTTGCCAATCTCGATCCACTCGCTGCCGGGGCTGATGAAGTCTTCGAGCGTGGCATCAAGGTCGAGCGCGTTGCGCATCTGGTCAAAGTACGCCACTTCGATGTTGGCGCCCTGGCGCACCGTGCCCCAGGGGCTGTGGCCGGGTTCGGGCGGGGGCGCGTTGATGGGTGCCGGATCGGCCTGGAGTTCGCCCAGAATCAGCTTGAGCAGGGTGGTCTTGCCGGCCCCGTTTGGCCCGAGCAGGCCAATTTTGTCGCCGCGCAAAATGGTGGCAGAAAAGTCATCGACAATTTTGCGAGCCTGTCCTGAGCCGGTTGAAGGGGCGAAACTTTTTGACACATGGGTGAGTTCAGCCACCAGTTTGCCACTGCTGCTGCCGCTGGCGACATCCATGTTGACGCTGCCAATCACGTCACGGCGCGCTTGCCGGTTGGCGCGCAGCACCTGCAAGCGGGTGATGCGGCCTTGCGCGCGGGTGCGCCGGGCCTCCACGCCCTTGCGAATCCACACTTCTTCGGCTGCCAGCAGCTTGTCGGCGCGCGCGTTGATCACCGCTTCCTGGGTCAGTTGCTGTTCTTTTTGCAGCACATAGGCGGCAAAGTTGCCGGGGTAGCTCAGCAGCCGGCCGCGATCCAGCTCGGCGATGCGGGTTGCCACGTTGTCGAGAAAAGAGCGGTCGTGGGTGATGGTGATCATGCTGCCCCTGAAATCGACAAGCAGACCCTCCAGCCATTCGATGCTGTCGAGGTCGAGGTGGTTGGTTGGTTCGTCAAGCAGCAACACGTCGGGTTGCGTCACCAGCGCCTGCGCCAGCGCCACCCGCTTTTTGGTGCCGCCCGACAGGGTGGCCAGCACCGCATCGGGGTCGAGGTGCAGGCGGTGCAGCGTCTCGGTGACGCGCTGCTCCCAGTTCCAGCCGTCCAGCGCCTCGATCTCGCTTTGCATGGCATCGAGGTCGCCGTGGCCCTGGGAATATTCATCAATTAGTGCTCTAGCCCTTGCCACACCTGCGCTGACAGCTACAAACACCGTAGCATCCGCGTCGAGCTGCGGCTCTTGTGCGACGTAGGCAATGCGGGTGCCGCCTTGCACTTGCAGCGTGCCGTCGTCGGGTTTGTCGAGTCCACCCAGAATTTTGAGCAGGCTCGACTTGCCCGCACCGTTGCGGCCAATCAGGCCGACCCGTTCCTGGGTTTCAAGCGAAAAATCAGCGTGGTCGAGCAGCGGGACATGCCCATAAGCAAGCTGGGCGTCAAGTAAGGTGATGAGTGCCATGTGGGCCGGATTATCCCCACTATCGACCGGCGCCGGCTGCCGCACCCGGCAAAACAGCGGCCAAACCGTCCAGCAAACTGGACATCACCTTGGTACCAGCAATTGGCTGTACGTTGTATCGCCGAAAACCGATTCATCGACGGCCACGCGGCAAGGTCTTGATCCAGCAGAAATGGCATCGAAGGCAGATTGCGCACTCTTCAGATAGCCCGCCTTCTCCATCGCCACCAAGAGCGCAAAGGTGGACATCAGGTGAACGTCTTTATTGGCCAGCCGCCAAGGAACTTCGGTGTCCTCGAAAATCACCAACACCGGTGAGCGTCCTCCGGTTATCTCCCGGCGACGGTCAAAAAGGCTGCCCGCAGCCATTTCCCCGGCATTTTGAATTTCCACTTTTTCGCCAGCGAGTCGGCGCTGCTTGAGAACAACACCCAGTTGGGTGTCCTTGAGCACCATCCTGTCCTGGTTGGCTTGAACGAACCCGGCAATCTCAATGGCATCTGGCGGCGGTTCACCATACCCCGAATAGGGCGCGAACCATCTTCCGGCACACTCGAAATAGACTTCATCAGCGACATAAACGCATTTCGCAAATTGAAGCAGCAATCCAAGGCAGCTTGCCTTGGCCAAATAGATCAATGGCGAAGCATCCATCAAGATCATGTCGCATTGGCGTGGTTCAGCCACGATGAAGGCTCCGCTTGTCCGGGTCTTGCGTCACATCTGGAATGTTCATCAAGGCGAGCGCCTCGGTGGCCATTTTTTCGGCCAGTTCCATATCCACATGCGGGAGTGCAAGACCGCAGCAGGCCAGCATTGAAATCAATTCGCGGCAGTTGCAGCCCAGGTCGGTTTTGGCTTCGGAAGCGGCAATTTGCCCCTGGCTGTACAAACCCAGTGTTTCCTGCTGAGCCAAAGTGAGCTGGCAAGACGGTGTTTGCCGACTTGCGTCTTGTGCCGTCATGGCTGCGCGAGTCAACTCCTGGTAGTCGCGGTCCGGAAGAAAGTAACCAATGACCCGGTTGTTGCGAACCAGCTTGACTCTCTCGACCATCCCGGTGTCCAGAAATTCGCCAAATCTGTTTCTGGCATCGGTTGTACTGAAGGTTTTCATCCTGTGCTCCTGTGCGTCATGACCGTCAAGTCACCAAGCAGACATTATGTACATAATGTGCAAAATCATCAGCGCGTGGTATCGCTGTTCTTGGCGGACACTCACTGGTTTTTCCCGGCCACCCTTTTCATCACCCGTTACAAAGCGCCCACATCATGACCGTCCAAGCCACGCAAGCCGCAACTCCCCGGCCAAGCTGGGCCAGCACCCTGCGGGTTTATCTGGAGCCGCCTTGCCTGCGTATGCTGCTGCTGGGGTTTTCTGCCGGGCTGCCGCTGCTGCTGGTGCTGGGCACGCTGAGCTTCTGGCTGCGCGAGGCCGGCATTGACCGCACCACCATCGGTTATTTGAGCTGGGTCGGGCTGGCTTATGCCTTCAAATGGGTCTGGGCGCCGCTGGTGGACCGGCTGCCGATTCCGCTGCTCACACACGCGCTGGGGCGCCGGCGAAGCTGGCTGCTGCTGTCGCAACTGGCGATTTTGCTGGGCCTGGTAGCGATGTCATTCAATGACCCGCAGGTGGCGCTGACCCCGGTGGTGTGGGGGGCGTTGGCGGTGGCGTTTGGCTCGGCCACGCAAGACATTGCGCTTGACGCCTTTCGCATCGAGTCGGCCGAGGTGGACCGGCAGGCGGCGCTGGCAGCTTGTTACCAGACCGGTTACCGGCTGGCGATGATCTGGGCCGGCGCCGGCGTGTTGTGGCTGGCGGCACGCGCCCAAGACCCGGCGCTGGCGGCTTACCAGCATGGCGCCTGGCACACGGCGTATCTGGTGATGGCGGCAAGCATGCTGCTCGGGGTGGTCACCGTGCTGTTTTCGCCCGAGCCGCACAAGCGCCCGATGCCACTCGCCAAAAACGCCATCGACTGGCTGCGCGGCGCGCTGGTCGAGCCGTTCATGGACTTTGTGCGGCGCTACCGGTGGCAGGCGGTGCTGGTGCTGGCGCTGATTGGCAGCTACCGCATCAGCGACGTGGTGATGGGCATCATGGCCAACCCGTTTTATGTGGATATGGGCTACAGCAAGGACGAGGTGGCAGCGGTGACCAAGATTTACGGCGTCATCATGACGCTGGCCGGCGCCTTTGTCGGTGGCGCGCTGGCGATGCGTTTCGGTGTCATGCGGGTGCTGATGCTCGGCGCCGTGCTGAGTGCCGCCAGCAACCTGCTGTTTGCCGCCCTGAGCAGCCGTGGCCATGACCTGACCGGCCTGATTTTTGTGATTTCTGCCGACAACCTGGCCAGCGGCATTGCCTCGGCGGCGTTCATCGCCTACCTGTCGAGCCTGACCAACATCAATTATTCGGCCACCCAGTACGCCTTGTTCAGTTCCATGATGCTGCTGCTGCCGAAATTTCTGGCTGGCTACTCGGGGCGTTATGTCGATGGCTTTGGCTACGCCAATTTTTTTGTCGCTACCGCCTTGCTGGGGCTGCCGGTGTTGCTGCTGGTGTGGCTGACTTCAAGGATCAAATCGGCCTCTGGCCCTTGATGGACAAGCGCTGACAGCTATAACAAATAGAGTATTCAGAGCGGCGTTTACCTAACTTTACCGCTGCTTCAAGCCCTTGCTACAGCGGCTTGCTAGACTGTGCGCATGAACCAACACCTGCTGCTGATTGAAGACGACACGCGACTGGCCAATATGGTGGCCGAGTATTTGCGCCAGTCGGGCTACCTGGTCGATCACGCCGGCGATGGGTTGGCCGGCTTGTCGATGGTGCAAAGCCTGGCGCCGCATTTGGTGGTGCTGGACCTGATGCTGCCCGACATCGATGGCCTGGAGGTGTGCCGACGCCTGCGCGCCCTGCCCGGTGCCCTGGCCGCCACGCCAATCCTGATGCTGACCGCCAAGGGCGACCCGATGGACCGCATCATCGGCCTGGAGATGGGCGCCGACGACTATTTGCCCAAGCCGTTTGAGCCGCGTGAACTGCTGGCACGCATTCGGGCAGTGCTGCGCCGCCAGGGCGATGGCCTGGCGGCAGGCAGCAAGCTGCTGCGCTTTGGTACGCTGGAAATTGACCGCGATGCGCGCCTGGTGACGGTAGCCGGTACCGCCTGCGAGCTGACCTCTTACCAGTTTGACCTGCTGGTGGCGCTGGCCGAGCGGGCCGGCCGGGTGCTCACGCGTGACCAGATCATGGAAGCGGTGCGGGGCCGCGAGCTTGATGCCTTCGACCGTTCGATCGATGTCCACATGGGCCGCATCCGCGCCGCCATCGAACTCGATGCCAAAAACCCCAAACGCATCCTGACCGTGCGCGGGGTCGGCTATGTGTTTGCGCGCCAGCAAGATTGACTGATTGACTGGCGGCTGGCCTGCTCCACCTGGCAGCTTCGCGGCAACCACCATGCTGAACAAACTCTATCTGCGCATCTGGCTGGCGGTGGTGCTGGCGGTTGCCGTGCTGACCCTGTTGGTGGGCTGGCTCTGGCGCCTGGCTGCCGAGCCACCGCTGCGCGATGTGGTGCTGCACAACGAAGCCGGGCAAGTGATTGGCCGTGGCCGGTCGCGCCCGCAGCCCGAAGATGCCGAGGATCGGCCTGCGCGCGAACTGCCCCCCGCTGGACCGCACTACCGCCGGTTCCGCCGTGGCGCCTCGGCGCCCGACGCGCTGCCGGTGCCGCCGGCAGAATTCGCCCAGCCCGGCCCGACCGCCGCGCCGACGGAGCCGCAGCGCCCGGTCGGCCCTGAATTCATGCTGCAAATGCACGACGGACAAACCATGCGCATGCACCTGATGCGCGCGCCAGCCTCGTTCTGGAGCCGGCCACCGTTTGGTTTTGCCTGGATGCTGGTCTGGGTCGGCATTGCGGTGGCGCTGGCCACCTATCCGATTGTGCGCACCCTGACGCGCCGGCTGGAGCGGCTGCAAGACGGGGTGCAGCAATGGGGCGCGGGCGATTTGTCGATTCGGGTGCCCGAATCGGGGCAGGATGAAATTGCTTTTTTGGCACGCCGCTTCAACCACGCGGCCGAGCATATTCAAACGCTGGTGCAGTCGCATCAGGCCCTGCTGGCATCGCAAAAATCTTTGCTGGCGAATGCCTCGCACGAGTTGCGTTCGCCGCTGGCGCGCATCCGCATGGGGTTGGAGCTGCTCGGGCCGTCGGCGACGCCGGCTTTCAGAAATGAGATTGCCCGCAATATCAACGAACTTGACGCGTTGATTGAAGAGATTTTGCTGGCCAGCCGGCTTGATGCGCGCGAAGCCGATGTCGGCACGGTCGAGCCGGTTGATCTGATCGGGCTGGCCGCCGAAGAGTGCGCCCGCGTCGATGCCGAACTCGATTTGCAGCCGATTCGCCAGGCCGACACGCCGGTGGCCAGCGAGCTGGTGGTTCAAGGGGTGACCAAGTTGTTGCGCCGGGCGCTGCGCAACCTGCTGGAAAACGCTCGCCGCCACGCCGCCGGCGACATCGTGCTGACGCTGCGCCAGCACGGCGACCGACTTGAAATACGGGTGTGCGACCGGGGTCCGGGGGTTCCCGAGGCATTGCAGGAGCGGATTTTTGAGCCGTTTTACCGCCTGCCCGGCGCCACCGAGCGTGACGGCGGCGTCGGTTTGGGGCTGGCGCTGGTGAAATCGATTGCGATGCGTCATGGCGGACGGGCTTTTTGTGAAAACCGAGCCGGTGGCGGTGCCTGTTTTGTCATTGAATTGCCCTTGAGTTTTGAAAAAAACACCTGATTTCGCAAAATAAATGCATTTATTTTCAAAATAACCCCAAATACCACCCGAATGGGTGATGGTCAAAAGTGCTGGAACCCGGTAAAGTGCACTTAGCTGCTGTCACAGCCATGAAGCAAAAAAATCTTTGGATAGGTCTGGGCTAAGTTGCTTGACTGGAGAGTTTCCAACGACCGTTCCCCCAGGGGGAACATTTACAAGCCACCTCACGGTGGCTTTTTTTTGCGCCAGTCAGCGTGCTGTTTCTGAAATGGCCGCAAGCACACCCAACCAGGCCATAGCGCCGGGTGTGCTTGCTGGTGCGCAGCGCATTGCTTACTTGAGCCGGTCCACCGCGCCAGAGTGCGATACTGTGACGCATGCGCTTGACATACCTGTCCGTCACGGGAGACCACTGAAAATGACAACTTTCAATGTTTCAAAACCGCTCACGTTTGGCATCGAAATGGAGCTGAAAATCATCAAGGAAGCGGATGGTCTTTTGTCTCCTTCCTGTCAAGGACTGATGGCGCAGTTGCCGCAGGCGACACGCAAACTTTTCATGCCAGAGGCCACGCAAGCAACCATCGAATTTGTCTCCACGGTACACAGCGATGTTGACGACATGCTGCTTGAAGCCATCGAGCATCTCTCGGTGCTGAAGCAAACCGCCTATTTGTCAGGCGTTGCGCTGGTTTGGCACTCAATGATGTTTTGCAAACCCCCGAGCACCCGCTGTTCAACCTGGATCAATGCAATCGGTTCCTGGCCTGCAGAGACGGCATTGAGGCTGAATTGATCAATCCGTTCACCGGACAAATGGCTTCCATGAATAGCTGGTTTTTGTCAGTCTTGGGTCAGATTCGCACGGCTGGCTTGCCAGACCGGGAGTCAACCTGGCTGACCTGGCTGGAACATGAAGTTTTGCAACATGACCAGGCACAGTGGATGCGCAAGCTGTGGCATGAAACCGGTAGCGATGGTCAAAAAAATCTGCATGACTATTGCTCAAAAATCTCGGCTGTTTTGTTGCAACGCTCCGCCATGCTGGCTGGGGCGTGAGCGTTTCCCGTCGAAACCAGACAGCAACGACGCCATGCCTTTTCAGTCGCCTTCTTTGCTGATTGGTGTTTCTGCACGCATCTACTATCCATTTGGCCCGGTTCTGGATTTGGGCGGGGTCTGGACGAAAACGCTGCATTATCTGGAGCAATCTGTCGCCCAGATGCTGATGCATGGAGGGGCGTTGCCGGTGATGATTCCTGCCGTTGATGCACAAAGCGTGGTGCAGCGGGCAGAACTTAACCTGGGCCACTATGCAGCTTCCCTGGATGCTCTGGTCTTGCAAGGGGGCAACGATGTGGCTCCAGAAAGTTACGGTGAATCACCGCTGAGTCCCGTCTGGCATGGCGATGCCGTGCGCGACCAGTATGAAATGGAACTGATCCATGCCTTTGTGGATGCCGGCAAACCGGTGTTCGGGATTTGTCGCGGGTTGCAGATGCTCAATGTGGCCTTTGGCGGAACGCTCTGGCAAGACATCAAAACTCAAGTGCCCCATGCCTTGGATCATGTCAAGCCAAATATGTATGAACGCAATGTGCATTCTGTGGAAATCGTTCCCGGCACCCAGTTTGCATCACTGTATCCCCCAAACATGGGCAATGGCTTGATCAACAGCATCCACCACCAGGCGATACGCGATTTGGCACCCGGATTTGTGATCGAAGCCCGCTGTCCTGACGACGGCATCATTGAAGCGATTCGGCGATCCGGCACGGGGTTTGTGGCAGGCGTGCAGTGGCACCCGGAGTTTCGTCAAAAAAACGATAAGGTCACCTTCGATGACAGCCCGATACTGCTTGATTTTCTGCAATATGCACGCCAAGCGTGCCTTTGATGCACCAATTGCAGTGGACTCAGTGGCGCCGGCAGATACGGCTTTTGCTGTTGCTGGTGCGCCGTTTGCCCGCCTGGAGCGGCAATACCGGCAAGCGGCTGGTGTGCGCACCCAAGTTCGCTATCAGCACCGCCTGACTGCCTGTTTTGCGGTCGGCAATAGAAGCTGCAGACTCCAATTGTGGGCGCATTGCCCGTGTTGCCCAGCGCAACGCAGGCAGCCGCGCGCCCGGCCGATAATTCGATTTTCATCAGGAGTACAGCATGCCCATTTTTGAATACGCTTGCCGCGACTGCGGTCACCCATTCGAGACACTGGTGCGTTCAGACAGCACCCCCGAATGCCCCAAGTGCCATTCCTTCCAGCTTGAAAAGCAGCTTTCGGTGTTTGCCACCACCAGCGCGGGTGCATCTGCGGCTGCCATGCCCGACTTGCCGCCCGGCCCCTGCGGTGCCAGTTGCGGCATGCCAGGCGGCACCTGTGCTTATCGCTAGCGCATGGCAACTGCACTGTTCAGAAATTTATAAGAAATCAGCCTCTAGCCCATACTGGCTGTGCGCTGACAGCTATAAAAGGTATAGTTATTCGCCATTCGGCCAAATTGCCTGGCGAGCGTATCGGCACCCGCTCGGCGAAAGCCTTTCCTGCTGGTCCCGCCGCCCGATGGCCGGGTACCAGCGCCAGCAAACCGTGGCCTCGTTTGATTGAAATGCTGATCCGTGCCCACCCCGATGTCAACTCGTGGATGACCCATGTCAAAACAATCCCATCCCCGCAAACTGGTCCCGGCGAGACCCCAGGCCCGGCTGACACACGCCCAGTCCATCGAGTTGGCGCGCAGTCTGGTCATGCGCAGTGAATTTGCCACGGCTGCAAGCCTGCTGAAAACCCTGCTGGCCGAGCAGCCCGACGACACCACCGTGCTGCACCTTCAGGCCGTCATGCTCAACATGCAGGGGCAGCACGCGCAGGCGCTGCCCCTGATCGAGCGCGCACTCAAGCGCGAGCCCAACCATGCCGGACGCTGGAATGACTACGGCATTGTGCTGGGAAGGCTCCAGCGCCAGGACGAGGCCATTGCTGCGTACCAGCGTTGTATTGCGGTGGCGGGAGAGACCTCGGGCGCTGCCAGCGCCTACAACAACCTGGGGCGTCTGTACCGCGAGACCGATTCAGCGCAGGCCGAGCTGGCTTTTCGCCGTGCCACCAAGCTTGCGCCAGGCTTTGCCCAGGCCTGGTACAACCTGTCACAACTGCTGCCGGAAATGGGGCGCATCGCCGAGGGAATGGATGCCTGGGCCCAGGCCACGGTGCTGGCACCACAGAATGCGCCGGCCGAGCACCATGCCAGGGCGCTGGTGCACCTGGGGCGCATGAGCGAAGCGATTGCGTTGTACCAGGCGCAGCTTGAGCGCGACCCAGACAACCCGCTGGTCAGACACCATCTGGCAGCCTTGCTCAAGCCCGATACGCCAACCAGGGCCAGCGACGCCTATGTGGAGACCGTGTTTGATGGCTTTGCCGCCACTTTTGATGGAAAACTGGCGCAGCTCAATTACCGTGCGCCGACCCTGATTCGGGAAGCACTGGCTGGCATTTATTTACCCGGCGGCTGAGGCTCGCCTGGCGATCGCCGATGCCGGTTGCGGCACTGGCTTGTGTGGGCCGCTGGTGCTGCCCTGGGCGCAGCAACTGGTGGGTTTTGACCTGTCTTGCGGCATGCTGGCGCAGGCAAAAGCGCGTGCCATCTACCATGAACTGCATCAGGCCGAACTGGTGCATTACCTGGGCGACCATCCGGCGGCGTTTGACGTGGTGGTTTGCGCCGACACGCTGTGCTACTTTGCCGGCCTGATGGAGCCGCTGGGTGCGGCGTTCACCGCCTTGCGACCGGGGGGACACCTGGTCGATACCGTGGAAATGCTCGATACCGATGCAGACAACCACCGCCTGCTGCCCAGCGGGCGCTACGCCCACAGCCATGCCCACGTCATGGCATCGGCTGCCGGTGCCGGCTTTGCCGTGCTGGCGGTGCGGCGTGAAACCTTGCGCGAGGAAGCCGGACAGCCCGTGACAGGCTGGCTGGTGACACTGATGCGAGCAACGCCAGCCGGGCCTACTTCTTGACGATCATGTCGTTGGCGACCTTGGCCACCCCGAGCAGACCTTGCTATAGCGGCCTTGCGGCTGAGCTGTCAGACCACATCAAACCGGTCTGCGTTCATCACCTTGACCCAGGCGGCACAAAAGTCGCGCACAAACTTCTCGCGGTTGTCGTCTTGGGCATAGACCTCGGCGTAGGCGCGCAGAATCGAGTTGGAACCGAACACCAGGTCCACCCGGGTGGCGGTCCAGCGCGTCTGGCCGCTGTGCCGGTCGCGTAATTCGTAGCTGTTGCGTCCGGTGGGCACCCAGGTGTAGGTCATGTCGGTCAGGTTGACAAAAAAGTCATTGCAGAGCACCCCCACCCGGTCGGTGAACACGCCGTGGCGACTGCCGCCGTGGTTGCTGCCCAGCACCCGCAGGCCGCCGATCAGCACCGTCATCTCAGGCGCGGTCAAACCCATGAGCTGGGCACGGTCCAGCAGCAACTCTTCGGGCGGCACGGTGTAATTCTGTTTGAGCCAGTTGCGAAAGCCGTCATGAATGGGCTCCAGTACAAGAAACGAGTCGGCATCGGTCATGTCTGCGGTTGCATCGCCCCGGCCCGGCGCAAACGGCACGGTGATGTCAACACCGGCTGCGCGTGCCGCCTGCTGCACGCCCACATTGCCGGCCAGCACCAGGGTATCGGCCACGCTGGCGCCAAATTGCGCAGCCAGCGGTTCCAGCACATCCAGCACCCGGGCCAGACGCTCGGGTTCATTGCCCGCCCAGTCTTTCTGGGGGCTAAGACGAATGCGCGCACCGTTGGCACCACCGCGCTTGTCCGAGCCACGGAAGGTGCGTGCGCTGTCCCAGGCGGTGGTCACCAGGTCGCTGGCCGACAGACCACTGGCAGCAATGGCGGCCTGCAGTGCCGCGATGTCATAGTCAGTGCGGCCAGCGGGCACCGGGTCTTGCCAGATCAGGTCAACAGCGGGCACCTCGGGGCCGATGTAGCGGGCTTTGGGGCCCATGTCGCGGTGTGTCAGCTTGAACCAGGCACGGGCAAAGGTTTCAGAAAAATAAGCCGGATCTTTGTGGAAACGCTCTGAAATCTGGCGGTACGCGGGGTCCATCTTCATGGCCATGTCGGCATCGGTCATGATCGGGTTGTAGCGGATGGCCGGGTTTTCCACGTCCACCGGCTTGTCTTCTTCGCGGATGTCGATCGGCTCCCACTGCCAGGCACCGGCCGGGCTTTTCTTGAGTTCCCAGTCGTAGCCCAGCAACAGGTCAAAGTAGCCGTTGTCCCAGCGCGTGGGGTGGGTGGTCCAGGCGCCTTCCAGCCCGCTGGTGACCGTATCGCGCCCGACACCGCGAGTTGTGTGGTTGATCCAGCCCAAGCCTTGCTCTTGCACCTCAGCGGCTTCAGGTTCAGGGCCCAGGTTTTTGGCGTTGCCATTGCCATGGCACTTGCCCACCGTGTGGCCGCCGGCGGTCAGCGCCACGGTTTCCTCGTCGTTCATGGCCATGCGGGCAAAGGTGACGCGCACGTCGTGGGCCGTTTTCAGCGGGTCGGGCTGGCCGTTGACCCCTTCAGGATTCACATAAATCAGGCCCATTTGCACCGCCGCCAGCGGGTTTTCCAGGGTTTCGCGGCTTTCGCCGTCATAGCGGCTGGTTCCCAGCCACTCTTTCTCAGAACCCCAATAGACATCTTTTTCGGGGTGCCAGATGTCTTCACGACCGAAGGCGAAGCCAAAGGTTTTCAGCCCCATCGATTCGTAAGCCACGTTGCCGGCCAAAATGATCAGGTCGCCCCAACTGATGCGGTTGCCATATTTCTTTTTGATCGGCCATAACAGGCGCCGTGCTTTGTCCAGGTTGGCGTTGTCGGGCCAGGAGTTGATGGGGCCAAAACGCTGGTTGCCGGTGCCGGCGCCACCACGACCGTCGGACACCCGGTAGGTGCCGGCAGCGTGCCAGGCCATGCGGATCATCAGCCCGCCGTAATGTCCCCAGTCGGCCGGCCACCAGGGCTGGCTGTCGGTCATGAGCGCCGTCAAGTCTTTTTTAACCGCGTCCACATCCAGCTTGCTGACTTCGTCACGGTAGTTGAAACCGGCACCGAGCGGATGGGTCTTGCTGTCGTGCTGGTGCAAGATGTCCAGATTGAGCGCGTTGGGCCACCAGGCCATCGGGGTTTTGCTGCTGGAGGTGCTGCCTCCGTGCATGACGGGGCATTGACCGGCTGGCGTGTTTGATTTTGAATCCATCGTCTTCTCCAATAAAAGGTTAGTAAAAAAAGTGGGGGCAGATGAAGTTTAGATAACGACAACCCATTTTTGGGTGGTTTTTTTCTATCTTGACCATAGCAAAAGGCCACGGTCAGGCTGGCTGCCCGACAGCGCGGAAATCGGGCGCGAGGCCTGGTGGCTACGTGGGGGTCACACATCGCCTGCTGGGCGGCTGCGCGGTATCACCCGTCAGGGGCCGCCACCAGACGCGCTGGCGGCACCTGGCTTAGCCTGCCTTGGCAGGCCTCCCAGTGTTGGTCGGAGCTAGCGCTATCCAGGCCTGCAGCCCGCCGCCGGGGCGGGCTTGCAGACTGGCCTGCCAACCGTTGGCACGCGCCAGTTCGCGCACTATCGCCAGGCCCAGCCCCGAGCCGCCAGTGGCCGGGCTGCGCGAGGTTTCGAGCCGGTGAAACGGCTGAAACACGGCCTCAAGCTGCTCGCATGCAATGCCCGGTCCCCGGTCCAGCACGCCGATGCGCACCCCTTGTGCATCGGCGGTGACGACCAGATCTACCGGCAAATCCGGTGCAAAACGCT
Organism: uncultured beta proteobacterium; assembly: GCA_903873485.1. Taxonomy (GTDB): domain Bacteria; phylum Pseudomonadota; class Gammaproteobacteria; order Burkholderiales; family Burkholderiaceae_C; genus Rhodoferax. The sequence goes on along the minus strand of CAIQOO010000207.1, from coordinate 9,192 downwards.
GGGCGTTTTGCAGCAGGTTGGCAAGAGCGCGGTGCAGGGCGGTTTGCGCAATGTCGATCTGACAGGGCGGGCAATTCACCCGCACCGGGCTGGCCGACGTGGAAAAGTCGGCGGCCATGGCGGCCAGGAATTCCTGCAACTGTGTGGATACCGGCGGTTCAGCGCCAAGCCCGCGTGCCAGCGTCAGCACGTGGCCAATCAGGCGGTTCATCTGGTCGATGTCGCGCTCCATGCGCTCAATCAGGGTCGGATCAGGCCGGTCCCTGAGCATTTCAAGAGCCAGGCGCATGCGCGCCAGCGGCGTGCGCAGGTCGTGCGACACGCCGGCCAGCAAGGTGGTGCGGGCGCTGAGCAAATCGCGCACCTGCTGCGCCATGGCGTTGAAGCGGCGGCTCAGTGCCACCATCTCGCGCGGCCCGGTTTCTGGCAGCAGCGTCGGATGGCAACCCTGGCCAATCAGCGCGCTGGCGGCTTCCAGCCGGGCCAGCGGACGGGTCAGGCGGCGCGCCAGCCAGACCGCCACCGTGACCGCCAGCAGCAAGCCGAGCAGCAGCGCTGTCAAAAAAGCGGCGACCGGCTGGCTGTCGATGCGCGTGGCTGACAGGCCCACCGTCAACTGGCCGCGTCCGGCCGGCACTGCCGTCCAGTACCAGGTGCCGCTGTCGATGGATTCGCGGCTCAGGTGCTGCTGCAGGCCGGTGCGCCGTGCCAGCGCAGCTTCCAGCAAATAAAAGTACGGCGGATGCCATTCGTCACGCCCCGCGCCAGGCAGCTCTGCGCGCAGCACCAGCGCGTGGCTGCGCAGCAGTTCTTCTTCAAATGCCGCCCGGGTGTTGGGCGGCAATTCAGCCCAGGTCTGGGCCGACAGCACCATCAGTCCGGCCAGGTCATCGGCAGAGCGCCGTCCCAGCGGCAACAAAACCCAAAAGGCGAACAGTGCGATCACCAGCAGTTCGACCAGCATGAAGGCCAGCGCCAGCAGCACCGTGTTCTGGCGCGCCAGGCTGGCGGGCTGGCTCAAGGCTGGCTGCCCCGAGGGTTGAACAGGTAGCCTTCGCCACGCACGGTGCGGATAAAGGCCGGGGCGGCGGGGTCTTGCTCAATCTTGCGCCGCAGCCGGGTGACCCGGTTGTCAATGCTGCGGTCGAACGGGTCGCGCTCGTAGCCGCGCAGCATGTCCACCAGCGTGTCGCGCGACAGCACCCGGTTCGGGTGTGCCACCAGCGCGGCCAGCAGGTCGTATTCGGCGCTGGTGAGGGCCACCTCCCGCTCGTCACGCAGCAGGCGGTGGCTCAGGGTATCGAGCACAAACGGGCCAAACTGCGGCGGCTGGCTGGCAGCCGGCTGCACTGGGGTGCTGGCATGACTGCGGCGCAGCAGTGCGCGCAGGCGAGCCAGCAGTTCACGCGGGCCAAAGGGCTTGGCCAGGTAGTCATCGGCCCCGACTTCCAGGCCAATGACCCGGTCCAATTCTTCGCCACGCGCTGACAGCATCAAAATCGGCACCGATGATTTGACCCGCAGGGCGCGCGTCAGCGACAGGCCGTCTTCACCAGGCAGCATCAAATCGAGCACGATGACATCGGGCATGTCCTCCTTGGTCAGCAGTTCCCACATCGCCACGCCTGTTCCGGCGCTGGTTACGGCAAAACCATTGGCACCCAGATAGCTGCCCAGCAGATCGCACAGATCGGGGTCGTCGTCAACAACAAGAATACGGGGGGAATCTGGAGCGTTCATGGCAAGTGTGGTGCAGTTTACGGCAGGCTCCGGCGGTTTTGACAGTTCTGACACCTGGCGATACGCTCGGGCGACAAACCGATACACAAGGCGGCCATGCAGACATGCTGTGGCGACAGACGCGCTGCACCATACACCTACCCGAAAACAAACACCATGAAAGCACGTTCTTCCCTCTTCTCATTGCTGCTGCTCGGCGCCCTGACTGGCGCAGGTGCCCAGTCCGTGCCAGACGAGCCACAAGCCTTGCCGACACGACCGCTGAATCTATCGGTGCGCAAACAAACCGCACCGATCATTGATCCAGCATTGCTGCTGACTGGCAAGGACAGGCAAGTCACCAGCCAGGCGCAAAACGCCGGTGCCGGTGGCAATGAAGAGACCGGGAGTTCGGTGAACTTGCCCTACGGTGCCGGTTTTGAGAGTCGGCAGCAGGGCAGCACCGCAGGCAGCGGAAACACCGGGGGCGCTGGAAATTCCGGCAACTCCGGCAGTTCTGGCAATGGTGCAGGCAGTGGTGGTGGTGGTGGACGGGGCGGCTCAGGCCGCGGGCGTTAGTTGGTTTATCAATCTTTTCAGGAGTTTCATCATGAAATCATCATCTTTATTGCTGGCTTTGGTCACCACATTGGCTATGGGCGCCAGCGCCTACGCGGCCGGGCCGGCCCGGTCTGGTGCCGCCGCAGGGACGGGCACGCATGCCGGATCAGCCACTGCGGGTAATGCCGGCACCGGCGCTGCAACCGCCACCAAAACGCACGCACAGGTTCACACCCCCGGCACCGGTCTGGCCGACCCCAGCTTGCGCGTCGGCCCAGGTGGCCCAGGCGGGGCAGCAGCCGGCACACCGCGCGGCATTCACACTCCCGGCACGGGTTTGACAGGCACCACAGTGGCCCAATGATGCCAGTTGGCTTGATCTTGAGCGCAGGGCCACGATGGCCCTGCGTTGTTCTTCCCCAACCGAGTCGGGTGCAAATCATGAAAAACCTTGTCCAATCCGCTGCGGCTGCATGGCTGGCAGCCCTTGTACTGACCGCCTGTGGCGGTGGTGGCGGCGACAGTCCGGCAGGCCAGGGCGGGCCGCCGCTGACCGTGGATGCCACTGGCGTGTCCAGCTTTGACAGCACGGCCTTGAGCGCCAGTCTGACCATCCTGCCGGTCGAGTCGCTCAGTGCTGCAGAAAAAGAGACGCTGGCCTTCATGCGCGAAGAAGAAAAACTGGCGCATGACGTGTACCTGCAGCTCGATGCACGCTGGAATTCAGTCACCCGCGTGTTTGGCAACATCGCCAGGAGCGAATCGACCCATACCGAGGCGATTCGCCAACTGCTGTTGCGCTATGCACTGCCCGACCCGGCGGCCAGCTTGAGCGCAGGCCGTTACCAGGACACCCGATTGCAGGCGCTGTACACGCAACTGCTGGCTACCGGCCAGTTGTCGCTGATTGATGCCCTGAAGGTCGGCGCGGCAATTGAAGAGATCGACATCATCGACCTCAACCAGGCGCTGCTGACGATTGACAACCAGGACATCGTGCTGGTTTATCAAAACCTGCGCAAAGGTTCGCGCAACCACTTGCGCTCGTTTGTCGGCACCCTGTCCAATCAGGGTGTGACCTATGTGCCGCAGTACCTTGCGCCGACTGATTACCAGTCGATTGTGAGCACGCCGATCGAGCGCGGATGATGGCGCGGCCCTTGAGGCGGCAGCCGCTTGAACCACACCGGTGCCCGCTCGGTCGTCATAGCCTTGATATCCAGCAGATCACGGGGCCAGCATCTTTTGCTGGCCCAGCAGGCTGCGCAGGCGGTACTGGTCGCGGTCAATGTCTTGCAGCCGGCGACGGGCTTGCTTCTTTTCTTCGTCGCTGGCGGATGACTCCAGCTTTTGCTGCAGGCGGTTGATTTCATCGGTGTTTTCGCGGATACGTTCCTGGGTGCGGTACACCTGCATGCCGGCCTGCAGGTAACGCACAAAACCGGCATGACCCGGTTGTCCGACACACACCTGTTCCTTGCTGGCATGGCCTTCAATCCCCTGGCGCCAGCCATTGGCAGCCGTGCAAAAGTGCTTGATGCCGGCATCCCAGCCTTGTCGGTAGGCTTGCGCGTTGGGCACCACCCCGATCTTGCCGCAGTCCTCGGTGTAGGCGGCAATGCGACGTTCTTGTTCACCGCTGGCACCATCATTGAACCCGACCCGGCCCCAGTCGGCCACCTTGCATTCAGACTCGGACATGGATTTGCAGCCGGCCAGCCAGAGGGTCGGCAGTAGCAGCAACAACAGGGTGGCGGCAATCGGCTTGCGCATAAGGAGTGTCCTGATGGGTGAATCGGTGACCGGTTTTAGCATGATTTTCGCGCCTGCGGGTCGCTTGGGCCGGCATCGGCCGCAACGCCTGCATCGGCTGGCTGCGGCTGCAAAAAAATTTACACGCCCTGCGCCCGCCCGGCCTTGAAGCGGGCCCGAAACGCGCCAAAAGTGCCGTCAGCCAGCGCCGCCCGCACCTCGCGCATCAGGTTCAGGTAGTAGTGCAGGTTGTGAATGCTGGCGAGCATTGGGCCAAGCATCTCGCCACAGCGGTCAAGGTGATGCAGATAGGCACGGCTAAAGCTGCCGCTGGTGCTGCCATCAGGGCGGGTCAGGCCCTTGCAGGCGTAGCAGGTGCAGGTGGCATCGAGCGGGCCGTGGTCGGCCTTGTGGCGGGCGTTGCGGATTTTGAGATCGCCAAAACGGGTAAACAAAGTGCCGTTGCGGGCGTTGCGGGTTGGCATGACACAGTCAAACATGTCCACACCATCGGCTACCCCCTGCACCAGATCCTCCGGCGTGCCCACGCCCATCAGGTAGCGCGGCTTGTGGCTGGGCAGGCGGTGCGGGGTGTGCGACATGATGTGCAGCATCTCGTCCTTGGGTTCGCCAACACTGACGCCGCCGACTGCGTAGCCTGGGAAATTCATCGCCACCAGTGCCTCCAGCGATTCTTGGCGCAAGGCCTCAAACATGCCGCCTTGCACAATGCCAAACAGCGCGTTGGGGTTTTCCAGCCGCTCGAATTCAGCCCGGCTGCGGCTGGCCCAGCGCAGGCTCATTTCCATCGAGTTGCGGGCTTCTCGCTCGGTGGTGATCTGGCCTTTGGTTTTAGCTTCGATCGACAGATACGGCGTGCATTCGTCAAGCTGCATGGCGATGTCGGCGTTGAGCGTGGTCTGGATTTGCATGCTGACCTCGGGCGACATGAACAGCTTGTCGCCATTGACCGGGCTGGAGAAATGCACGCCTGCTTCGGTGATTTTTCGCATGGCGCCCAGGCTCCAGACCTGAAAACCGCCCGAGTCGGTCAGCATCGGCTTGTCCCAGCGCTCAAAGCCGTGCAGACCGCCAAAGCTTTGCATCACCTCTTGCCCCGGGCGCATCCACAGGTGAAAAGTGTTGCCCAGAATGATTTGCGCACCCATGTCGTCCAGGCTCGAAGGCAGCACGCCCTTGACCGTGCCATAGGTGCCCACTGGCATGAAGACCGGCGTTGACACCCGGCCATGGTTGAGACTGAGCATGCCGCTGCGGGCGTATGAGCCTGCGTAACCGGTCTCGAGGGTGGCGGGGTCGGTCTGCAAAAGGTCAAATTCAAGCATGGCGTGTTCCAAAATGGCTGCGGCATTGTACGAATCGACTTTTGCGCCTTGCTGATTGATGAAATGCTTTACCTGTCCAAGCACGAAGGGCGAAACCGCATCTCGGTGTGCCCGCAGCATTGACCGCATGCGCACCATACGTTCGGAACTGCCTTCATGGACACTGCAGCCTCATCAGCCATGGCGGCAAGCCCTGTTGCAACGCATTGCCGACGGCGATAGCGGCATTTCGGCTGATGGCCAGCCTTGATTTCAAATTCCCACTAGGGTTATCCCTAGCGGTTGAATGCCGCAGTTGTTCTAACCTCGGGCACCCGTTAATCTACAGCGGGCTTAAAGCTAAGCCATTCATTACAAACAGGAGACAGACATGAAATTGAAAACCATTTTGGCCGCTGCATTGCTGGCCGTCGGTTTGAGCGTCAGCGCCCAGACCGTCATCAAATTCAGCCACGTGGTGGCTGCCGACACACCCAAAGGCAAAGCCTCGGTGTTCTTTGCCCAAAAAGCCGCCGAGCTGACCAAGGGCAAAGTCAAGGTCGAGGTTTATGCCAACAGTGCCTTGTACAAGGACAAGGAAGAGATGGAAGCCTTGCAGATTGGCTCGGTGCACATGCTGGCTCCGTCGCTGGCCAAGTTTGGACCGCTTGGCGTGAAAGAGTTTGAAGCCTTTGATTTGCCCTTTATCTTTGATGACACGGCTGACCTGCACAAGGTCACGCAAGGCCCGGTCGGTGCGGCCTTGATGGCCAAGCTCGAACCACGCGGCATCAAGGGTCTGGCCTATTGGGACAACGGCTTCAAGTCGTTCTCGGCCAATACCCCGTTGAAAGCCGTGGCCGATTACAAGGGCAAAAAATTCCGCATCCAGTCGTCCAAGGTGCTTGAAGAGCAAATCCGCGCGATTGGCGGCATTGCCCAGGTGATGGCTTTCTCGGAGGTTTATCAGGCGCTGCAAACCGGCGTCGTCGATGGCACCGAAAACCCGATCTCGAACTTTTACACGCAAAAAATGCATGAGGTGCAAAAGCACCTGACGCTGACCAACCACGGCTACCTCGGTTATGCGGTGATTGTCAACAAGAAGTTCTGGGATGCCTTGCCCGCCGACGTGCGCGGCCAGTTGGAGCAGGCGATGAAGGAATCGACCGTCTATGCCAACAAGATTGCCCAGGAAGAAAACGATCTGTCGCTTGACGGTGTCAAAAAGAGTGGAAAAACGGCTGTGTATGTGCCGACCAAAGAAGAACGTATGGCACTGAAGAAAGCTCTGGTTCCGGTGCATGCCAAGATGGCGGATCGGGTTGGCAAGGAAACCCTGCAAGAGATTTACAAAGCCACCGGTTTTGACCCCAACACGCTGTAACTGAGTCTGACAAGCTGCTGCAATAAAGATTCCCCAACGGAGTTCTTGCATGAAATTTCTTGATCACCTGGAAGAGTGGCTGGTCACCTTCCTGATGGGCGGCGCGACGCTGATCATCTTTGTTGCGGTGGTTCACCGCTACCTTGCCGGCATGGCCATACCCGGCCTGCAGGACTGGCTGTTATCGATCAGCCTGAGCTGGGCGCAAGAGCTGACCATCATCATGTTTGTCTGGATGTGCAAGTTTGGTGCCGCCTACGGCGTGCGCACCGGCATTCACGTCGGGGTTGATGTGCTGATCAACCGCATGAACAAGCAAAACCGTGGCAAATTTGTCATCTTTGGCCTGTGTGCCGGCATCGTGTTTACCGGCATTGTGGCGACCATTGCAGCCGGTTTTGTCTGGGAAAACGGGGCACATCATTTCTGGCTCAATCTGTTGGGCCGGTCGGTTGAAGGCGTTCCCGAAGGCCCGACCACACCCGACCTGGAATGGCCGACCTGGATGGTCTATAGCGCAGTGCCGCTGGGCACCAGCCTGATGTGTTTTCGCTTTATCCAGGTGCTGGTGATGTTCGTTAAAACTGGCGACTTGCCGCACCACGACCACGGTCACGTTGATGGACTGGAAATCGATCCTGATGACGTGGAGGCCAACCCCTATGCCCTGGCCGACAACCTGCACCCGCGTGACCTGCACCATTCGCTGGAAGGCAAAACCCGTCATCACGACGCGACTGACGGGAGTAAATCCAAATGAATGCCGCGATTATTTTTATCCTGCTGATGGTGCTGATGCTCACCGGCATGCCGATCTCGATCTCGCTGGGCCTGACGGTGCTGACCTTTCTGTTTGGTTTTACCAATGTGCCGCTGGAGTCGGTGGCGCTCAAGCTGTTTACCGGCATCGAAAAATTCGAGATCATGGCGATTCCGTTTTTCATCCTGGCGGGCAACTTTCTGACGCACGGCGGGGTAGCACGACGCATGATCAACTTTGCATCCAGCATGGTCGGCCACTGGTATGGCGGGCTGGGGCTGTCGGGTGTGCTGGGTTGTGCCTTGTTTGCGGCGGTGTCCGGGTCAAGTCCGGCCACGGTGGTGGCGATTGGCTCAATCCTGCTGCCTGCGATGGTCAAGGCCGGTTTTCCGAAGAGCTTTGGGGCCGGCGTCATCACCACCTCGGGTGCATTGGGCATTTTGATCCCGCCGTCGATTGTGATGGTGATGTACTCGGTGGCTACCAACACCTCGGTTGGTGCGCTGTTCATGGCCGGGGTGATTCCGGGCCTGGCGCTGGCGGCCACGCTGGGTGGCGTCACCTTTTACCGGGCGCGCAAATTCAACTACCCGCGCCTGCCCAAGGCCAGTTGGGGCGAGCGCCTGCGCACCTTCAAGGCATCGGCCTGGGGCCTGCTGCTGATCGTGATCGTGATGGGCGGCATTTACACCGGCATGTTCACGCCCACCGAGGCAGCGGCGATGAGTGCGGTGTATGCCTTTTTTGTGGCGGTGTTTGTCTATAAGGACATGGGCCTCAAAGACGTGCCCAAGGTGCTGCTCAACTCGGCCAATATGTCGGCCATGCTGCTCTACATCATCACCAACGCGGTGTTGTTCTCGTTCATCATGACCAATGAAAACATCCCGCAGGCGCTGGCCGACTGGATGCTGGGCAATGGTCTGGGCATGATCACCTTCTTGCTGGCGGTGAACGTGATTTTGCTGCTGGCGGGCAACTTCATGGAGCCTTCGAGCATTGTGCTGATCTTTGCGCCGATTTTGTTCCCCGTGGCGATGAAGCTGGGCATTGACCCGGTGCACTTTGGCATCATCATGGTGGTCAACATGGAAGTCGGCATGTGCCACCCGCCGGTCGGGCTGAACCTGTATGTGGCCTCGGGCATCACCAAGATGGGCATCACCGAGCTGACCGTGGCGGTCTGGCCGTGGCTGCTGTCGATGCTGGCTTTCCTGCTGGTGGTGACTTACTGGCCCGCCCTGTCCACCTGGTTCCCGCGCATGCTGGGCATGATGTAGGCGCGGCGCACTTGGCCTTCTGTTGCAGCAAGCCCGGCTCTGGCCGGGCTTTTTTATGGCCCAGGCAGTGGCTGGCTGCCAAGCTTTTTATAGATCAAATTGGCCTCTAGCCCTTATGCAGCAAGCGCTGTAAGCTATTGTTAATGCAGCATTACCGGTCAGCCACATAGGGGTTGTAACGGCGCTTTTCGCCAAAGGTGCTTTCCGGGCCTGAGCTGAAGTAGGCCAATGCAATTTGCTGGTTGGTATGGGCTGCAACGAATTGCAGGGATTGTGCGCCCGTGAAGGCGCTACGTTAGCACGGTGTAAGTCCGTGTCAGGGTAAGCCAAGGCCCTGTAGTCGAAGGTAACTGCGTCGCTGCGAGGCGGGGTGGAGAGCAACTGGAGACAAACTGGCAGTCCGCAGTA
>CAIQOO010000206.1 GCA_903873485.1 uncultured beta proteobacterium | reverse complement strand
GTCCACGCAGGTGAGAAGTCGGATACATCCGTAGTACCGAGGAAGCCGCCGAACAAAGGGGATGACCCTGCGGAGGTGGTGGAGGAAAGGGATGTAGCCAAGGGAAACACCAGCGAGCCCCCACGCCTCGGACACAGAGCCGAGATAAAAGCGTGTCGATGGGACTCGATGGTGTACGCGAAGCAGCACGTCGGAGTGCACCAGCACCCCGAAGAGCGTTTCTTCGCGTCAAATACCCGAGGCAGGAGCCGTATGCGGTAATTCTGCACGTACGGATCTGTGCGGGGGGTGGAGGGAAACCTCCATCCCTACCGCAACCTAGCTCTTGGCTCTGACAAACTGGGCAAATTCACCCTTGGTCACCGCATATTTGCCCGCCGCAAAACTCTTGACGCTGACGCTGTGTTGCGGGCTTTCCCAGTCGGTGTACTTCTTTTCCACGCCCCCCGCATTGGTCAGCGCCTGCTCTGCCGCGCTGCTACCCATCGTGAAGCTGCCCGCAGGGACAACCACCATCTCCGGGCAGTCGGCGCAGTCTTTGATGGTCTGGCCTGCAGTCGGTGTGGCGGGCGCGGGGCGCACCGGTTGGGGTTGGGGTTGCGGCCTTGGCTCTACCGGCTCCGGCTTGATGCTGGCCACCTGCGCTGGCCTAAACCCCGCCAGCGCCACCTGCGCCGCCTGCGCATAGCGCCCTTGCGGGTAGGCGCTTGCATACGCCTGATACGCACCCGCCGAGTGGCTGCGCTTGGCCAAATCCCAGGCTTCTTGCTCGGGGTCCACTGCAGCGCGTAGGGCAGGGATCGGGCCAGGTTCACCGCATTGCCCGTTGTTGGGCACAAAACAAAACTTGACCCGTTGCCCAGCCTCGTTGCGCACGGCGGGTTTTTGGCGGTGCGGTTGACCGGTTTGCCGGTCTTTGACGGTGGCGGCCAGTTGGGCCACGCGCTCTTCGGTTTCGCCCACCACATCCAGAATGGACACGCCCGGCTTTTGCGCTTCTTCAAGGAACACGCGGGTGAACACACCGTTGGGGTTGGGGTCTGCGTTGGACAGGCGGTCCAGCGACAGTTGCCCACTGCGGGCGGAAAAAATCACCATTTGCCCCTCGGGCGGGTTGGTGGGCTCCATGGTGCGAAACAGCGCATCTTCGCCGGTCATGGACTTGACCAAGCCGTCTTCGGCGATGTCTTGGCGGCAGGCATCGAGCACAAAGAGCGCGAACCGGGCGCCCGCGCGGCGGATGGTTTCTTGCCAGGCTTTGAGCTGTATGCCTTCACTCAGGGCCAAGGTGCGGTCAAAGGGCTTGGGGAAGTCTTTGCCGGTTATGACGCTGGAGTCGCCGTATTGCAGGCCGTGGCCAGAATAGAAAACCACCACTTCGTCATCGCGCCGCACTTGTTGCACGAGCTGCGAAAAGACCTGGTTCATCTGCGCGCGAGAGAGGTCGCGGCGCAGGCTTTCGTTGACCACGGTGAAGCCCGAGCGCTTGAGCAGCGCGGCCATGGCATCGGCGTCGTTACCGGCTTTGCGCAGCTTGCTGTGGTGCTCGTATTGGTCGTTGCCAATGACGACGGCCAGGCGGGCGGCGTTGGCGGGCAGGCTCAGGGTGCAAAGCGCCAGGGCGCAAAGTGCCAGCCAGTGCCGGGTTGTAGTGTTAAGGGTGGATTGCTTCATGGGGTGGCGCATAGAAAAAAACGGTGGGCTATTGACCATGATACAGACGAAGCCTGCGACGAATTCGCATCGCAGCCTCAACCGCGTATTGCACTGCGGCATCGATGGAAAACGCGCCCAGCCCAAGGCTGCCCAACACCACCAGCCCGTGGCGAATGGGGGAGCCCACGGCGCTGACTTTTTGCGTACGGTAGTGCGATTGCCCACTTTCCCAGGCCCCGTAGCCCACGCGCCAACACCATGCGCCCCAGGCCAGTAGCAGCAGCGCACACAGCACGGACGCCAACACGTTGCCCGCGCTGGGGTGCGTAAGGCCCCTGGCTTCGTCTTTGTTGGCTTCGGTCAGGAAGTGGGATTTGAGTTTGTGAAACATCGCGTGCAGGGTGAAGGTTTGTTGAAAGGGTGTGAAAGCAGTTTTTTTGGGTGGCAGGTGTGCGATGGTATAGACGCAAAAACACCATCAGTGTCGGATGCGAGCGGTTCTTAAGCACATAGTTGCTACGTGTTTTATAGCGGCTTGCGCATGTTTGGCAGGCGGTAGGGGCTATTTTGCTACTGAACCAAACGATCAGAGCCGCGCGCATTTCCCGTGCTGATGCGGACGACGGTACGATGAGCAACATCTTGGGCCACGCGTCTTGCACGCCAGAAGAGCCAGCTACAAAGAGCCCGTGCGAAGCCAGGTACTCGGCAAAATCTTCGCCGCGAGACGCCACCTCTTCATCGGTGAAGCCGCGCATTGCCCCCGTGTTGTGCTCAAGCCATTGGGCGGCTTCCTTGACCCGCAGGTTTCCAATTGGGTTTCCGGCCCCGGCTTTAAGCAAGCGCCAGTCCACACTCTCTGCCGCCGTTGTGGATTGGTTAATGCGGCGCAATATCTCTTCGCGCCCAAAGCCCTGGTGCAGCATGTCGATTAAGAAAACCGGTCAATGCGGCAGCAACAGTGGCTACACGCAGTAGCTCGGGGCTGGAATTAACGGGCGGGGCCGACAGACAAATGTTTGGCGAGGTAAATGCCATTCGAAGTCGGCCCAATAGACCAAGGCTCCTGCATACCACGGGTCTCGATCCTGACCGCTTCGCCCGTCTTGCTGAAGACTTCACCGATTTCAAGCTCTGGCTGCTTCAGATAAAACGCCAGGTGGCGCGCAAAGGGCGAGTAGGTGCCTCCGTCCGCCTCACCGCTGGTTGACCCAGGCTTGGTGGTGAGTACCACAATGGTCTTGGAGGGCGGCTCTATACGTTCCAACCCTCTCGGGCCACCACCGCGTGTACCCCGATAGAATGGGCTTTCGCGACCAGCATCCACAACCAGTATTCCCAGCTTTTGCACCCGCTCGAATGACTCCATCATTCGATCAAGTTGAACTGCTTCAAAATCAAGATCGCGTTCAGCTTGAATGTTGAAACCTACGGGAATCAAATAGTTGCGTCCCATCACTTGTGCACCGTGCCCGGCGTAGTAAATCATTGCAATTGCCGCCGTTTCGGCCTGCTTGCCAAAGTCATCGATTGCACGAACCATGGTTTTTCGGTCTGCGTCGGTGACTATTTGCGTAGTAAACCCCAAAGACTGTAGCTCGCTTCCAATGAGTCTTACATCACTTACAGGAAACTTGAGTGGCATCTGCTGGTACTTGGCATTGCCAATTAATAACGCCACCCGCTTGCCAAGTGCCCCGCTAATTGGGTCAACTGCGCTGCTTTGCGTTGGTGCTGGTACTGGTGCCGAAACAGAGGCAAGCACTGGTGCTTGCACCGGTGGCAGCGGCTGTTGCCGCGCCGTCAACACCCGCAACTGCCTTTGCGCCAAAGGTGCAAAGCGTCCATTCGGATAGCGTTTCAAATAGTCCTGAAAATCCTGCACATCGCTGCTGGCTTCAATGAAGTTCCAGAGTTTTTGCTCTACTTCTTGTTCGCTGGCCAGTTGCAGCGCTGGGGCGATCACCGAAAGGGCCACCACCGGCAGTTGACCCGCAAAGAACACGAAGCTACCCCCCGTTGAATCATCAGCATAGGCCGGATTTTGATTGTTGCCGGCACGCTGCGCCTTGGCCGGCACACGCGCTTTGACCTCCGAGATGGCCATGAGTAGTGGCCTACCCGGCGTTTTGATGGCTTGCACAAATTCATGGGTGAACAGGCCATTGCCCCGGGTGCCATCGGGCACATAATCGAGCGCCTTTTCCCCTTTGCCTGCCGACATGAGCACCATGCTGCCTTTGGGCGGTTGACTCAGTTCCAGCCCGGTTTGCCGCGCCATGCCCCTTGTGCCGTCGCTCTTGCGCGGAAAAGGGTCTTCCCGGCAGGCATCAATCACCAGCAGGGCAAACCCGGCACCCGTCAATGCATCTTGTACCGTGGACAGTTGCACTCCGTCTTGCACAATCTGGTCGTCGTTTTCCTGGGTGATGTCAACGGGCAGTAACACGGGCGATTGCCTGCCAATTTGTATGCCATGCCCGGCATAAAAAAAGACCACCTCATCAGCCTTGGTGACGCGGGCCTTGAAACCATTGATGGCGCGCAGCATGTCTTTCCGGTCCAGGTTTTCATGCACCCGCTCCACCTCGAACCCGGCTTCTTTGAGCGTGGTGGCCATCAGCCGGGCATCGTTGCGGGCGTTTTTGAGGGGTTCAATCTGGCGATAAGCGTCATTGCCGATGACCAGTGCCAGACGGGCCGCCTGCGCGGGTAGGTTTTGCAACAGGCCCAGCAGCAGCAGCGCCATGCCACCAACCACGCGCAAACGACTAAAAATGAGAGACGGGATAGATGCGTGAGACATTTTGGTGGGGATGGCAAAGCTTGGGGCGCAAAAACAATGACCGGACTATTGTCTGGCAAGACGGGGGCCAATCAGCGGGTTGCGCCGCCATTCAACCTTTTGAACAGCGATTTGCCATTGCGCTTTTCTGCGTTGAACTCAAACACACACTCCCATTCTTCGCTGATGCTTCCGTCAGCGTTACTTCTCAATTGGCTGCGGTAAGTAAAGCGCTGGGGGTTGTCGGCTTGTTCGTAGTTGATGCCGTCGCCGGTGCAGGTGGCGCTGTTTGAATCTGCCATTGAGTACGTACAGACCAGGCGGTAAATGGAGCCGCTGTCTGCGCCCGATACATCGACAGTGCCCGCCTTGTCCAGCATGACCATCAGGCCGCCATGGGTGTCTTTGAATGTGCCCGTCCATATTGGGAGCACATCAAGGCCGGCTACCGAATTTTGCGAAGCCAGCGCGGTCAGCAAGGCGATGGCGGTCAGGGTACGTTTCATAGTTGAATTCCTTGTAAAGAGTTTGCAGGAGAGGGGGAGTAAAGCGAACGAGAAGATTCGGTTGCTGGTACCGCGCATTCTGGTACCCGAGGACGTGAGTCGTTGCACAGTGCAGTGCAGTGCAGACAAGAGATTGCTCCTGTCTTAATAGCGGTTTGCGCACGTTTCATGCGGTCTAGAGCCGGATTTCATATAAAAGACTTGGAAAAAAAAGCCTTCGGCAGGGGCTTTGCCCCTGCACCCCAATACCCCACGGCTTTGACCTGCATCGTTGGTACGCATAGAGGTAAAGGGGTAAAGGAGTCAAGGGGTAAGCGCCTCACGGCGCGATCCTGGCTAGACGAAACCCGGAGATGTCGCTGCGGTTCGCGGCGGTGTTCCTCATGCGGATGGCGGCGCGGGTCTCCGCGGCGTTTAAGAGCCACCCACTACCGCGCAGGACGCGCTCGCCACAGATTCGGGTTGTCCAAGGGCGGCCATCGCTGGGCGCACCACTGTATGTGTCGTTCCAGCAGTCTTGCGTCCATTCAAATACGTTGCCGCTCATATCAAACAGGCCCCAGGCGTTGGCGCGCTTGCCACCCACCGGCTGCGTCTTATCCCCGCCCTTCCTGTCATATACCGCCACACTATCCACGTTGTCACTGCCGCAGTAGGTCTGCTTCGCACCCGCCCTGCACGCATATTCCCACTCCGACTCACTGGGCAGCCTGTACTGCTTGCCACTCTTTTGGGATACCCACTTTACATACGCTTGCGCATCTTCCCAGTTCACACACGCCACCGGGTCCTTGTCCGTTTGGGTAAATCCGGGGTTTCGCCAGTTCCGCTCTGGTGTGTCTCTCCAGTCGTTACGTGTAAAAACCCAGCAACTGTTGCCCGCGTTGTGCCCGCTGGCCGCTACAAAGGCAGCAAACTGGCCTCGCGTGACTTCATACTTGCCTATCGCAAAACCTTTGACATTTACGCTGTGGACCGGCTTTTCATCACTTTTTCCGTCGTTGCTTCCCATCTGGAATGTGCCCCCCGGTAGCACCACCATCTCCGGGCAGTCCGCGCAGTCTTTGATTACTTGGCCTGCAGTCAGGCCGGTTGCCGCAGTGGCAGGCGGGGTCGCGGGGGGGGGAATCTGCTGCGCTGGTGTTGGGCTGACCGGGAGCGGTGCGGGCGGCAGCACCGGCTCGGGCCGTATGCTGGCGAGATAAACACTGTCGTTGATCGACAAGTCCCCGATAAACGGAATCTGCTTGCCATTGCTGCTTTTCTGCACCTGCTTGGCCGTGTTGCGAAACACCTGCACCAGCTCCAGGCCCGGCGTGGTGATGTGACTGGCCAGTGCCTTGGCGTAATAGCCGTTGTCGTCGGCTGTGTTGTCGGGTGAGGTGGCGTAGGCCACCAAAATACCTTGGGGCGAGACAATGCGGGCCATGCCCTTTTGGGCGCTCTTGATGCTGCGGGCAAACGGGTTGTTGCGGCAAGAGTCCAGCACCACCACAGCGGCCCTGGGCTGGGCGGCTGCTATCTGGTTCATGATGTGGTTGATGGAGACGGCTTCTATTTCATAGTCCGACTCTTTGTTGATGCCCGCCTCGGCCCCCACGGGTATCAGGTAGTTTTGTCCCTGAATTTGGGTGCCGTGGCCCGAGTAATACATAAAGGCAAGTTCGGCACCCTTGACGGCTTCGCCAAAATCGCGCACCGCGCGTTTCATTTGGCCCTGGTTGGCGTTAAGCACTTTTTGCACCTTGAAACCGGTGGCCTTGAGCGCGGCTTCCATGGCCAGCACGTCGTTGGGCGGGTTGCTCAAGGGGGCAGTCTGGTAGCTCGAATTGCCAATCAGCAAGGCCACCCGCTGCGCCTGGGCGGCACTGCTGAGAGCCAGTTGTACAAAGGCGGCGATCAGCAGTGCTGCCAACATGCGCCCGCTGCGGTGCGCTGGCCGGGAATGGGCTGAAACTGGATCTGGCGTTGGAAGGGTGGCATTCATCATGGCAGGGCGGTGTGCGGCAGGAGTAGGTGCAGGGATAACGTATTTTGCGCGGCCAGTCTCAAAACCGGCGCAGTGGCAACTGGCCGTTGCCAACCAGGGTGATGGTTTGGCGGTAGCGGGTATGGCGTTTGATCCAGGCATTGGCACAGCCTGACAAGGCGGCCCCGGTCAACACACCTGCGCTGTTGTTGTTGCTGGCGGTGCCGGGGTCTTGCAAACAAGCGGCCCAGGCGCGGGTGGCCACACTGCCCTGGGGTGTCGGGTAAGCGGCCTCGTTGGCGGCCGAGCCTGCCAGGTACAACACGCCGTGCTGACGCGGACTTTGGGCCAGGCCGCCAAAGGCTTTGCTGACCGGATTGACATGCACACCACAGCTTGCGTTGGCGCTTGCGCTGTCGGTTGCGCCGCCGCCGGGCAGGCTTTTGGGGTAATACTGCGCATCGGCTTGGGCCTCAGACTCAAGCCCAGGCGGATAGACTTTGGGCGCGGCCTCGGCCAGCTCGCCCGGCTCAAACGACTTGCTGGCAGCACCGCCAGAAAAGCACGAGTCGTTGAACATCACCACCCGACTGGCACGCTGGGCCAGGGCATCGAGTTCGTCACGCAGCAGCAGGTCAAAGTAAATGCCGCCTTCAAACGTAGCCAGGCCCTCTGAGCAACCCGGGCCGCCGCTGAGGCGCTGCACCTGCCTGCCGTGGCCCGAGAAATAGACAAACACACCATCACCGGGGCGCACCCGCGCACGCAAATCGGCCAGGGCGTTTTTCAGGCCGCTGTGTGTAAGCTGGGCGTTGCTGCGTTCAAGCCTGTTGGCATCAGGCACACCCAGCGCCTGGGCCATGCTGCGGGCCAGGGCAGCGTCGTGCTCCAGCCCGATGATGCGAACCTGCGGGTCGGCATATTCGCCTATCCACAAAATCAATGCGTGCTCGTCGGCCCAGGCGCGGCCCGGCCATGCCCACGCCGCGCACAGCAAGCCCAACGCCACTGCGCACCGTGCCAGGCTTTGCTGCTGCATGGTGGTCTCAGGGCTGGCGGCGAAATTGCACCACCAGTTGCCCGTCCGGGGTGGCGGCCAGCCCCATGCTGACCAGCTCGGCTTGCACCGCAACCAGCCGGTCTGCGCTGACCTGGGCCTGAACCCAGCGGTCGGCGCCATCGCTGCGCAGTGTTGCCACCACACCCTGGCGCGCCAGCATGGCGACCAGTTGCGCCGCCAGTTGATCGGGGTTAGCGCTGTCGATGACGGCAGTGGGTGTGCCCAACCCGACGGGGAGACTCTTGATGCCATGCGGGTCATCGTCGCCCGCTGGCTGTTGCAACAGAAACGGCAGCACGGCCACCGCCAGCACGGCGGCGGCAATGCCGGCAAAGCGCCGGTTGCTTGCCTGGCCCTGCGGGAACAGCCAAGCCGAGACACGTGACAGCAAGCTGGGCGCCGGTGGTGCGGGTGGTGGTACAGCAGGCTGCGCAAATACGCCCTTGGCTTGCAGCCCGTTCATGATGCGGCGCTGCGTGGCTTGGTCCAACTCGGCGGTGTGCTGCTGTTGCAGCTCAAAAAAATCGCGCAATGCGGCCGCCTGGCGGGTCTCAGGGTCATCGGGAACGCCTTTGCCAGCCAACACATCAAGCCATTTGTCGGGGGTGTCTTCAGCCATGGTGGTTACTCCTTGCAATGCTTGAAATACTTTTGCGCTTCAAGCTTGGCGCGGTAGCGCCGGTCGCGCGCCGCTGCCAGTTGCTGTACGGTGATTTTTTGGTTTGGATCAGCGCCAAAGTAGATGGCGATCTCTTCTGCCGACCAGCCGTCGGCCACCATGAACAACACCTCGGCCCGCTGTGGGCTGACTTGCTGCATGTAAACCGCCGCTTTTTGAATGCAGTCGCGCACCCAGCTCGGAAGCTCGGTGTGGCCCAGCGTGGTGTCAAACAGCGCGCCCAGTTCATCGTCGTCGAGCGCGATGTCGGTGTGGCCGGCACCACCGCGCCTCAGGGCATTGTGCTTGCGCGCCCAGTCGATCAGCTCGTTGCGCGCAATAGCAAAAAGCCATGCCTCGGCACTCGCCTCAAACGGTATCGGCTTGCTGATAAACGCCATGATGGCGCTCATCATGATCTCTTCTGCATCTTCGTCGCTAGCCTGGCGGTAAGAGTGCCGGCGCAGGTAGCTCATCAGCCGTCCGCCATAGCCCAACAGCAGCAGGCGGGCCGCCTGTTCGCGCCCGCTGGCTCCTTGATTTAAACAGGCCATGGCTTGTGCAGCAGCGTTTGAAGAAGTGTTCAGGTTGGTGTCGTCGTCTGCCACTGCATGGCCTCGCTGGGGTTGATGTGGATGAAATAGCTGGTGCTTTGCAGCGTGTGGGCCAAACCCGCGACCATGCAGCTTGCGGCGAATTTTAAGGGTGCGCCTGCCATGCCAGGGCGGCGCGGCGGCAGACATCAACGGGTGCGTGTTCATGCACCGGTTGACGCAAAGCTGCGAAAAGCGTCGGAGCGCTGCAAGCTCGAAGATAACCGGGCTAGATTGATGGTGAGGCACGGAGTGCTATATGGTTGATAGCTGCTTGGGCAAGTAGCATAAGGGCTGGAAGGAGATTTGATGCATATATTCTGAAAAAACGCGGCCGCTGCGCGGCAATTTCAAGTGCACTGGGGGTTCCCCCCAGACCCCCAACAACCGAACCTCCAAACATCCAAAAGAGGTAAAGAAGACAAGATTCAAGGGGTAAGAAGAGTCCTGGCAAGACGGAAACCGATGTTGATGATGCGGCTGTCCGGGGAGATCCTGCCGCGGATGGCCGAGCGCAAGTCGGCCGGGATGAAGTCCCAACTGCCGCCACGAAGCACCCGCTTTCCCTGATCACCACCTGCCACCCAGGCACTGCCATCGCTGGGTGCTGCGCTGTAGCTGTCGTGCCAATAATCCTGCACCCATTCCCATACGTTGCCATGCATGTCGTGCAGACCAAATGCATTCGCCGGGAACTGGCCCACCGGTGCCGTATTGGTCCATTGGTCCCTGCCTTGCGCCAGGCCACCACAACACTCGTCTTTGCCGTAGTTG
>CAIQOO010000205.1 GCA_903873485.1 uncultured beta proteobacterium | reverse complement strand
GGCGGCGCTAGCGCAAGCCGATGTGCTGTTGCGGGTGCAGGGCATGGAAAGCTGCTATGGCCGCATCAAGGCACTCAAGGGCATCAGCCTGGAAGTCCACCGGGGCGAAACGGTGGCGCTGGTTGGTGCCAATGGCGCTGGTAAAACCACCTTTTTGCGCACCCTGTCGGGGGTGCAGCCGATGAGCGCGGGCAGCATTCACTTTGACGGCGAAGACATCAGCAATCTGCGCGCCGACAAGCGCATGCGCCGAGGCATTTGCCAAAGCCCCGAAGGCCGCCAGGTGTTTGGCCCGCTGTCGATTGAAGACAACCTGCGGCTGGGGGCCTACACCCAGCCGCAGCATCAGGTGCCGGGCGACCTGGAGAGAATTTTTGCCATGTTTCCAATCCTGAAAGAAAAGCGCGCCCTGCCAGCCGGCACCCTGTCGGGCGGGCAGCAGCAAATGCTGGCGATTGGCCGGGCACTGATGGGCCGGCCGCGCATGTTGCTGCTTGACGAGCCTTCGATGGGACTGGCCCCGCTGCTGGTGCAGGAGGTGTTTGATGTCATCAAGACGCTCAAAGCGCAGGGCATGACGATTTTGCTGGTCGAGCAAAACGCATTGGCGGCACTCGACATTGCCGACCGTGGCTATGTGCTCGAAACCGGCCAAGTCAGCCTGACCGGCACCGGCGAGGAGCTGATCAGCAATGAACAGGTGCGCGCCGCGTACTTGGGCATGTGAACATCGGCCCGTCAACCAACCCGGCCAGCAGCCCCTATCCAGCCACACTTTTTATGCTTTTTTAGCCTCTAGCCCTTGACTGACAAGCGCAAGCAGCTATCATTTTTTATTAATTCTTCGTCCTTTTTTTTCAGGCATCCCAAGTGTTCGAATTTGAATCAGATGACCAAAAGGCAGCCAGCAATCTGCGCAAGCACGGGGTATCGTTTGACGAAGCGGTCAGTGTTTTTGGCGATGCCATGGCGCTGACTTTTGCTGACACGGATCATGCCGACAACGAGGATCGAAGTCGAACCTACGGAATATCAAACAACGCTCGCTTGCTGGTGGTCATTCACACCGAGCGTCAAAATGGAATCAGGATCATCAGCGCCAGAAAGGCAACACGGTATGAAAAAAGCATCTATGACAACGGCTGATCAGGATATTCCTGAATTGAAACGCGAGCAGCTCGGACAGGGTGTGCGCGGCAAGTACCTGAAACACTTTGTCCAGGGCAGCAATGTTGTGGTGTTGCGGCCCGAGATTCAAAAGGCGTTCCCAACATCGGAGGCTGTCAACAACGCGCTGGCGAAGATGCTGGCTTTTGCGCAGGAAACCCAGGCGCTGGCCGGTCGTCCAAGCCGCACGCCGCGCAAACAGCACCAGCTTGACCGGGCCTAAGCCAGTCCAGCATGTTTAATTCTTTGATGGTTTTTATGCTTTTTATGCCTGTAGCCCAATAGGAGCCTGCGCTGACAGCTATTATTTTTATTGCAACTTGATTTAACATAGAAAGACATTCCGATGACACACACTTTGTTTGAAAAACACCGCGCCCGGCTTGACGCGGCCCTCAACGCCATTCATACGCGGGGCTACTGGGCTGCGTACAACGAGATGCCCAGCCCCAAGGTCTATGGCGAAAACGCTCCCGCCGATGGCAAAACGGCTTTTGAGGCCCAGTTGGGGCAACAGTTTCACCTGCAGCAGCCCGGCGTGACCCGTTGGCAGGGTGGCGAAAAGTCGCCTTATGGCATTGATCTGAACGTGCAATACGAGGTCTGCGACATCGATGCCCTGATCTCTGCTGGCCAGGCCGCCATGCCCCAATGGCAGGCAGTCGGTGTCGAGGGCCGCACCGGCCTGTGCATCGAGATGCTCGATCGCCTGAACCAGCAAAGCTTTGAGCTGGGTCACGCCGTCATGATGACCACTGGGCAGGGCTGGATGATGGCGTTTCAGGCTGGCGCGCCGCACGCGCAAGACCGTGGCCTGGAGGCGGTGACTTATGCCTACCGCGAGCAAAGCTTTGTGCCCGAGCAGGCGATCTGGGAAAAGCCGCAGGGCAAAAACCCGGCGCTGGTGCTGAAAAAACACTTCGAGATTGTGGGTCGCGGTGTCGCCGTGGTGGTCGGCTGCGCCACCTTTCCGACCTGGAACACCTATCCCGGCTTGTTTGCGGCCCTCGCCACCGGCAACGCGGTGATCGTCAAGCCGCATGAAAACGCCATCCTGCCGGTCGCCATCACGGTGCGCACGCTGCGCGCCGTGCTGGCCGACAACGGCATCGACCCCAATCTGGTGACCCTGTGCGTGCCCGACAAGCGCGAAACCACCCAGGCGCTGGTGACCCACCCGGCGGTCAAATCGGTTGACTTCACCGGCGGCAATGGGTTTGGCCAGTGGCTGATGGACCACTGCCGCCAGGCCCAGGTGTATGCCGAACTGGCCGGGGTCAACACCATCGTGATCGACTCGACCGATGCCTACAAGCCGATGCTGCGCAATCTGGCTTTCACGCTGGCGCTGTACTCCGGCCAGATGTGCACCACCTCGCAAGCGCTGTTTGTGCCCGCCGGCGGCATCGACACCGAAGATGGCCCCAAAAGTTATGACCAGGTGTGTACTGATCTGGCGCGCGCCATCGAAGGCTTTTTGGCCAAGCCGGAAGTGGCCTTTGCCGTGCTGGGTGCGGTGCAGTCCCCCGACACGCTGGCCCGCATCGCGCTGGCTGACAGCGGCCAGCTCGGCCGCGTCGTGCTGGCTTCCAAAAAGCTTGACAACCCCGAATTTCCAAAGGCCGAGGTGCGCACGCCGGTACTGCTGGCCTGCGATGCAGCGGACGAAGCTGCCTACATGGAAGAGCGCTTTGGCCCTATCACTTTTGTAGTGAAGACCGCAGACACCGCCAGCGCTATGGCCCTTTCTGAGCGGGTGATCAGCATACATGGCGCGCTGACTGCCGGGGTTTATTCGACCCGCCCGGAAGTGATTGAGGCGATGACAGCCGCCACCTGGCGCTCCAAGGTGGCGCTGTCGATCAACCTGACTGGCGGCGTGTTTGTCAACCAGTCGGCTGCTTTTTCGGATTACCACGGCACCGGCGGCAACCCGGCCGCCAACGCCTCCTATTGCGACTCGGCCTTTGTCGCCAACCGTTTCCGTGTGGTGCAGCGCCGCTGCCACGTTTAAGAGGTAAAACCATGACTTACCAGACCATTCGCTTTGAAGTGCAGGATGCCATCGCCCGCCTGACCCTGAACCGCCCCGACAAGCTCAACAGCTTTACCACGGCCATGCAGGCCGAACTGCGCGCCGCCCTTGACACGGTGCAAAACGACACAAGCATCCGGGTGCTGGTGCTGACCGGCGCAGGCCGGGCTTTTTGCGCCGGCCAGGACCTGGCCGACCCGGAAATGACCATCGGGCCGATGTTGCCCGACATTGGCAATGTGATCGAAAAATACTACAAGCCGCTGATCCTGGCCTTGCAAAACCTGCGGGTGCCGACGGTGGCTGCGGTCAACGGCATTGCCGCCGGTGCCGGGGCCAGCCTGGCACTGGCCTGCGACCTGGTGATTGCCGCCAAATCAGCTTCGTTTTTACAGGCTTTCAGCAAGATCGGGCTGATTCCAGACACCGGCGGCACCTGGTTTTTGCCACAGCGCGTCGGCATGGCGCGGGCCCTCGGGCTGGCGCTGCTGGCCGACAAGCTGCCAGCCGAGAAAGCCGCCGAGTGGGGCCTGATCTGGCAGGTGGTCGATGACATCGAACTGCCCTCCACCATTGACAAGCTCGCCGCGCAACTGGCCACGCTGCCGACCAAGGCACTGGTGCGCACCCGTGCTGCCATGCACGCCGCACCCAATCACACGCTGGAGCAGCAATTGAGCCTGGAAGCCGGCTTTATGCGCGAGCTGGGCTGGAGCCATGACTTTGCCGAAGGGGTGGCCGCCTTTATGGAAAAACGTCCTCCCCAATTCACCGGGAACTAACTTTCATGGACTTTTGCCTACTCCGAATGATGAAACCGTTCGCCCTGAGCGTGGTCGAAGGGCTTGTGACCAAGCCGGTGGTTCGACAAGCTCACCACGAACGGGGGTGTTTCACGTTAGAGCCATGACACCAACGCTCTCAACCCAAACTGTGGTCGCCGTCATCGGTGCCGGGGCGATGGGGGCTGGCATTGCCCAGGTGGCAGCCGTCGCCGGGCACAGCGTCAAGCTGCTCGACCTGCGCCCGGATGCCGCCGCGTTGGCAATTGACTCCATTCGCGCCCAGCTTGAAAAAATGGCTGCCAAGGGCAAGATCAGCCCGCAAGCCGCCGAGGCTGCCAGCGCCCGCCTGCAAATCGCCGGGCAACTGGCTGATCTGGCCGATGCCGGCCTGGTGGTCGAGGCGATTGTGGAAAACCTGCAAGCCAAGCAAAAACTGTTTGCCGAGCTGGAAGCGCTGGTGTCGGAAGACTGCATTCTGGCCAGCAACACCTCGTCGATGTCGATCACCGCGATTGGCGCAGCGCTGAAACACCCGCAGCGCCTGGCCGGTCTGCACTTCTTTAACCCGGCCCCCTTGATGGCGCTGGTCGAAGTGGTGTCTGGCCTGGCAACCGATCCAGCGGTGGCGAACACCCTGTTGGCCACCGCCGCTGCCTGGGGCAAAACCCCGGTCCATGCCAGATCGACCCCCGGCTTTATCGTCAACCGGGTGGCCCGCCCCTACTATGCCGAAGCGCTGCGGGTGCTGCAAGAGGGCGGTGCCGACTGCGCCACGCTCGATGCCTGCCTGCGCGAGGCGGGCGGCTTTCGCATGGGGCCGTTTGAGCTGATGGACCTGATTGGCCATGATGTCAACTTTGCCGTGACCCGCTCGGTCTGGAGCGCGTTTTTCAACGACCCGCGTTTTTTGCCATCGCTGATACAGCAGGAGCTGGTCGATGCCGGTTATCTGGGCAAAAAGACCGGACGCGGTTTTTACAGCTACCAGGAAGGTGCTGCCAGGCCGCTGCCGGCCACCGAGCCGGCACAGCCTTTTGCGCACGATGTGGTGGTCTATGGCCTGGCTCCGGCGGTACGCGCTTTGGTCAGCCGCCTGAGTGCGCAAGGCCGCAGCTTCACCCAGGTGATGGCACCGCAGGGCGACACCGTGGCCACGGCGGGCGGCGCCACCCTGCGCGTTACCGATGGCCGCAGCGCCACCCGCTGCGCCTTTGACACTAAAACCCCCAACACCGTGCTGATTGATCTGGCGCTGGACTATGCCAAAGCCACCCGGCTGGCCGTCAGCGTGGCGGCCCAGTGCGACCCGGCGGCGGCCAGCAAAGTGATTGGCCTGTTGCAGGCGGCACGCTTCGGGGTTTCGCTGCTGCAAGACATTCCCGGCCTGATCGTCATGCGCACCGTGGCGATGCTGGCCAACGAAGCCGCCGATGCCGTCAACCAAGGGGTCTGCGATGTGGCCGCCGTTGACACTGCCATGCAGCTTGGCGTCAATTACCCCTGCGGCCCGCTGGCCTGGGCCAATGCGGTCGGCCTCAAGCAGATCAGCAGCGTGCTGGGCCATCTGGCGCAAACTTATGGCGAAGACCGCTACCGCACCTCGCCGCTGATTCAACAGCTCGTTTATGCAGCAAAGGCATTTTGATGACCGACTCGACCGATTCCCCCACCAATTCAACAGCCAATTGCCCGACCGATCCGCAAGCCCTGGCCGATGCCGTGACCCAGGCCATGTGGTCGCGTGACCGCGCCAGCCAGGGCCTGGGCATCCAGATACTCAGCGTCAAGCCCGGCTATGCCCTGATGCGCATGCCGGTGCGTGGCGACATGGTCAATGGCCACCATACCTGCCATGGCGGCTTCATGTTCGCGCTGGCCGACAGCGCCTTTGCCTTTGCCTGCAACAGCTACAACCAGAACACCGTGGCCTCGGCCTGCCATATCGACTTTCTGGCTCCGGCGCGCGAGGGCGATGTGCTTGAAGCCGAAGCGGTGGAACGTTCCGTATCGGGCCGCACCGGTGTTTATGACATCACGCTGCGCACCCGCAGCGGCAAAGCGGTGGCCTTGTTTCGCGGCAAAAGTTACCGCATCAAGGGCGAAGTCATCGCCGGCCTGGAGCAAGTCGCGTCCAGCCACTGACTGCAATGGCACTGACTTAAGGAGTATCCCGTTCGGGCTGAGCTTGTCGAAGCCCTCACGGCCCTTCGACCAAGCTCAGGGCGAACGACGGATTTGACAAACAATTGCGTTTAATTCACTGTCATTGGACCCTGATTGCCAACCTTAACCAACTATCCAGATACCCCCCAGGAGACCCCGCATGACCGTCAAACGACCCCAACCCGGCGAGCTTGAAGCGATTGAAACCGCCAGCCGCGATGAAATCTCGGCCTTGCAACTGCAGCGCCTCAAATGGTCGCTCAGGCACGCCTACGACAACGTGCCCTTCCATAAAAAAGCCTTTGACGACCGGGGAGTACACCCCGATGATCTGAAAACCCTGGCCGATCTGGCCAAGTTTCCGTTCATGACCAAGACTGCCCTGCGCGATGAATACCCGTTTGGCCTGTTTGCCGTCCCAAAGGAAAAAATTGCGCGGCTGCACGCATCCTCTGGCACCACCGGCAAGTCGATCGTGGTCGGCTACACGCTTAAAGATATTGACATCTGGGCCGATCTGGTGGCCCGCTCGATCCGCGCCGCCGGTGGCCGCGCTGGCGACATGGTGCATGTGGCCTATGGTTATGGCATGTTCACCGGCGGACTCGGTGCCCATTACGGCGCCGAGCGGCTGGGCTGCACCGTGGTGCCCATGTCGGGCGGGCAAACCGAAAAACAGGTGCAGCAAATCATCGACTTCCAGCCAGAGATCATCATGGTGACACCGAGCTACTCGCTGGTGATTGCCGAAGAATTTGAGCGGCTGGGGCTGACGCCCGAGCAGATTTCGCTCAAGGTCGGCATTTTTGGCGCCGAACCCTGGGGCGAGGGCATGCGCCGCGAGATTGAAAGCAAGCTTGGCCTGGATGCCATCGACATCTATGGCCTGACCGAAGTCATCGGGCCGGGCGTGGCCAGCGAGTGCATCGAGTCCAAAGACGGCCCGGTAATCTGGGAAGACCATTTTTACCCCGAAATCATTGACCCGGAAACCGGCGCCGTGCTGCCCGATGGTGCTGATGGTGAACTGGTGTTTACCTCACTCACCAAAGAAGCTTTCCCGGTGATCCGCTACCGCACCCGCGACCTGACCCGGCTGCTGGCGCCTACCTCGCGCGCGTTTCGGCGCATGAGCAAGATCACCGGCCGCAGCGACGACATGCTGATCATCCGTGGCGTGAATGTGTTTCCAACCCAGATTGAAGAGCAGATCCTGCGCGACAAGCGGCTTTCGGGCAACTACCAGATTCTGCTTAGCCGCGACAGCCACCTTGACAACGTCGAAGTGCGCTGCGAACTGCAACGCGAGTTTTCCGGCAAACTGTCAACTGCCGAAGTCGCCACCCTGGCCAAAGAACTGCAGCACCACATCAAGACCATCGTCGGCATTTCGACCCTGGTGACGGTGCTCAATTTCGAGTCGATCCCGCGCACCCAAGTCGGCAAGGCACGCCGCCTGATCGATGATCGGCCACAGCTCATTTGAGGCTTGCAAACTGCTTTTTATAAGCTTTTTCAGCCTCTAGCCCTTGCTGTATAAGCGCAAGCAGCTATCTTTTTTATAACATGAGGACGTGATGATTCACGCGATGCATGACTGATGCCTTTATCTGCGATGCGGTTCGCACCCCGATTGGCCGCTATGGCGGCGCGCTGGCCGGCGTGCGCGCCGACGATCTGGCAGCGATCCCGCTCAGGGCACTGATGGCGCGCAACCCCCAGGTCAACTGGGCCAGCGTCGATGATGTCATTTTTGGCTGCGCCAACCAGGCCGGCGAAGACAACCGCAATGTGGCGCGCATGGCCGCCCTGCTGGCCGGCTTGCCGGTGGAGGTGCCCGGCACCACCGTCAACCGCCTGTGCGGCTCCTCGCTCGACTGCGTCGGCATGGCGGCGCGCGCCATCAAGTCGGGCGAAACCGAGTTGATGATTGCCGGCGGCATCGAGAGCATGTCGCGTGCGCCGTTTGTCATGGGCAAGGCCGAATCGGCCTACTCGCGCAGCGCGGCGCTGTTTGACACCACCATCGGCTGGCGCTTTGTCAACCCGCTGATGAAGCAGCTTTACGACACCCACTCGATGCCGCAAACCGCCGACAACGTGGCCGCCGACTTCAACATTTCGCGCGCCGACCAGGATGCCTTTGCGCTGCGCTCGCAGCAGCGCTGGGCCGCAGCCCAGGCCGCAGGCCGCTTTGCCGACGAACTGATTCCGGTGCTGATCCCGCGCCACCAGGGCGAGCCGGTGGTGGTCGATAGCGACGAACACCCGCGCCCCGAAACCACGCTGGTCATGCTGGCCAAACTCAAGGGCATCAATGGCCCGGAACTGTCGGTCACGGCGGGCAATGCCTCGGGGGTCAACGACGGTGCCTGCGCCCTGCTGCTGGCCAGCCTGGCAGCAGCACAAGCCAATGGCCTGACCCCGCGCGCGCGCATTGTTGCCATGGCGGCAGCCGGGGTGGCGCCTCGCATCATGGGCTTTGGTCCGGCCCCGGCGGTGCGCAAAGTGCTGGCCAAGGCCGGGCTGACGCTCGATCAGATGGACGTGATTGAACTCAACGAAGCCTTTGCCGCGCAAAGCCTGGCGGTGCTGCGTGACCTTGGGCTCAAGGATGACGAGGCCCGCGTCAACCCGAATGGCGGTGCCATTGCGCTAGGCCACCCCTTGGGCATGAGTGGCGGCCGGCTGGTCACCACAGCCATGTACGAGCTGGCGCGGCGCGGCGGGCGCTATGCGCTTTGCACCATGTGCATTGGTGTCGGGCAAGGCCTGGCCCTGGTGATCGAGCGTGTCTGATTTTTTTGACCCTGATTTTTTAACCCTGAAAGAGACCAACCCATGAAAAAATTTACCCTGAAAAAACTGGCAAAACTGGCCATTGGCACTACCCTGGCCCTTGGCACACTGGCGGCTTTTGCCGCCGACCCGATCAAGATCGGCTCGGTCTTGTCGGTCACCGGCCCGGCCGCCTTTCTGGGCGACCCGGAACTCAAAACCATCCAGATGTTTGTCGAAGAGATCAACAAAAAAGGCGGCTTGCTGGGCCGCCAGATTGAACTGGTGCATTACGACGACGGCAGCGATGCAGGCAAGGCCAACGGTTTTGGCAAGCGCCTGATTGACGATGACAAGGTGGACATCATCGTCGGCGGCACCACCACCGGGGCCACCATGTCGATGGCACCGCTGGTCGAGAAAGCCGGCATCCCGTTTATTTCGCTGGCCGGTGCCGTGGTGGTAATCGAGCCGGTCAAGAAGTGGATTTTCAAAACCCCGCACACCGACCGCATGGCTGCCGAAAAGGTGTTTGAAGACATGAAAACACGTGGCCTGAGCAAATTGGCGCTGCTGTCCGAAACCAGCGGCTTTGGCCAGTCCGGCAAAAAGGAAACCGAAGGTGTGGCCACCAAGTATGGCATCACCCTGGTGGCCAGCGAAACCTATGGCCCCAAGGACACCGACATGAGCCCGCAGCTCACCAAAATCCGCAACACCCCCGGCGTGCAGGCGGTGTTCATCTTTGGCCTGGGCCAGGGGCCGGCGCTTGCCACCAAAAACTACAAGCAGTTGGGGCTGACGCTGCCGCTGTACCACGCCCACGGCGTTGGCTCGGATGAGTTCATCAAGCTCGCAGGTGCGGCAGCCGAAGGTGTGCGCCTGCCGGCCTCGGCACTGCTGGTGGCCGACAAGCTGGCCGCCACTGACCCGCAAAAACCGGTAGTTGAAGCCTATGCCAAGGCCTTCTCGGCCAAATGGAAAACCGACGTGTCTTCGTTTGGCGGCCATGCCTATGACGGGCTGATGCTGGCGGTCGATGCGATCAAGCGCGCCGGCAGCACCGACAAAGCCAAGGTACGCGATGCGATTGAAGCCACCAAGGGCTTTATTGGCACCGGCGGTGTCGTCAACATGTCGGCCACCGACCACATGGGACTGGACCTGACGGCTTTTCGCATGCTCGAAATCAAGGGCGGCGACTGGACACTGGCCAAGTAATTCATCACCACCACCCCTGGCAAAAGGAAACCATGTACGACACCCTTGTAGTTGAATGCAGCCAAAAGGTCGCCACCATCTGGATGAACCGCCCGGAGGTGTTTAACGCCTTCAATGAGCAACTGATTGACGATTTGAGCGCGGCCTGCCTGAGGCTGGAGCAGGACCCCAGTGTGCGGGTGGTGGTGCTGGCCGGGCGCGGACGGCATTTTTCTGCCGGGGCCGACCTGAACTGGATGCGCCGCGCCGCCTTGGGCAGCGAAGCTGACAACCAAGCGGATGCGCTTCGCTTTGCCCGGATGCTGCGCCAGCTCTCTGGCCTGTCAAAGCCCACCATTGCCCGCATTCAGGGTGCCGCTTTGGGCGGCGGCACCGGGCTGGCTGCCGCCTGCGACATGGCGGTGGCCAGCGTTGACGCAGTGTTTGCCGCCTCCGAGGTCAAGTTCGGCCTCATTCCGGCGGTCATCAGCCCCTACCTGTTGCGTGCCATCGGGCCGCGCCAGGCGCTGCGCTACTTTCAGACGGCTGAGCACATCAGCGCCGAGCGCGCATTGGCCATCGGCCTGATCAACGAAGTCACCCCGGTCGATGGCCTGGATGCCGGAGTCGCGGCGTTGATCACGCCGCTGCTGGCGGGCGCACCGCTGGCGCAAAAAGCTGCCAAAGACCTGATCGAGGCGGTCAAGGGTCGGCCCATCGACGACCAGTTGGTGGAAGAAACCGCCCGGCGCATTGCCCGCCAGCGTGCCAGCGCCGAGGGCCGCGACGGCGTTGCCGCCTTTCTGGACAAGCGGCCCCCGGCCTGGCTGGCAGATTAGCGTGAAACACCCCCCGTTCGTGGTGAGCTTGTCGAACCACCAGCCTGATACAAAAGCCCTTCGACAGGCTCAGGGCGAACGGTTTCGTTATTCGAACGGTTTCGTTATTCGGGGTGGTCGGCAGACCATGACAATTAGCCCGTCCAATCCATTCAACCTGCAGGAGTCACATCTCATGTACACCCAGTCATTCAATGTGCAGACGACACCCGGCCAGCAGCCGGCAGCCAAAACACGGCATCTGGAAAACCCCGAGTTGCAGGCGCGTTTTGACACAAAAATTGATGCCGACGGCAAGATCGAGCCGCAGGACTGGATGCCCGAGGCCTACCGCAAGACCCTGGTGCGCCAGATCAGCCAGCACGCCCACAGCGAAATCGTCGGCATGCTGCCCGAGGGCAACTGGATCAGCCGCGCCCCCAGCCTGAAACGCAAGGCGATTCTGATCGCCAAGGTGCAAGACGAAGGCGGCCACGGCCTGTACCTCTACAGCGCGGCCGAAACCTTGGGCGTGGGCCGCGACCAGATGCTGGCCGACCTGCACAGTGGCCGTGCCAAGTACAGCTCGATCTTCAATTACCCGACGCTCAACTGGGCCGATGTCGGCGTGGTCGGCTGGCTGGTCGATGGCGCTGCCATCAGCAACCAGATTCCGCTGTGCCGCTGCAGTTATGGCCCCTATGCCCGCGCCATGATCCGGGTCTGCAAGGAAGAGTCTTTTCACCAGCGCCAGGGCTATGAAGCGCTGCTGGTGATGATGCAGGGCACGGCAGAGCAAAAAGCCATGGTGCAGGACTCGGTGAACCGCTTCTGGTGGAAATGCCTGGCGATGTTTGGCCCGCCCGATGCCAACAGCCCGCACAGCGCGCAGGCTTTTGCGTGGGGCATCAAACGCATCAGCAACGACGAGCTGCGCCAGAAATTTATCGATGCCACCGTGCCGCAGGCCCGGGTGCTGGGCATCACACTGCCCGACCCCAAGCTCCAATGGAACGAACAGCGCCAGCACTACGACCACGGCGAGATCGACTGGGACGAATTCTGGGCCACCGTCAATGGCAATGGCCCGTGCAACAAAGAGCGGCTGACAACCCGTGTCAAGGCCCACAACGACGGCCAATGGGTGCGCGATGCGGCCCTGGCCTACGCCAACAAACGTCTTTGCGGGACAGACCAACCATTGCGCAGCAATTTTGCTCTGTCCTCAACTGATCGTAAAACCCAACACAGCAAGGAAGCAGCATGAGCAAGCCAACCCCGGCACTGAAAGACTGGCCCCTGTGGGAAGTATTTGTTCGCAGCAAACAGGGCCTGGAACACAAGCACTGCGGCAGTCTGCACGCCAGCGATGCGCAGCACGCGCTGCAAATGGCGCGCGATGTCTATACCCGCCGCCAGGAAGGGGTCAGCATCTGGGTGGTGCCATCCAACAGCATCACGGCCAGCGCGCCAGAAGACAAGGAGTCCCTGTTTGAGCCAGCCGCCGACAAAATCTACCGTCACCCGACCTTTTACGACATCCCCGAGGAAGTGGGGCACATGTAATGGTTGCCTGCTACCAAGACTATCTGCTGCACCTGGCCGACAACGCCCTTATCCTGGGCCAGCGCAATGCCCAGTGGTGCGGCCACGGCCCGGTACTGGAAGAAGACCTGGCGCTGGCCAACAACAGCCTGGACCTGATCGGCCAGGCACGCCTGCTGTACCAGCATGTAGCCACTGTGCGCCGTGACGGCAAAACCAGTGAAGACCTGCTGGCCTATTTTCGCGATGTGCCAGACTTTAAAAACTACACCCTGCTGGAGCTGCCGCACAGCACCGCGCTGGCCCCGACTGCAGCAGGCGAGCGCGACTACGCGGTGACGATTGGCCGCAACTTTCTCTACAGTGCCCTGATGGTGCTGGTGTGGCAGGCGCTGAAAAGTTCCACCGATGCGCAACTGGCCGCGATTGCCGCCAAGTCGCTCAAAGAAACCAGCTACCACCTGCGCCATGCGCATGACTGGCTGCTGCGCCTGGGCGACGGCACCGATGCGTCGCACGCCAGAATGCAGGCAGCGATCGACCATTTGATGCCCTACACCCAGGAGTTTTTCACCCCCAGCGCAATGGAGTCGGCTGCCGTCAAAACCGGCATGGGTGTCGCCACCCAGCCACTGCAAGCCGCCTGGAACACCCAAGTCGATGAGGCGCTGACGCAGGCCACCTTGACACGCCCGGCGGCAGGCGGCCATGTCTCTACTGGCAAAACCGGGGTGCATTCCGAGCACCTGGGCTTTGTGCTGGCCGAAATGCAAAGCCTGGCGCGGGCGCACCCGCAAGCGGTCTGGTAAGCACCATGCCGGCCAAGGAGAGACAGCCATGACAGCGCAGTTGCCCGACGGCCCGATTGCCCAAAAACAGCCCGGCGAGCCGTTTTACGCCCTCTGGCTGCTGCTGGAGTCGGTGGCCGACCCCGAGATTCCGGTCGTCAACCTGCGCGAAATGGGCATTTTGCGCGCCGTGCGCCAGACCGCCAGCGGGGTTGAGGTGGTCATCACGCCCACCTACAGCGGCTGCCCGGCGCTGAGCCAGATGCAAGACGATGTGGTCAATGCGCTGTCTGGCGCCGGCCAAGCTGCCCGGGTGTTGACGCAGATCGCCCCGGCCTGGTCCACCGACTGGATGACAGCCGAGGCGCGCGACAAATTGCGCGCTTACGGCATTGCCCCGCCGCACCCCGGCGGCAGCGCCAGCGCCAACGTGATCCAGTTTGCCAGTAAAAAATCAGCCAACAGCGCCGCGCTGACGGTGGCTTGCCCGCAGTGCGGCTCAGGCAACACGACCGAGACCTCGCACTTTGGCTCGACCGCCTGCAAGGCGCTGTACCGCTGCCTGGACTGCCTGGAACCGTTTGACTACTTCAAGCCCTATTAACCACCTGTTTTAACCTTCGGCCTCCCAGCCAATCCATCATGTCTTCACCCCCCCGTTTTCACGACCTGCGCGTGTTCTGGGTCAGCCCCGAAGCGGCTGGCTCGGTGGCTGTCGCCTTGTACGTGCCCGATGCCCTGCTGGAGAGTTTTGACTTCAAGCCCGGCCAGTACCTGACGCTGCGCGCCAAGATTGACGGTGCCGACGTGCGCCGCAGTTACTCGATCTGCTGTTGCCACAGCCACTTCAGACGCCAGCACGAACTGGTGGTCGGCATCCGCCCGATGGCCGGCGGCGTGTTTTCCAACTGGGCTTGCACCCAGCTCAAGGCCGGCGACACGCTGGCGGTGATGCCGCCCGAGGGCCGCTTTACCTCAAAACGGCCACGCGCCCTGCACCGGGTCGGTTTTGCCGCCGGTTCGGGCATCACGCCAATTTTGTCGATCATGGCCAGCACCCTCGAAGATCAGCCGGAATCCAGATTCACCCTGGTCTATGGCAACCGCAGCATGAGCACGGTGATGTTCAACGAAGCGCTGCAAGACCTGAAAGACCGTTTCCCAAGTCGCCTGACCCTGATCCACATCCTGTCGCGCCAGGCGCAGGAAGTCGATCTGCTGCAAGGCCGCATTGATGCGGACAAGGTGCGCGCCCTCATCGACACCCTGCTGCCGGTGGCCAGCATGGACGAGGTGTTTGTCTGCGGCCCCGAGGCGATGATCGAAGCCACCGAAAAAGTGTTGCTCGGGTCTGGCGTGCCGGCCAGACAGGTGCATGTCGAGCGCTTTGGCTCGCCCATGCTCGATGCCTTGAGCCCCGAAGCGCGCCAGGCGGCCGCCGCCCACCTAAGTCTGCCCGCCGGTGGCCAGGTGGCGCTGACGGTGGTGCTTGACGGCAAGGCGCACACGCTAAAAATGAACCCCGACCAGCATCTGCTGGATGTCGCGCTGGCGGCCGGGCTGGACCTGCCGTTCTCGTGCAGGGGCGGGGTGTGCTGCACCTGCCGCGTCAAGGTGATGGCAGGCAGCGTGGCGATGGACAAGAACTTTGGCCTGGAGCCTTGGGAAACCGGCCAGGGCTTTGTGCTGAGCTGCCAGTCGCGCCCGACCAGCACCAGCGTGACCGTGAGCTACGACGAACGTTGAAATAGCTTGAATCTATCTTGCATCTGTCTTGCTATGCTGTGTTTTTTATAGCATGCTGCGCTTATCCAGAAAGGGCTGGATGGCAAAAACCAATTTGTACAACTACCTCAAGGCGCACGAAGATCATATTCACTATGACCAGTTCAAGACCTCGGGTTTGCCCATTGGCAGTGGCTTGGCCGAAAGTGCCTGCAAGTGGCTCATTCAGCAGCGATTCAAAGGGGTTGGAATGCGTTGGAGCGAACCAGGTTTCAATCGTCTGCTCCACCTCCGGCTGGCATGGGTGAACCAGCGGTTTGATGATTTTTTCCCCGATGCAACGCTCTCCCCCAACTAAAACATGCGCCCGTCGAATACAAGCACGGCAGCCGCAACAAGGCCACCGACATCGCTGCTTGTGATGACATTCAACTGGCCGCGCAGGCCATCTGCCTGGAAGCCATGCTGCATAAACCAGTGACCGAAGGTGCGCTCTATTACGCGACATCCAAGCGCCGCCGGGTAGTGGCCATCACCGATCAACTGCGAGCTGATGTCAGCAAGACGGCCGGAGCCTTTCGCCAGATGATGACCAGTGGTGCATTGCCGCCACCCTTGGCGCAAGCGCAAGCAACCAGGCGCTGCAAGGCATGTTCGCTGCAAGAGCGCTGTCAGCCACAAGCCACCCATGCAAGCGTCATGGCAGGCTTGGTCAAAAATTTGGAGATGGCACCGCGATTGACCGCTTCGGTGACCGTGTCAAGGTCGGTATAGCCGGTCAACACCAGGCGGATGGTCTGCGGGTAAAGCTGGTGCACCCTGGCCAAAAACTCGGTGCCCGACATGTCGGGCATGCGCTGGTCAGACAGCACCACCTGCACCGGCGATTTGGCCAAATGCTCGAACACGGCAGCCGGCGACTGCGCCGTCAGCACCTGAAAACTTTCCCGGCGAAACAGCCGCGTCAGTGCTGACAAGATGTTCGGTTCGTCATCGACAATCAGCAAGGTTTGACCGTTTCCCATGGGTTCCTCGGGCAGCGGCAGCCGTTTGTTGCCTACCAGCAACAGTTCGAATTGATCCGCCGGCACCGCCGGGCTGAAGTTTAAAAATGCCAGAGTGCGAACACCCTCAAGCGCCAGGGTCAGGGTGGCGAGTTCACGATGGGCTTCGGCGACTCCGGCCTGCTGGCTCAGTTGCACCGGAATCTGGTTGCGCATCGTCTCGAGAACGCCATTGATGGCTTTCAGCCGACGTTCAAGTTCCTCAACCAGGATCAGACTGTGGTTTTCGAGCCGACTGCTCACCTCTGCCTCGATGCGGTGCCGATCTTCGATTTGTTCATAAACGAGTTGTGCACCCAGCAACAGCAAAGCCAGCGCCAGCACCAGCCATTGCACGACGTAGGCGCGCCGGGGAACGGCAAACACCACGGCAGCGGCACTGGATCCTGGCGAAACCTTCATGGCGCTGCCACTTCAAGGTCAATCGCGCCCCACACGCTTTGGCCGTCGCGCCCCTTCATCTCGATGCGCACGCTGTCTCCGGGGCCAAGCCAGGGGGTTTTGGCGCTGCCGCCCTGCCGCAGCTCGTGCGCCCGGCGGCTGGCCAGGCTGCAATGGCCGTGGCTGGCATCCTGGTTGCGCACTTCGCCCGAACTGATGATGGCCCCGGCACGCAGCCGCCGGGTCTGGCAGAGTGCGGCAATCAACTGGCCAAAGTGCCAGCGCATGTCTTGCCCGGCATCGCAAAGACCGAGCTTGCGGCCATTGACCATGCATTGCAGCGTCAAACCCAGCCGGCCACCGGCCCAGGCAGTGTCGCCGCCAAACACCAGCTCATCGACCGTCACCGCCACCGGGCTGAAGGCGGTGTGTGGCGCGCCCGGCAGTGCCCGGCCAGCAGTTGGCGGCGCGCGCAGTTGCAGGTGGCAGCACAACATCAGCAAGCGAATGCCGTCCTGTGCCCGCTCGGGGCTGGCACCCTGCGCTACATCGCCGCAGACCACCGCCACGGCGGCTTCAAAATCGGCTTGCCGGGCCGCGCCGACACAGCGAATCGGGTCGCAAGGGCCGTGCAGTTCATCGGCAAAACCCAGTTGCAAACCGGCTGTTGCGTCTGGCGCGGCGGGCGCCGGGTTGCCGAAGGCATCGCCCACGGCCAGCAAATGAGCACGCGGCAACGGCGCCATGCATTGGCGCGGCTCCAGCGCAAAAGCATGGCGCGCCCGGCCGTGGTTCAGGCTGTCGTACAACTCCTGCAACTGTGGCGACATGAAGTTCCAGTCATCAAGCACCTGCTGCAGATGGTCGGCAATGCCCGTCGCATAATGTGCCATCGCCAGATCGCGCGACACCACCACCAACTGGCCATCGCGGGAGCCGTCATTAAGGGTAGCAAGTTTCATGGGCAGCATCCGTTGGGGAAAGGAAATTTTAGTGGACACACCGGCAGCAAAATTCCCGCTTAAACGCTGGCTGCTGCTCGGCCTGCTGGTGCTGCTGGCGCATCTGGGCTTGCTGCAGTCGATGCCGCTGTCGTTGCGCCCGGATCAGGCGGCGGCCGATCCGGTGATGCGTTTTGCCACCCGTGCCATCGCTTTGCCGCCGGCGCTGAAACCCGCTCCGGTGCGGCCGGCTGCGGCGCTCCCGACCCGGCCCAGGCTGCGCCAGCCGCCCCAAGCCGTGCCGCCCCCGGCCAACACCGAAAGCGCCGCCCTGCCGGATGCCCCAAGCGACAGCGCCGACAACCGGGATTTTGGCGACGCGGCTGATCTGCCGGCAGCCGCACCGGCTGCCGACGCCGCCGATGCGGTATCCGCCGGGCAAGTCGTCGCGGCGCCACCCGAAGCCTTTGAGCCGCCGCCGGTGCCGCGCCCGCCGCGTGCCAGACCGCCGGCGTTCCATTCGGCCGCTCTGACCACATCGACCCGGTTGCTCTACCAGGTGCATTCCAGCAAGTTCCCATTGACCCTGAATGGCGAATTGCTGTGGCGCAACCTGGGCCGCAGCTACGCCGCCCGGCTCAGCTTCAGCGCGTTTGGCCTGAGCCGCAGCCAAACCAGCCGTGGCCAGATTTCCGAGGCAGGGCTGGCCCCCGAGCGTTTTGCCGACAAGTACCGCACTGAAGTCGCCGCGCATTTCAATTACCCGCTAGGCTTGGTCACGTTCAGCGCCAACACACCCGATGCACCTTTGCTGACCGGCGCGCAGGACCGTCTGAGTGTGCTGATCCAGCTTGGCGCGCTGGTGGCGAGTGAGCCTGAGCGTTATGGGCCGGGCATGACCTTGACGATTCAGACCATCGGCCCGCGCGATGCCGACCTGTGGCTGTTCACCTTTGAAGCCGCCGAAACACTGGAACTGCCCGGCGGCACGCTGCAAGGCATCAAGCTGGTGCGCAACCCGCGCCAGCCCTATGACCAGAAGGTCGAGGTCTGGCTGGCCCCCCGGCTTGGCTACCTGCCGGCCCGCATCCGCATCACCGAAACCAGTGGCGAGTCGATCGACCAGCAATGGAGCGCCACCGAATCTGCCGACGGCGCTGATTAAGCCAGACCTGGCCTTGAATTTGGCCCAATTGCAGTCAATTACAGGGCAATCGAGATTCATGGATAATTTGACTATGCATACGCTTTACGACTCTGACACTTATTCAGTCACGCACATGCTGGCCAACGCAGTAAGCGCCGACTTGCCGGCTGACTTGCAAAAAGAAGGCGAGCAGTTGCTGATCGTGCCCCGGCTGGCACGCCACGGCTTTGAGATTATTGACAAACGCACCAACAAAGAGGTCTATCTGGACGGCTCTTGGGCCGAACTGTTTCAGCAGCAGATTTCTGCCTGGCAAGAAAAAACCCCGACCCAGGAAGAAGTCGAGGACAAGCTGGGCCAATACGCCGAACTCGCCCAAAACCCGGTGCTGGTTCACTGATTTAAGCCATATCACTCACGGTTCGCTGATTTCAAAAGCCACTTCCTCGGATTGACTATTCAGCCCTTGGTAAATCGTAGTCGGCAGCCCCAGCAAGTCCAAAATACGCGTCTGCACTGCGTTGAGCGGAGCCACGCTGTTCCAACTTGTT
>CAIQOO010000204.1 GCA_903873485.1 uncultured beta proteobacterium | reverse complement strand
GCATGTCCAGTGCTTGCTGCACCAGCGGGTAAGACAACTGACTCATGGCGGACTCCTCGCTCCAGTGTTCAAAAAAGGTCACCCAGGCAGCCAGGCTTTGCGCCAAGGCGCTGTGCAGCCGGTCGGCTTTGCCGAGTTCGATGATGTTCAATTCTAGTTCTGAGCCCAATGGCACTGACTTAAGAGGTTCCCGTTCGGGCTGAGCTTGTCGAAGCCTTCGAGAACCCTTCGACAAGCTCAGGGCGAACGGGAGAATTTGGCAAGCAATTGTGCTTAAGTCAGTGCCATTGAGTTCTGAGCCCAGTTTGGTATCAGGCTGCCAGCGGTCTCGCATCTCAAAACACCAGTGCGCCTGGCTGAGCTGCTGCGGCTCGGTGAACAGCTCAAAATCCAGCAGATGGATGCCAATCACTGGCTTGATGTCGGCGTAACCTTCGCCGCTGGTGATCTGCTTGGTCAGGGCGCTGGCCAGGTAATAGGTGCTGCGGGCGCTCCAGGGGTCGAAGCGCTTGACCTGCATTTCGACGTTGATCCGCCGACCATGGCGGTCTTTGGCCAGGATATCGAGCACGATAAACTTGCCAGCCAAGTCTTCGGGGTCAATGCGCGGATTGAGGACTTCAATCACCTCCAGCGGTTCGTCTTCGCTGCGGATGGCGCAGTGATCAGGCCTGCACTTTGGGCGAAAGTATTGCCAGCCGCAGTCCTGGCAGATCCACAAAAACATTCTTGTTGAGTGTCAAA
This sequence comes from uncultured beta proteobacterium, assembly GCA_903873485.1. GTDB lineage: Bacteria > Pseudomonadota > Gammaproteobacteria > Burkholderiales > Burkholderiaceae_C > Rhodoferax. The sequence continues at coordinate 1,613 of CAIQOO010000204.1, read as the reverse complement.
AGCACATATCCATTTTCGATGGCTTGCGCGGCTATCCAAAGGTCGTTGTAACGCGGCCGGGGTGAACGGCCGGCCTGTTTGACAGCCGCTGCCAGCACCCCAAAGGCCGCAGCCGTGTGTTTGGACACCCCGATTGCTGGGCGACTTTCCACTTGGCGCAGGTAGGCTGCACGCATCGCCCGCTCGGTCGGGTCGGTGCATGACTGCACACCAAAATTCAATTCACCCAAAGAAATTGTGGAAGTAAACACCGGCGCGTCCCCCGCAGCATCGATGACCGCTTGACGGTCCACCTGGTTGGCGGCAAGACCCACCCAGATGCAACTGTCGAAAATCATGCCCATGGATCACGCACTCCATCGCCAAAGTCGCCTTTGCTGTCCCTGAGCCAAGCGCTTGCTTGCGCGGGCACCAGCATGGGCAACATCAGTTCAGCCAGTGCCTGGGATGCGGTCATGGTTTGCGGCGGCGGAATGATTTGGGCAATCATGGCGTGATTGCGCTCGATGATCACGGACTCACCGCGGATGGCAACCTTGTCCAGAATCTCGCGGGTGTTTCTGGCCAGGTCGGTCGCGCTAATGGTTTGCATGGCTTCATCTCCAGGTTGAATGTAGCAATGCGTAGTTTACATTTTTTATGTATTTAACTGATGCGACGGGTCAGGTCTTGAAATATAGCATTTGCAAGCAAAAAGTGCCTGTAGAACTTGCATCACTTGCGCTGGCAGCTAGGTAAGCATGAGCGGGTTGTGTATGTGCCCAGCTAGTGCTGTCCGAGGACCATGTGGCAAGCCTCAGAAAGAGCACTCAGAGGGGGCCTGCTTACCGTCCATCATCAAAGTTAAAAATCAGTCCATCAAATTTGTTGACCGCACTCAGTTTTTGATTGTGGTGACTGTCGATGTCATCCTGGGGCCACTGATCACCCTGGCAGTGTTCAACCGCGCCAAGCCCTGGACCGAATTGCGGCGCGATCTGGTCATCGTGGCCTTGATTCAGCTCAGTGCCCTGGGCTATGGCTTGTGGACAGTATTTGTCGCCCGACCGGTGCATCTGGTGTTTGAGTACGACCGTTTTCGCGTGGTGCATGCGGTGGAGGTGCCGCCCGAGATGCTGGCCGCTCGATTCGTTTTGATCCATCATGCCGGTGCTTGTCGTCAGGCCATGAATTTATAAGAAATCAGCCTGTAGCACCCGTCCCTATTGCGCTGACAGCTATTGTATAAATAGCATCCATTCGATGCGACACTTTTACAGCCCCAGAATGGAACGTGCCTGCGCTTCAGGGATGCCATTCTCCACCATCCTGGTCAATGCATTTTGCAAGCCTTTTTGCTCGCCGCGTTGCTCGCCGCGTTGCTCGCCACGCTGCTCTGCTGCCTGTATCAGCGTGGCTTCATCGTGCAGGGCGCGTTCTCGCACCATTGCACGGTGTCGGGTCTCGGCATCGGCGCTGAGGTCTTTGAGCATGTCCAGTGCTTGCTGCACCGGTGGGTACGACAACTGACTCATGGCGGACTCCTCGCTCCAGTGTTCAAAAAAGGTCACCCAGGCAGCCAGGCTTTGCGCCAAGGCGCTGTGCAGCCGGTCGGCTTTGCCGAGTTCGATGAT
>CAIQOO010000203.1 GCA_903873485.1 uncultured beta proteobacterium | reverse complement strand
CAGGGTTGGTGTTGCGGACATTGCCCCGAGCGTAGCGGATATGGGCCAAGAACGCAAGAGAAAAATTCAAATAGCCAATCTGGCAAACTCTTCTATACGAAATCAGCCTTCAGTTCATGCAGTTTTGCCGGAGGGACACGCAAATCCTTCGCCAGCGTGAGCCGCTGGTACAGGAATTCGAGCCACTGGCTGTGCCGCCAGCGGTCATTCTGGCCGACGTAACGGTCGTTATAAACCCAATCTTTGTTGCCGGTGTTGTAGGGCGGGTCAATATAAATGACGCGGATTTTGCCGGTGTGGGTGCTTTTGAGCAGCCGCAGGCTGTCGAAGTTGTCGCCTTCAATGATCAGATTGGGCGTGCCGGTGGCCATGATGTTGCCCAGACCATGCGAGTCGGCCTCAACCAAGCGCGGCAGCACGATGTTGGCGTTCAAGGCCGCATCGCGCTCAATCGCGCTGGACTCCCAGTACAGCCCGAGTTTTTGCCGGGTCAGGTGTTCGTTGAGCAGGCGACGCAATTGCGGCGCGCTCAACTGTTCCAGGTTTTGCAGCAGGTCGGTTGGGGCGGTCATGGATGATTACTACGTTATTAATAGCTGCTTGCGCTTGATGGACAAGGGCTAGAGGCCGATTTGGTATAAATTCAATGGCTCTGGCCAGCGATTGGCGTTTTGCATTCACGCGATGCAAAGCCATGATTTCAGTCCTTTGGCAGGCGCAATACTTACCGAACCCGCCGTCGCACCGCCTGCAAGATGCCGCGCAAGATGTCCACCGGCTCGGGCGGACAGCCCGGCACCGTGACATCGACTGGAACCACGTTGGCGACCCGGCCACAACTGGCATAGCTTTCGCCAAAGATGCCGCCGTCACAGCCGCAGTCGCCCACTGCCACCACCAGCTTAGGTTCTGGTGTCGCCTCATAGGTGCGTTTCAAGGCCATTTCCATGTTGCGCGACACCGGGCCGGTGACCAGCAGCAGGTCGGCGTGGCGCGGGCTGGCAACAAATTTGATGCCCAGGCCTTCAATGTTGTAGTAGGGGTTGCCCAGCGCGTTGATTTCAAGCTCGCAGCCGTTGCATGAACCGGCATCAACCTGGCGAATGCACAAAGCCTGACCCAGAATGTCGAGCAGTTCGGCCTGGATGCGCGAGCTTTGCGCCTGCGCATCAGTGCCGATGTCGGGGGCGGGTTCGGTGCAAATGCCGACCCTGGCAATCTGTTGGACGACTTTCCAGATCATAGATCCTGCCCCGAGTAGCTCAGGTTGAACGACTTGTTGATGACCGGAAAGTCGGCCACGATGTTGTGCATGATGGCGTGCTCCAGCACCGGCCAGTTTTGCCATGACGGGTCATGCAGATGGCAGCGCAGGATGCGGTTGTGCTCGTCGGCACCGGCGAGTTCAAGTGCCACAAAGACCTCGCCGCGCCAGCCTTCGACCCAGCCGGCACCCCTGGACGGCTGGGCGGGCAGCGTCAGCGCGCACTGCACCGGCCCGCTCGGCAACTGGCCCAGCATCTGCCGGATCAGGCAGATCGACTCCAGCACTTCGTCAAAACGCACCGCCACCCTGGCTGCGACATCGCCGTTGTGATGGGTGGACATCTTGACTTGCAAATCGCTGTAGGGCGCAAACGGGTGGTCGCAGCGCAGATCCTGGGCCTGGCCGCTGGCGCGCCCGGCCAGACCAATCAAGCCCAACTGGGCCGCCAGCGCCGGGGTGACTCGCCCGGTCACAATGAAGCGGTCCTGCAAGCCGGCGTGGGCTTCATAAATGTCAAACAACCGCCGGACTTCAGGCTCCAGCGCCTGGCAGTGCACCAGCATCTGGTCTTTCTGGCTCAGGCTGATGTCGCCCGAAACACCGCCGGGCAGGATGCAGTCCATCATGAAACGGTGGCCAAACACGGCTTTGGAACTGCGCTGCCAGTCTTCACGCAGCCGGGAAAACTGCGCCAGACCAAAGGCGTAGGCCACGTCGTTGCCCAATGCGCCCAGGTCGCCAAGATGGTTGGCGATGCGCTCGCGCTCCAGCATCAGGGCGCGCAGCCAGGCGGCGCGCGGCGGTATCGTGGCCTGGCAGGCCGACTCCAGCGCCATGCAGTAGCCCCAGGCGTAGGCCACGGTGGAGTCGCCCGAGACCCGCCCGGCCAACTGGTGGGCCTGCATCGGCGCAAACTGCGTGATGCGCTGCTCGATGCCCTTGTGGGTGTAGCCCAGTCGCTGCTCCAGCCGCAGCACCCGCTCGCCCACCACCGAAAACCTGAAATGCCCCGGCTCGATGATGCCGGCATGCACGGGACCTACTGGAATCTCGTGAACCCCGTCGCCTTCGACCCGCACAAAGGGGTAGTCAGTGAGCGCGCCCGGCACCGGTTCGGGCAGCTTTTGCGGGTCTTGCAGCAGCGGAAAATGGTCGCTGGCCCAGGCCCCGTGGTTCAGCCAGGGCCGGCGGTCGGTGGCGGCATCGGCATGGATATCCGACAGGTCAGCAGCAGCACGCTGCATTCTGGCAGCAGCCGGAAACAGGCCAGCCAGATCAGGATAAACCGCCGGGCCGTTTTGGCTCTCCAGCGGCAATGCCAGCCAGATCAAGCCCTCCGCCCTGATATAGGAAACAAATACGGCTCTAGACCTTGCTGGCATTGCGCTGTCAGCTATTGGTTGAATAGCGCCAGAAGCCCACAAGGCGAGCAGACGACCGCCCTCCTCATGCACCGTGCTGGCAACCTGTTGCCACTGTTGGGCTGTAACCTGGGCAAACCAGACCGGCACCGGGGTCGGCAGCGCAACACATTCCAGCTCCAGACCGGGTATCTTCATCATTTAGCCCCCCAACATGGCGGCAGCCTGCACATACCAGCCGTTCAGATAGGTCGGCATATACAAGCCCAGCAACAGCGCAAAAGCCAGATGCACAAACACCGGCAAGAGCGAGGGCGGATGCGCCAGCGGCTGGTGCGGCGAGTCGCCAAACACCATCGGCAACACCCGCACCAGAATCGACGCAAACGCCACCCCCAGCCCGATCAGCAAAAACGGCGTGGCCCAGGGCTGTTCGCGCATGGCAGTGGTCAAAATCAGGAACTCGCTGGCAAACACGCCAAACGGCGGCATGCCCAAAATCGCCATCACCCCGATCATCAGGCCCCAGCCAACGGCCGGGTTGACCTTGATCAGGCCACGGATCTCGCTCATCAACTGGGTGCCAGCGGTCTGGGTGGCATGGCCGACGGTGAAAAAGATCGCCGACTTGACCAGCGAATGCACCGTCATGTGCAACAGTCCGGCAAAGCTGGCAATCGGCCCGCCCATGCCAAAGGCAAAGGTGATCAAGCCCATGTGTTCGATGCTGGAGTACGAAAACATGCGCTTGACATCTTTTTGGCGCGACAGGAAAAACGCCGCAGCCACCACCGACAGCAGGCCAAAGCCCATCATCAGTTGACCCGCCATGTCCGTCCCGAGCGCGCCATCGGTCAGCACCTTGCAGCGCAGCACTGCGTACATGGCCACGTTAAGCAGCAGGCCAGAGAGCACCGCCGACACCGGCGTCGGGCCTTCGGCGTGGGCGTCGGGCAGCCAGCTATGCAGCGGCACCAGGCCAATCTTGGTGCCGTAGCCCACCAGCAAAAACACAAAGGCCAGCGTGACGATGGTCGGATCCAACTGGCCCTTGATGTCGGCTAGGCTGGTCCACAGCAGCGTGGCGTGTTCCGGCCCCAGCACCTTGTCGGCCGCCATGTACAGCAGCACCGTGCCAAACAGCGCCTGCGCAATGCCGACCCCGCACAAAATGAAGTATTTCCAGGCTGCTTCGAGGCTGGCAGCGGTGCGATAGACGCTGACCAGCAGCACGGTGGTCAGGGTCGCGGCTTCCATCGCCACCCAGATAATCCCCAGATTGTTGGTGGTCAGGCCCAGCAGCATGGTGAAGCTGAACAACTGGTACATGCTGTGGTAGAGGCGCATGCGCGGCGGCGTCATCTTGCCGTGGTCTTGCTCGACGCGCATGTAGGGACGCGAAAAAATTGCCGTGGTCAGGCCGACAAAAGCCGTCAGCGTGACCAGAAAGACGTTGAGCGGGTCAATGTAGAACTGCTTGTCCCAGACAAACTCCGGACCATGGTTGATGATCTGCGCCGTCAGCACGCAGGCAGCCAGAAAAGTACCCAGGCTAAACGCCACATTCACATCACGCGCAACAGGCCGATGCCCGGTCAAGGCCAGCACCAAGCCACCAATCAGCGGAATACCCAGAACAAAAAACAGCGCACTCATAAAGTTTCAGTCTTCCTTGAGTGCTTCGAGGTTGCGAATATCGAGACTGTCAAACTTTTCGCGAATCTGGAACATGAACACGCCCAGAATCAGCACGCCCACCAGCACGTCGAGCGCGATGCCAAATTCGACAATCATCGGCATGCCGTTGGTGACCGTGGTGGCGGCAAAAATCAGCCCGTTTTCCATCGACAAAAAGCCGATCACCTGCGGCACCGCCTTGGAGCGGGTAATCATCATCATGAACGACAAAAACACGCAGGCCAGCGCAATGCCCAAGGAGCCACCGGCGATCGAATCCGACAGGCGCGAAATCGGCAGCGCCAGGCTAAAGGCAAAAATCACCAGCCCGATGCCGACCAGCATGGTGGTGGGAATGTTGAGCAGGGTTTCGACATCCCAGCGCACATTGAGCCGGGCAATCAGCCGGTGCAGCATCCACGGGATAAACACCACCTTGAGCACCAGCGTCAGCCCGCCCGACACATACAAGTCCGGCTGATGCGTGACATAGCCGAGCAAAAACGAGGCCGCCACCAGGGCCGCACCCTGAATCATGAACAGATTGATCAGCGACACAATGCGCCGCTGCGAGATCATGGCAAAGGACAACAGCAAAATCAGCGTGGCAAACAGATTGATGAGCTGGGGTGCAAACTTGATCATCGGCAATTACCCCACACCCAGCAGCACGTTGACCAGCAGGCCAATCACCGCCAGCAAAAAGGCCGTGCCCAAAAATTCCGGCACGCGAAACACCCGCATCTTGGCACTCGCTGTCTCGATCATGGCCAGCGCCATGCCGCCCACTGCCAGCTTGAACACCAGCACCGGCAGCGCCAGCAGCAGCGCCATCGGGGTGTCGGCATCGGCCACGCCCCAGGGGAAAAACAGCGCCAGCCCGATGCAGGAATAGGCAAACAGCTTCAGGCTGGCGGCCCACTCCAGCAGCGCCAGATGGCGCGCCGAATACTCCAGAATCAGCGCCTCGTGAACCATGGTCAGTTCCAGGTGGGTGTCTGGGTTGTCCACCGGCACCCGTGCGTTTTCGGCCAGCGACACCATGCTGAAGGCGACACCAGCCAGCAGCAGACTGGGGTAAATCGCCAGATCGCGATGCGCCAGGGTTTCGACAATGGCAGTCAGCGAGGTGGAACGGGTAATCATCGAGGCACAAAACAGCACCATCAGCAAGGCCGGCTCAGCCAGAAAGCCCACCAGCATTTCGCGCCGCGCACCCAAGGAGCCAAAAGCCGTGCCGACATCCATCGCCGCCAGCGAAATAAACACCCGTGCCAGCGCAAACAGGCCCACCAGCGCAATCGCATCAGCGGCCGGCGACAGCGGCAGATCGGTCGAGAGGGTCGGAATGATGGCGCTGGCCAGCAACATGCAGCCAAAAATCACATAAGGCGCAAAACGGTACAGGGGCGAGGCATGCTCGGCCATCACGGACTCTTTGTTGAACAGTTTGTGCAACATGCGGTAGGGTTGCAGCAAACCCGGTGCCGACTTGTTTTGCAGCCAGTGCCGCCACTGGTTGACCCAGCCCGACAGCAACGGTGCCAGCAGCAGCGCGGTGACCAGCGCCAGCCCTTGCGAGAAAACGCCCAGGGTACTCATCGCTTGACCAGCAGCAACAAGACGATCAGCGTGGCAAAGCTGTACATCAGATAAACCGCAATGCGGCCCTGCTGCAACAGGCCGACAATTTCAGAAATCCGCTGCACCCAGCGCGCCACCGGCAAATACAAGGCATGCCAAAGCGGGTCTTCCAGCGTGACCTGGTAGCGCGGCTGGGCATCAAAAGCGGTCGGCAACTGGCGCGTGATGCGAAAAAACGAATCAAAAATCCGCCGAATCGGCTGCCCCAGGCCTTCGGCGGTGTCTTGCATGCGGGCGGTCTGCCAGGGGTGGCCACAGTCCCACGGCGGCACCCGGCGCATGCGGCCGTGGTAGAGCCTGCGCACCAGCAAAAAGGCCAGGCCAAAAGTAGCCAGTACGCCGAGCAAGAAGATGGCCGGGGAATAACTGGCGCGCTCGATGCTGACCGGCACCAGCAGCCAGCCGTTGTCGGCCACTGTGTGGGCCAGCCCGCCCTGCACCAGCAACCGTGTCACAGGATCGATCAGCGCAATGGTCTGGTTGGGCAACAGGCCCAGCAGCACACAGCCTGCTACCAGCCACAGCATGCCCAGCCGCTCCCACGGCCCGGCATCGTGCGCAGTTGACAACTTTTCTTCGCGTGGCTGACCCAGAAAGACCACGCCAAAATACTTGACCATGGTGTAGCCCGACAAGGCCGCAATCAAGGCAATCAGCGCCGCCATCACCGGCACCAGCATGTCGAGAAACGAACTCGGCAGCCCGGTGGTGAACAAAAAGCTCTGCAGCAACAGCCATTCGGCGACAAAGCCGCCAAACGGCGGCAGGCCGGCGCAGGCCAGCACGCCCACCAGTGTCGGCCAGGCGACCCAGGGCATATAACGGATCAGCCCGCCCAAGCGGCCCAGGCTGCGCTCGCCGGTGGCGTGCATCACCGCACCCGTGCTGCAAAACAGCAGGCTTTTGAAAAACGCGTGGCTGATCATGTGGTACAGCGCGGCGGTCAGCGCCAGCGCCGACAGCGCCTGCATGTTGTAGGCTGCAAACAGCAGCGCCAGGCCCATGCCGGCACACATCAGGCCAATGTTTTCGATCGATGAGTAAGCCAGCAGGCGCTTCATCTCGACCTGCACGGTCGAAAACACCACACCAAACAAGGCCGTCGCCAGGCCGACCGCCATCAGCAACACGCCCCACCACCAGATGCGGGTCTGCAGCAAATCGAACGACACGCGCAAGATGCCGTAGAGCGCAATTTTCAGCATGACACCGCTCATCAGGGCCGAAAATGGCGAGGGTGCGGCCGGGTGCGCCTCGGGCAGCCAGGCATGCAGCGGCAGCAGACCGGCCTTGGCACCAAAGCCAAACACCGCCAGTACAAAGGCCACCGAGCCCCAGAACGGTGTCAGGTGCTGCTGGCGCATATTGGCAAAGGTGTAGTCGCCGGTATCGGCCTGTAGCAAGCCAAAACACAGCAAAATGCCCAGAGCGCCAATGTGTGCCACCAGCATATAGACATAGCCGGCCTGGCGGATTTCGGGAATGCGATGGTTGGCCATCACCAGAAAGAATGAGGCAAACGCCATGGTTTCCCACATCACCATGAAGATGTAGGCATCGTCGGCCATCACCAGCATCGCAATGCTGGCCAGAAACAGGTGGTATTCCAGACAAATCAGGCCCGGCGGGGTGCCCTCGCCCTGACGAAAATAACCCGCAGCAAAGGCCGACACCCCGGCCGACACCCCCCCGATCAGCAGCAAAAAGAACGCCGACAGGCTGTCAAGACGCAAATGAAAAGGCAGTTGCGGCAAACCCAGCGGCAGCACAGCGACCTGCGGGCCGGCAAAGGCGGCACTCAGCGCCACCGCCATCAACAGCACAGACAAGCAGGCACCGACCGGAAACAACACAATCGCCACAAACCGGAACCGGCGCAATGCAGCCACCCCCAGCAAGCCAATCAGCAGCCAGCCAAGCACCACCACCAGCACCCAATCCAGGTGGACCCAAGCGGTCGGGTGAGTGAAACTGTTCATGAATCGGCGGGTTGAATTGAAGTGACCAAGAGCGCGGGATATTACACCCTCCATTTGCCGCCAGTTGGCCCAACCCGGCCAATAGGTTCCGGATGCAGGGCTAAAATGCCACAAAAGGCCTCACACCATGCACATTTTCTACCGCCCTCAATACCAATCCGACATCACCAGGTTCATTGATGAACTCAAGGCCAAAAACCCGGAACTTGAAGCCGGACAGCGCCAGGGCCGCAGCCTGTTGTGGGACAAGGCGGTGAACCGGGATGCCCAGGCCGAGTACCAGGCAGCGCAGGTCAAGCAGCAGCCCTATGTTTATCAGACCGCTGGCAAAGAATAGTCTTTTAGGCCTCTAGCCCGCGTCCTGCCTGCGCTGGCAGCTATTTTTTATATAGCAAATTGGTATCCTGATGGCGGCTTCATCCACGCTGGCCAGGCCCCCCGATGATGCTGCACTGCCCGCTGTAGTGGATCCGGTGGCGGTGGCGCGCCTGTATGGTCAGCCGCTGTTTGCCATGCCGCTGGACTTGTACATTCCACCCGATGCACTGGAAATTTTTCTGGAGGCCTTTGAAGGCCCGCTTGATTTGCTGCTGTACCTGATCCGCAAGCAAAATTTCAACATTCTCGACATCCCCATGGCCGCCCTGACTCGCCAGTATTTGAGCTATGTCGATGAGATTCGCCACCGCAACCTCGAACTGGCCGCCGAATACCTGCTGATGGCCGCCATGCTGATCGAAATCAAGTCACGCCTGCTGCTGCCGCCCAAACCGGCGGCACAGGGGCAAGAGGCAGCCGACCCGCGCGCCGAACTGGTGCGTCGCCTGCTCGAATACGAGCGGATGAAACAGGCGGCAGCGCAGCTCAACGCCCTGCCCCAGTTGGGCCGCGATATGCTGGCGGCACAGGTGGTCATCGCGCAGTCGCCGCAGGCACGCTTGCCCGAAGTCACTTTAGGCGAGCTGCAACAGGCCTGGGCCAACATGCAAAAGCGCGCCAAACTGGTGCAACGGCACCATATCAGCCGCGCCGAGTTGTCGGTGCGCGAGCACATGAGCCTGCTGCTCAAACGCTTGCAGGGACGGCGCTTTGTCGAATTTGAGGCGCTGTTTGACCCGCTTCAGGGCATGCCGGTGCTGGTGGTGACCTTTATCGCCCTGCTCGAACTGGCCAAGGAAACGCTGATTGAAATCACCCAGGCGGTGGCCTACGCGCCCATTTATGTCCGGCTGGCTTACACGCCGTCCTAACCTGCAACACCTGTCTTATGAACCCAAAAAACCCAAACCTGGCGAGACCACGCGCGCCCCTGTCTTTTGACGTGCTGATTGTCGGCAGTGGCCTCGCCGGTTTGAGTGCTGCGCTGTTGCTGGCACCCACCAAGCGGGTGGCGGTGATCACCAAACGCGCGGTCTCCGAAGGCTCCAGCGGCTGGGCGCAGGGTGGCATTGCCGCAGTCTGGAGCAAAGACGACAGCTTTGCCGCCCACATCGACGACACGCTGATCGCCGGTGCCGGCCTGTGCGATCTTGCGGCGACCCGCTTTGTGGTGGAAAACGCGCCCCACGCCATCGCCTGGCTGCAAACCATGGGCGTGCCGTTTTCCGAAGCAGCGGCCGGCCAGTTGCACCTGACGCGCGAAGGCGGCCACAGCGCCCGGCGCATCGTGCATGTGACCGATGCCACCGGTGCCGCAGTGCAGGCGACACTGATCGACGCAGTGCTGAAAACCCCCAACATCACGCTGTTTGAGCAGCACACGCTGGTCGATCTGATCACCACCGGCAAGCTCGGTTTGCCCGGCCAGCGCTGCCTGGGTCTGTATGCGCTCGACAGTGGCACCGAACATGTGATCACCTTCGAGGCACCCCAGACTATCCTGGCCACCGGCGGCGCCGGCAAGGTCTATCTGTACACCACCAACCCCGACACCGCTACCGGCGACGGCATTGCAGCGGCCTGGCGCGCCGGCTGCCGGGTGCAAAACATGGAGTTCATCCAGTTTCACCCAACCTGCCTGTACCACCCGCATGCCAAGTCGTTTTTGATCAGTGAAGCGGTGCGCGGTGAAGGCGGCCGACTGTTGCTGCCCGACGGCACCCGCTTCATGCCGCAGCACGACCCGCGTGCCGAACTGGCGCCGCGCGATGTGGTGGCACGGGCGATTGACTTCGAGATGAAAAAAGGCGGCTTTGACTGCGTCTATCTGGACATCTCGCACCAGCCCTTGAGCTTTTTGCAAGAACATTTCCCGAATATTTACGCGCGCTGCCTGGAACTCGGCATCGACATCGGCAAGCAGCCAATCCCGGTGGTGCCGGCGGCGCACTACACCTGCGGCGGCGTGCTGGCTGACCTGCATGGGCGCACCGACGTCGAGGGCCTGTACGCCGTCGGCGAAACCGCCTGCAGCGGCCTGCACGGCGCCAACCGGCTGGCCAGTAATTCACTGGTCGAATGCATGGTGTTTGCGCAAGCCACCACCAGCGACATCGCGCAGGCCCACAGCGGCGCTGCCGCCAAATTGCCGGCCTGGGACGACAGCCGGGTGATTGATGCCGATGAAACCGTGGTGATCTCACATAACTGGGATGAGCTGCGCCGCTTCATGTGGGACTATGTCGGCATTGTCCGCACCAACAAGCGGCTTGACCGTGCCGCCCACCGGATTGCCCTGCTGCAAGATGAGATTGAAGAGTTTTATGCCAACTTTCAGGTCACCCGCGACCTGCTGGAACTGCGCAATCTGGTGCAGGTGGCCGATTTGATTGTCAAAAGCGCGCAGTCCCGCCACGAAAGCCGCGGCCTGCATTTCAGCCGTGACTACCCCGACATGCTGCCAGCAGCTCTGCCGACCATCCTGAATCCCAAACCCTGAGCCGCCCGACAGCCGCGCTGGGTTAGACTCGCGCCACATTTTTTTGGGAAACCCCGATGAACCAGCCCGCAACCCAAAACACATCCCCCTACGGCACCCTGCCGCGCAGCAGCACGCCAGCGACACGCAAGCCGGTGAGCCTGCCGCGCCTGCTGGAGATGCGCGCGCGTGGCGAGAAAATCGTCATGCTGACCGCCTACGATGCCACTTTTGCGGCGGTGGCCGATGCGGCCGGTGTCGATTGCCTGCTGATTGGCGACTCGCTGGGAATGGTCTGCCAGGGGCTTTCCAGCACCGTCGGGGTGTCGCTTGACACCATGCGCTACCACGTGGCCTGCGTCACGCGCGGCGTGCGCCGGGTGCAGGGCACGGTCTGGGTGGTGGCCGACCTGCCGTATGGCTCCTACCATGAATCCAGAGAGCAGGCCCTGCGCAGTGCCGCTGTGCTGATGCAGGCCGGTGCCCACATGGTCAAGCTTGAAGGCGGTGGCTGGACCGCCGATACCGTGCATTTTCTGGTCGAACGCGGCATTCCGGTATGTGCCCATCTGGGGCTGACCCCGCAAACTGTGCATGCCCTGGGCGGCTACCGGGTGCAGGGCAAAACGGTGGAGGCCGCCGCCATCATGAAGCGCCACGCCCATGAGTTGCAAGATGCCGGTGCCGCCCTGATGGTGCTTGAAATGGTGCCAGCCGCCCTGTCGGCCGAACTTACCGCCGAGCTGCCGCACTGCCCGACCATCGGCATCGGCGCCGGCAACGGCACTGCCGGACAGGTGCTGGTGCTGCACGACATGCTCGGCCTGAACCTGGGCAAGATGCCCAAATTTGTGCGCAATTTCATGGCCGAGTTGCCCGGCATTGCCGGCCAGCACGGCATCAAGGAAGCCATGCAGGCCTATGTCGAGGCAGTCAAATCCGGCAGTTTCCCGGACAACAGCCAGCACGCCTGGTAGTCGCTTTTTCTGAACAGCAAAAAAATACACATGCAGATCATCAAAACCATCGCCGAGCTGCGCGAGCATCTGTCCGGTTTCAAGCGCACCGCCTTTGTCCCGACCATGGGCAACCTGCATGAGGGCCATCTGGCGCTGGTACGCCAGGCCGAGCCGCTCGGTGATGCAGTGGTGGTGAGCATTTTTGTCAACCGCCTGCAATTTTTGCCAAACGAAGACTTTGACACCTACCCGCGCACCTGGGAGGCCGATTGCCAGGCGCTGGAGCGGGCCGGTTGTGACGTGCTGTTTGCGCCCAGCGAGCAAGAGTTGTACCCCGAGCCACAGGGTTTTACGGTGCATCCGCCCACCGAACTGGCGAACCTGCTTGAGGGGCATTTCAGGCCCGGTTTTTTTGTCGGTGTCTGCACCGTGGTGATGAAGCTGTTTGCCTGTGTGCAGCCGCAGGTGGCGCTGTTTGGCAAAAAGGACTACCAGCAGTTGATGGTGATCCGGCGCATGGTGCAGCAGTTTGCCCTGCCGATTGAGGTCATCGGTGGCAAAACCCTGCGTGCCGATGATGGTTTGGCACTGTCATCGCGCAACAACTATTTGAGCCAGGGTGAGCGCCAGGAAGCGGTACAACTCGCATTAGCCCTCAAAACCATGGCCGATGCCCTGAGTGCCGGCGAAACCGATCTGCCAGCACTGGAAGCGCGCGCCATGCTGGCGCTGAAAGCGCGCGGCTGGAAACCCGACTACCTGACGGTGCGCCAGCGTGCCGACTTGCAGACTCCGGCGGCCGCCCATGTCCCCGCCCTGGCCGCCAACGCCGGTCTGCTGCTGCTGGGTGCGGCGCGGCTTGGCAGTACCCGGCTGATTGACAACTTGGAAGTTTGAGGGCTGTCGCCGGCATCAGCCCCTGTGCCGTGCCAGCATCCTCCTGATTTGCCGGATTGGCATTATTTGGCCGATGCAACCAGCAGCGCGATGTTGTCGCTGCCCGGTGCGCCAAAAGCCTGTTCCTTCAAGATTGCCAACTGATCCCGCACCTGCGCGGCTTTCTCAAATTCGAGGTTGCGGGCATGCTCCATCATCAGTTTTTCCAGCCGCTTGATCTCGCGCGAGATGTCTTTTTCGCTCATCTCTCCCACCTGCGCCCGCTGCAACGCATCACGTTCAAGCTTGTCGGCCTCTTTGCCGGCTTTTTCGCTATAGACACCGTCAATCAGATCACGCACCTGCTTGACGATGGAGCGCGGCGTGATGCCTTGCGCCAGGTTGTGCGCCACCTGTTTGACGCGCCGCCGCCCGGTTTCGCCAATCGCCTTTTTCATTGATTCGGTGACCTTGTCGGCATACAGAATCGCCCGACCCTCAACATTGCGCGCGGCACGGCCAATGGTTTGAATCAAGGATCGCTCCGATCGCAAAAAACCTTCCTTGTCGGCATCCAGAATCGCCACCAGCGACACCTCGGGAATGTCCAGCCCCTCGCGCAGCAGGTTGATGCCGACCAGCACATCAAACACGCCCAGCCGCAGGTCACGAATGATTTCGACCCGCTCCACCGTGTCGATGTCGCTGTGCAGGTAACGCACCTTCACACCGTTGTCAGTCAGATAGTCGGTAAGCTGTTCGGCCATGCGTTTGGTCAGCGTGGTGATCAACACCCGCTCATGCTTGTCGGCGCGGATGCGGATTTCCTGCAACACGTCATCCACCTGGCTGGTGGCCGGGCGCACTTCCACCTCGGGGTCCACTAGCCCGGTCGGGCGCACCAGTTGCTCAACCACTTGCCCGGCATGGTCTTTTTCCCACTGGGCCGGGGTGGCAGAGACAAAAATCGCCTGACGCATCTTGGTTTCAAACTCTTCAAACTTGAGGGGCCGGTTGTCGAGTGCGCTGGGCAGCCGGAAACCATACTCGACCAGCGTGGTCTTGCGGGAGCGGTCGCCCAGGTACATGCCGCCAAACTGGCCAATCAGCACATGCGACTCGTCGAGAAACATCAGCGCATCTTTGGGCAGGTAATCGGTCAGGGTGGCCGGCGGATCACCGGGCGCGGAGCCGCTGAGATGGCGGCTGTAGTTCTCGATGCCCTTGCAGTGGCCGACCTCGCTGAGCATTTCCAGGTCAAACCGGGTGCGCTGCTCAATGCGCTGCGCCTCCACCAGTTTGCCCTGGTTGACAAATGTCTTGATCCGGTCGGCCAGTTCCAGCTTGATCGCTTCCACCGCCGACAGCACCTGCTCGCGGGGAGTCACGTAATGGCTGCCAGGATAGACGGTAAAGCGCGGAATTTTTTGCCGGATACGCCCGGTCAGCGGATCAAACAGTTGCAGGCTCTCGATGTCGTCGTCAAACAGTTCCACCCGAATCGCCATTTCGGAATGCTCGGCCGGAAAGATGTCGATGGTGTCACCGCGCACCCGAAAGGCACCGCGTGCAAAATCAACATCGTTGCGCTCATATTGCATGCGCACCAGTTGCGCAATCATGTCGCGCTGGCCCAGCTTATCGCCAGTGCGCAAGGTCATCACCATCTGGTGGTAGGCCTCGGGCTGGCCAATGCCGTAAATCGCCGACACCGTGGCAACAATCACCACATCACGCCGCTCCAGCACGCTTTTGGTGCAAGACAGCCGCATCTGCTCGATGTGTTCGTTGATGGCAGAATCTTTTTCAATGAACAAATCACGCTGCGGCACATAGGCCTCGGGCTGGTAATAGTCGTAATAGCTGACGAAATACTCCACCGCATTTTTTGGGAAAAACTCGCGGAATTCGCTGTACAACTGTGCTGCCAGCGTCTTGTTCGGTGCAAAAACAATCGCCGGGCGGCCCAGCCGGGCAATCACGTTGGCCATGGTAAATGTCTTGCCAGAGCCGGTGACGCCCAGCAGGGTCTGGTACACCTCGCCGTCTTGCACGCCTTCTACCAACTGTCGGATGGCTTCGGGCTGGTCCCCGGCCGGCGGATAGGGCTGGTACAGCTCAAACGGGGAACCTGGGTAACTGACGAAGTTGCCCGTGCGGATCAGGCCGGCATCGTCAGAGACTGCCTGGGCGACCGATACCGGGCTGGTCTTGGCTTTTGGCTTGGAAACAGGTGCAGACATGCGGCAGTCAACTCAAGAAGAAAAACAGACCTGCATGTTAGCGGCTTGACCAGCAGCCCGCCGGCAAAACTGTGCCGGTTGCTGGCGCGGGCCAATCAACCAAAAATCGTGATTTTCAGGCGCTGCAGGAAGCCCAGGCTGTCCCACCACAGCAGGCCGTTGCGGCGCAACACCCTGCCGGATTCGGTCAGGGTGAGTTTTCGGGCACCCAGATCGGTGGCCCCGGTGTCAGCCAGAAACCCGGCATTCATCAGGTAGCTGGCAATGCCGGGCTCCACCTGCTGGCCATCAAGCACCCACCGTGTGCCATAGCCATCGTCGTCGCCCTTGAGCATCAGAATCGGTCGATATTCCCCCATCAGTCGCAGCACCTCCAGCGTCTGGGCACGGCTGGGGACGAAAGTCGATGGAGAAGGTGGAGAGGATGCGCCCATGGTGCCTGCCATTATGGGCTTTTTCAGGGTGCTGATGCGCGGGATTCATGCCTGGCCGGGTATTTGACAAGATGCCGCCTATACCCGCATACTTTGCTGCCAATTGCACCACTTTTCAGTCTTTTAGCCATTGTCATGGGCCTTTCAGCGATTTCTTTGCCCGTTAGCCATTTCGCCGCCGCAAACGCGAAAGTGCACGCGGCCGAACCGCTCGCAGCGGCAGCCAAAGATGCCAGCGGTTCAGATGCCCCGGCCAACCCGGCGGCGGCCAGGTCGCCTGGTCCATCGCAGTTGAGCCAAGAGGCCTTGGCGCAACTGAGCAAACTCAAGGCTCGCGATACGCAAGTTCGGCAACATGAGGCCGCCCATCTTGCCGCCGCCGGCGGATTGGCCACCTCGGGTGCTTCTTATTCGTATCAAAAAGGGCCAGACGGAGTCAGCTACGCGATTGGCGGCGAGGTGGGCATCGACGTATCGCCAGGTAGCACCCCGTCAGAAACCATTGGCCGTGCCAGGACCATCCAGGCCGCCGCACTCGCCCCGGCTGACCCTTCCGGACAGGATTTGGCAGTGGCCGCCCAGGCACGGCAAATGGAACAAAATGCGCATGGCGAACTGGCGCAGCAACAAAACGACTTGGCCAAATCGGCGCAACAGCAAGCCGCAAGCGTCAATCGGGCCTATGGGAGCAGCGACAGCAGGCCAGCCCCGTCGCTGAGTGTCTTTGCCTGATGCCAGCAGGGTGACAAGGCATATGCGCCAACTTAAGGACCTAGGTTTTCTAGTCTTCACCATTTTTGATAAAAAAGCATTTTATTACTCTATATCATACTATAATAAAGTTTACTTTTAAAAAAGTATTATTAACTGAACTTTAAAACTAAGTCT
>CAIQOO010000202.1 GCA_903873485.1 uncultured beta proteobacterium | reverse complement strand
GCCAGGCTGGCCAGCCCGTGTGGCTGGTGGACTTCGAGCACATAACTTTGCAGCATGGTGTCGTGGGCATAGCCCTGCACCTCAATGCCGTGGTTGGCAAATACATGGCGGTCGTACTTGACATGCTGGCCGAGCTTGGGCCGGGTTGCATCTTCCAGCCAGGGCTTAAGTTTGGCCAGCACCAAATCGAGCGGCAATTGGGCTGGCGCATCCGGATAGGCGTGGGCCAGCGGAACATAAGCTGCTTCGCCCGGTGTCACGCAAAAGCTGATGCCGACGATCCGGGCGCGCATTTCATCAAGCGAGGTGGTCTCGGTGTCGATGGCCACCAGCTCGGCGGCTTGCAGTTTGGCCAGCCAGTGTTCAAACGCCGGCCAATCCAGAATAGTCTGGTAACTGACGCTGCCGGCTGGGGCCACCACGGCTAGCGGATTGACCAGATTGGCTGGCGCTGGCGCATCAAACAGGTCCGGCTCTTGACTGGCGCGGTTTTTGGGGTCAGCGGCGGCATTCGGGCCAACCGCCTTGCCGGCTGACTCAGTCAGCGCGCGGGCGAAACCCTTGAACCCATATTTATGATAAAAAACAGCCAGAGCGCCCGTATCCATTGTGCCGACAGCTATTGAATCCATAGCTGGCAGATTCGGCACCCAGCCGGTCAGGTCGCAATCGGTCTTGATCGTCAGCAACAAGCGACCGGTCGGCAGCCAGTCCAGCGACTTTCTCAGGCTCTCGCCCACCGCGCCCTTGATGGCGTCTGCTTGGGCCACGATGGCCGCGAGCGAGCCAAATTCGGTCAGCCACTTGGCAGCGGTCTTGGGGCCGACCTTGGGCACGCCGGGCACGTTGTCCACCGTGTCGCCAACCAGCGTCTGGTAGTCCACCATCAAATGCGGCGGCACGCCAAATTCGGCGGTGACACCCGCCACATCGCGGCGGCGGCCATTCATGGTGTCGATGATGGTGATGTGTTCGTTGACCAGTTGCGCCAGATCCTTGTCGCCGCTGCTGACGATCACCTCCATGCCCTGCGCTGCCGCCGTGGCGGCCAGCGTGCCGATCACGTCATCGGCCTCCACGCCCGGCACCGCCAGCACTTTCCAGCCCATCATCTGAACCACTTCATGAATCGGCTCGATCTGCGCCCGCAGGTCATCGGGCATGGGCGAGCGCTGCGCCTTGTACGCGGGGTACAAATCATCCCGAAAGGTCGGGCCTTTGGCATCGAACACACAGGCGGCAAAGTCGGCCGGCACCTCTTTGCGCAGGCTTTGCAGCATGTTGATCATGCCGCGAATCGCCCCGGTGGGCGCGCTGCCGGGGTCGCCCGGCACGGCGCGCAAATCCGGCATGGCATGGAAGGCGCGGTACAGGTAGCTGGAACCATCGACCAGCAGCAGGGTTTTTGACGAAGCAGTATTCATAAAGGGGCATTTTGCCTGCATCAACTCAAGGCATCGGCAGTTCTACAATTCGGCCATGCAACTCCCCCCCTTGTCGAATCGTTTTTTAACGCTGTGCTTCGCCGTTTCGCTTGTGCCCAGTGGCGCGGCCAGCGCCCAAACCATGCCAGTCGGCAGCGCAACGCAGAGCGCGCCAGCCCAGGCTGCGCCAGACCAAGAGGTCATGGCGCAGCGCATCGAACATATCCATCTGGAAGATGCCGGCGCGGTAATTGATGAGCTTCGCATCGGTGGCCAAACCAAAAGCATCCGGGTGCAGCCCAAGGGCCGCCTGCCGGCCTACCAGGTAGAGCCGGCCAGTGGCGAGCGCCACTGGAAAGTGCTGGGGTTCTGAGCCGTGGCGGTTTATACCCAGGTCAGCACCGGGCAAGCCCGGCAATTGATGCGCTCGCTCAAGCTCGGTGAGTTGACCCAACTGCAAGGCTGCGCCAGCGGCATTGAAAACACCAATTACTTTGTCAGCACCGAACGCGACGGCCTGGTGCTTGAGTATGTGCTGACGCTGTTTGAGCGCCTGACCGAGCACCAACTGCCGTTTTACCTGGGGCTGATGAAACATCTGGCCAATCGGCAGATTCCGGTGCCCAATCCGCAGCCCAATGCGCGCGGCGAACTGGTGCTCCATGTCAACGGCAAACCGGCTGCGGTGGTCAACAAGCTGCCCGGATGCAGCGAACTCAGTCCCGGCATCAGCCACTGCGCGCAGGTCGGTGCCATGCTGGCCCGGCTGCACCAAGCCGGGCGCGATTTTGACCAGCAACAGCCCAATTTGCGCGCCCTGCCCTGGTGGAACGACACGGTGCCGGTGGTGTTGCCCTATTTAACCGCCAGCCAGGCCACCCTGATTCAGGCTGAACTGGCTTTTCAAAACCACATTGCGGCATCAAGCAGTTATGCCGCCTTGCCGCGTGGCCCAATTCACGCCGATCTGTTCCGCGACAACGTGATGTTTGACAGCATTCATGGCACGCCGCTGCTCAGTGGTTTTATTGATTTTTATTTTGCCGGGGTGGACACCTGGCTGTTTGACTTGGCGGTTGCCTTGAATGACTGGTGCATTGACCTGCCAAGCCATACCCATCAAGCTTCTCTGGCCCATGCGTTTATAGCGGCGTACAACACCGTTCGGCCGTTGCAGGCAGCCGAGCGCGAACTGTTGCCGGCCATGCTGCGCGCCGCAGCCTTGCGCTTCTGGATTACCCGGCTATGGGATTTTTACCTGCCGCGCCAGGCCAGCCTGCTCACCGCCCATGACCCTGGCCATTTTGAACAGGTGCTGCGCATGCGCGCCACCCGGCCACTGGCGTATCCGGCGTTGGCGGGTGCGGCATGAAGCTCAATTTGTTGCCGGCACGCACCGGAGCTACCTGGGTCAAGCTGGGCATGCGCACTTTTTTCCGGCAGCCGCTGGCGTTGGCGGGGCTGTTTTTCATGTTCATGGCGCTGATGTCGGTGGCCAGCATGGTGCCGCTGATCGGTTTGCCGGTGGCCATGACGCTGCTGCCAGCCGCCACGCTGGGCTTGATGGCGGCCTCGCGCGAGGCCGCCAGCGGCAAGTTTCCGATGCCGCTGATGTTGCTGACAGCTTTTCGGGCCGGTCCGCAAAAGCTGCGGGCCATGCTGATTTTGGGTGCCTTGTATGCGCTCGGGTTCATGCTGGTGATTGGCCTGTCTTACCTGGTGGACGGCGGCGCTTTTGTCGGCATGTATTTGGGTGGCCAGAGCCCGACCCCGGAGCTGATGGGCAATGCCAGCTTTCAGTCGGCCATGTGGGTGTTCATTGGCCTGCACCTGCCTTTGTCCTTGCTGTTCTGGCATGCGCCGGCACTGGTTTTCTGGCAAGACTTGCCACCGGTGAAAAGCATGTTTTTCAGCATCATTGCCTGCTTTCGCAATTTTTGGGCCTTTGCGCTGTTTGCCGGCTTGTGGATGATGGTGATGGTGCTGACGGTGCTGGCCCTGACCACGCTGGCCACGCTGCTAGACAGCCCCAATCTGGCCGGCACCTTGCTGTTTCCGGCGCTGTTGCTGGTGGCATCAATGTTCTTTACCTCGCTGTATTTCACCTATCGTGACAGTTTTGAAGCACCGCCGGAGCACCCGGCTTGATGCAAGCCCCAACTGATTCAACCTGTCCATTCACAAGCAAAGGCGTCACCTTGATTCCCAAAACCATCAGGCTGCTGGCACTCGGTGCGGGTGTGATGCTGTTGAGCGCCTGCACCACCGCACCGATTCCGGTATCGGCGAATTTTCCGCTCACGGTTCAGCCCAAGGTGCGCTCGGCCGGGCACTGGCAATTGCTGTCGCGGGATGTGGTGGCCCAAACGCTGGAAACCTTGAACCAGGTCGGCACGGCGGCACCGGTGTTTGTGGCGCTGCCGCCGCAGGCGACTGAATTTGACCGCGCCTTTCGCGAGTTTCTGATCACCGAACTGGTCAAGACCGGTCGGGTGGTGATGCAAAAGCCTGACAACAGCTTTGAGCTGAGCTACCAGACCCAGGTGGTGCGCCACCGCAGCTTTCGGCCCCACTTTGTGCCAGGCGGCCTGACCATGCTGACCGCCGGACTCTACGCCCTGTATGGTCTGCGTGCCGAGTATATGGATGCCAAAATGCTCGGCGCACTCGGTCTGGCAGCGGCTGGCGACACCATCGCCAGCAGCAACTCGGGTGGCCCGACCCACACCGAACTGATTCTGACCACCACGGTGGCCACCGGCGGCCGCTACCTGACACGCAAGACCGATGTCTATTACATCGAAGAAGAAGACATTGCATTGTTTGGCGTGCTGCCGCCGCCTGCCGCTGCCGCCAAACCCCCGGTAATCCTCAAGGTGGTTGGTCCATGAGCGCACGCCGGCCCCTGCTGCTTGCCCTGCTGGCACTGATGTCGGCCTGTGCCAGCACCAATGCGCCGCAGAATGCCAGTTACGAGGCCGCTGCCGCCAACCGGTTTGTGCTGGCCAACCGGGATGCCATCAACAAACTGGTGGCGGGTTTTGACCTGGCTTCCATCGACGACTCGCCGGTGCTGATTGCCACCATCGTCAATGTCAACGATCTGCGGCTGACCGCGCCACTGGGGCGCACATTGTCCGAGCAATACGCCTCGCAAATGGTCAACGCCGGTTTCAATGTCAAGGAAATGAAACTGCGCGGCGATGTGTTTGTCAAGGAAGAAACCGGCGAACTGCTGCTGTCGCGCGAAATCAAGGAGATAGCCCAAAGTCACCATGCCAGCTATGTGCTGGTTGGCACCTATTCGGTGGCCGCCAGCGTGACCTATGTCAGCCTGAAATTTGTCCGAACCGAAGACAGCCGCATCGTGCGCGGCTTTGATTACGCGCTGCCCAACGACAAGGACATCAACAAGCTGCTGCAGGTGGCGCTGCCGCCGCCCTGACAATGCCCGGTCAGGTGGCCAGGCAACGCCCGCACCAAGAAGAAAACAATATCCTCAGACCACCCGGCACCCATTTCCCTTATGTCCCCAAGCCAGCCCATCCGCTCCCAATACGAAGACCTGTTGCGCCACGTCAGCAGCACCGGCGTGTACAAGCCTGACCGCACCGGCACCGGCACCACCAGCGTGTTTGGCTACCAGATGCGCTTTAATCTGGCCGAAGGTTTTCCGCTGGTCACCACCAAAAAGGTGTTCCTGCGCGCCATCATTGTTGAATTGCTGTGGTTTTTGCGCGGCGACTCCAATGTCAAATGGCTGCAGCAGCGCGGCTGCAGCATCTGGGACGAATGGGCCGGTGCCGATGGCGAGCTGGGGCCAGTCTATGGCGTGCAATGGCGCAGTTGGCCAACCCCCGACGGCGGCCATATCGACCAGATCGCCCAAGTGATCCAGGCCCTGAAAACCAGCCCCGATTCACGCCGCATCATCGTCAGCGCCTGGAACGTGGCCGACCTCGACAAGATGGCGCTGATGCCGTGCCACGCTTTTTTCCAGTTTTATGTGGCACCCCCTGCGGCACCCGGCGAAAAAGGCAAGCTGAGTTGCCAGTTGTACCAGCGCAGCGCCGATCTCTTTTTAGGCGTGCCGTTCAACATTGCCAGCTATGCGCTGCTGACCCACATGGTGGCGCAGCAATGTGATCTGGAGGCAGGCGACTTCATCTGGACCGGCGGCGACTGCCATATCTACCGCAACCATGCCGAGCAGGTGGCACTGCAGCTTAGCCGCGCGCCTTTGGCCTACCCCCGGCTGTACCTCAAGCGTCGGCCCGCGTCGATTTTTGACTACAAGTTGGAAGATGTTGAAGTGCTGGACTACCAATGTCACCCGGCGATCAAGGCGCCGGTGGCGGTGTAGGCACCGCCGGGTTGGCAGCGCCCGCCGCAACCTGCCCCACCACCAAACCCATGCAACTCAAACTGATTTTTGCCCGCGCCAGCAACGGCGTGATTGGCCAGCACAACGCCCTGCCCTGGCATCTGCCCGAAGACCTGGCGCATTTCAGGCGCTGCACGCTGGGCTGCCCGATCATCATGGGGCGCCGTACCTGGGAGTCATTGCCGCCCAGATTCCGGCCGCTGCCGGGCCGGCTCAATCTGGTGCTGACGCGCCAGGCCGGCTGGCAGGCCAGCGCCGCGCAAGTCGCCCATTCGATCCCGCAAGCCTGCGCACTGTGTCCGCCCGACAGCGTCGCCTGGGTCATTGGCGGCGCCGAACTGTACGCGCAGGCGCTGCCGCTGGCGTGCCAGGCGGTGGTAACCGAGATCGAGGCAGCCTTTGACGGCGATGCTTTTGCGCCACAATTCGGACCCGAGTGGCTTGAAGTCAGCCGCGAACCGCATGTTTCAGGCACCGGCTTGCCTTTTAGCTTTGTCACCTACCAAAAAACCTAAGGAATTTAATATGTCAGGACATGGATTTCACGTACACGGCCCGCATGACCACGAGCTGGAACACGCCCAACAGGGCGGCCACGGCAGTCAAGGCAGCATGACCAACCAGATTGCGCTGTTTACCGCCATCATCGCCACCATTGGCGCGCTGTTTGGCTACATGGGCGGGGCCACCCAGGCCAATGCCGGCCTGTACAAAAACAACGCCGCGATCAAAAAAACCGAAGCCTCCAACCAGTGGAATTACTTTCAATCCAAGAGCACCAAACAGTCGCTGGCCGAACTCGCCCGCGACCTGGCCCCCGACGACAAAAAACCGCTTTATCAGGCCAAGATGGACCGCTACGAAAAGGAAAAAACCGACATCAAGGCAGTCGCCGACAAACTCGAACTCGATGCCACCGCCTGGGACAAGCAAAGCGACGAGCAAATGCACCAGCACCACCGCTGGGCGCAATCGACCACCGTGCTGCAGGTGTCGATTGCCCTGGCGGCAATTGCCCTGCTGACCAAAAAGAAATGGGTGGAATACGCCATGTTTGTGGCCGGCGGCGTTGGTCTGCTGGTGGGTGGGCTTGCAGCGCTGCATATTTAATAGCTGCTTGCGCAGACTGGTAAAGGGCTGGAGGGCTAAATGAGCATCAAATTGGCAACCTGGAACGTCAACTCGCTGACGGTGCGCCTGCCGCAAGTGCTGGACTGGTTGCAGGCCAACCCGGTTGAGGTGCTGGCGCTGCAGGAACTCAAGCTGACGGACGACAAATTTCCGGCTGCGGTGTTTCAGCAGGCCGGTTATCAGGCCGCATGGTTCGGGCAAAAAACCTACAACGGCGTGGCCTTGCTGTCGAGCCTGCCAGCCCAGGATGTGGTCAGAAACATTCCGGGCTTTGACGACGACATGGCGCGCGTGATCAGCGGCACTTTTGCGCTTGGCGGCGGCGAGTCGCCCATGCGCGTCATTGGTGCCTATTTTCCCAACGGCCAGGAGCCAGGCAGCGACAAGTTCGAGTACAAGTTGGCCTGGCTCAAAGGCCTGCGCGACTGGGTTCGCACCGAGTTGCAGCAAAACCCCAGCCTGGTGCTGATGGGCGACTACAACATCACCTTTGACGACGCCGACGTGTGGGACCCCGAGGGCATGCGCGACCAGATTCACTGCACCGATGAAGAGCGCTACCAGTTGCAGGCGCTGCTGGCGCTGGGCTTGCATGATGCGTACCGATTGTTTGCGCAGCCACCCAAAAGCTACTCTTGGTGGGACTACCGGGACTTCGGTTTCAAGCGCAACCGGGGCATGCGCATTGACCATATTCTGATCAGCCAGGCGCTCAAAGCCCGCGCCCGCGCCTGCTGGATTGACAAAACACCGCGCAAAAACGAGCGCCCGAGCGACCACACACCGGTGGTGCTGGAACTGGAAATGGATTCAGAACATTCCTGAAAATATAGCTGTCAGCGCAGATGCAGCAAGGGCTGGAGCCTGTTTTTATCTAAATTTCATGGATTCTTGCCCACTCCGAACGATGAAACCGTTCGCCCTGAGCGCAGTCGAAGGGCATGTGGTTCGACAAGCTCACCACGAGCGGGGGGGTGTTTCACGTAAAATTTTCAAGGCCCGCACCGAAGCCGGTCAAGTTGCTGGTTGCCACCTTACTCGAGCCCAAGCTCCTGAATTTTGCGCGTGATGGTGTTGCGGCCAATGCCGAGTTTTTGCGCCGCTTCAATCCGCCTGCCACGGGTGGCGGCGAGTGCGGCGAGGATCAGGCGTGACTCAAAGCGGCGCGTCAGTTCGTCCCAGACATCGGTCCGGTCGGTGCTGAGCAGGGCGCTGGCATCGATTTCCAGACCCTGTTCCCAGCCTTGCGCAGCGGGTTCTGCCGCCCCCCTGACCGGCAAGCCGGGCAGCAACGGGCGGCCCAAAGGCGCAGCAATCAGCGACTCTGGTAGTTCGGGAGTCAGCGGCAGCACCGCCGCAGCCGCTCCGGCATCAACCGGTGGCTCGGCAAAGCTGACGGCCACCTCGGGCGGCAGATCTTTCGGTTCGACCATTTGCGCCGGCGCCATGACGGTGAGCCAATGGCAAATATTTTCGAGCTGGCGCACATTGCCCGGAAAACTGAACTGGCCAAGCCAGGCCAGCGCCGCCTCTGAAATACGCTTGGGCTCGACACCGAGCTGGCTGGCACTCTGCTGCAAAAAATGCCGGGTCAGCACCGCAATGTCTTCACGGCGCTCGCGCAATGCCGGCAAGCGCAGGCGGATCACGTTGAGGCGGTGAAACAGGTCCTCGCGAAAGCCGCCATCTTTCACGCGCTGTTCCAGGTTCTGGTGGGTGGCGGCAATCACCCGCACATTGGTCTTGACCGCGCCGTGGCCGCCAACCCGGTAAAAATGCCCGTCCGACAGCACCCGCAACAGCCGGGTTTGCAGGTCAAACGGCATGTCGCCAATTTCATCAAGAAACAGCGTGCCGCCATCGGCCTGCTCAAAACGGCCACGGCGCATCGTCTGGGCGCCGGTAAAGGCGCCACGCTCATGGCCAAACAATTCGGATTCGAGCAAATCCTTGGGAATCGCCGCCGTATTGATCGCCACAAACGGTCCGTTGGCACGTGGCGAATGCTTGTGCAGGGCACGCGCCACCAGCTCTTTGCCGGAGCCGGATTCGCCGGTGATCATGACGGTGACATTGCTCTGGCTCAGGCGGCCAATGGCACGAAACACATCCTGCATGGCCGGCGCCTGGCCAAGCATCTCGGGGGCCTCGGCGATGCTTTCTTCACCGACCTCCTCGCGCTGGCTTTCTTCAACCGCCCGGCGGATCAGCTCGACCGCCTTGGGCACATCAAATGGCTTGGGCAAATACTCGAAGGCGCCGCCCTGAAACGCCGACACCGCACTGTCAAGGTCTGAATAAGCCGTCATGATGATCACCGGCAGTGCCGGAAACCTCTCCTTGACCTTGTCCAGCAGGTCCAGACCCGAGCCGCCCGGCATGCGGATATCGCTGACCAGCACCTGCGGCCCCTTGTCCTCATCTGCGGCCAGGGCGCTCAGCACATCGCGCGCATTGGTAAAACTGCGGGTCGGCAGGTCTTCGCGCAACAGGGCTTTTTCCAGCACGAAGCGAATCGACTGGTCATCATCTACGATCCAAATGGGCTTCATCGCGTTTTTACCTTCGTTTGTACCCGGACTTGCCAGACACTGCCCACCTTGCAGTACACGGTCCCGGTCAGGGTAATGGAATCAATATCTTGAAATCAGTGCAACCCGGCTTGCTGTCACACTCGATCAAGCCATGGTGCTGCCCGACAAAGGTTTGCGCCAGCGTCAGGCCCAGTCCGGAGCCTCCCTCGCGCCCGGATACCAGCGGATAGAAGATACGTTCCTTGATCGAGTCTGGCACGCCAGGCCCGTTGTCGATCACATGCAATTCCAGTGCCAACCGGTAGCGTTGCCGGCCAAATGTGCTTTGCCGCGCAATCCGGGTGCGAAATACCAGCCGGGCATCGCCGTCGGCCATGCGCTCAGCCAGCGCCTGGCAGGCGTTGTGGGCGACATTGAGCAGCGCCTGGTGCAGTTGCTCCTGGTCGCCACGAAACTCGGGGATCGAGGTGTCATAGTCTTGCACCACCGCCAGCCCCCTGGGAAATTCGGCCAGAATCAGGGAACGTACCCGCTCGCAGACCTGGTGGATATTCACATCACCGACCACGTGCGGACGACGGTGCGGTGCCAGCAGCCGATCCACCAGCGATTGCAGACGATCGGCCTCGCGGATGATGACCTGGGTGTATTCGATCAGTTCGGCGGAATCAATCTCCATTTCGAGCAACTGGGCGGCACCACGAATGCCGCCCAGGGGATTTTTGATCTCATGCGCCAGGTTGCGGATCAGTTCCTTGTTGGCCTGGGCCTGTTCGGCCAGGCGCTCCTCGCGGTCTTTGCGTACCTGCTGCTCCAGCGGCAGCAACTCGACAATTAGTTCCTCGTCTTCGGTCGGCGTCACGATCACATGCACCGGCAATGGATCGCGCCGCAGGCGCACCAGCCAGGCGTCGTAGCGCAAGGCGGCAAAATCATGGTCGCCGGCGCCGGCAAGTGCGGCGCGCAAATGCGCCGGCTGATTAAAACTGTCGGGAAAATGCGAACCCACCATCACCCGCCGCGAGATGCCGCGCGCATCTTCCAGCGCCGCGTTGACAAACAGCACCGTGCCATCCTGGCACACCACGGCCACCAGCGTGGCCAGCATGTCAAACGCCTTGAAGCGATCAGCCAATGTTGTCGCCACCGGGGAGAGTCTGGAAGGTCTGTCTGGAAAGGTCACGCGGCACTCCCGGCGGTCAGCGTGTCGGCGGGGCACTGGCACCGCCGGGCAGACGCTCGAGTTCGCGGCGAATGCCGGCGATGTCGCTTTCATTGCGCGCCAGGCTGGCTTTCAACTCGGCCACCCGATCAAGGTATTTTTGGTAATTGCGGGCTTCCCCGCCCTGCTTTTCTGGCTCGCCGTTGTTGTACTCTTTGAGCAACTCTTGCTGGCGCAACTGGGCCTTTTTCAGTTCGTCCTGCAAAATCAGGCGTGCATCCGAATCTCGCGCCTTTTGTTCAATCGACTCAATCCGGCTGGCGCTGCCCGCCCTGGCAGCAGAGGTGCCAGCGGCTTTGGGTACGCGCGCGGTTGGCACCACCGTGACATTGCCAGCATCAATGAGCTTGCAGCCGCGCGCCTTGGCATCGGGTTTGGTATTGGTGTATTCATTGCCACAGCGGTAAATGGCATCCTGCGCCAACACCGACCACGTTGCTGCAGCCCAAAAAACACTTATCAAAAACAATCGTTGCATTGCGCTCCACACTTTTCCAGCCGGCCTTCAGTGATGCCACAACCAGCATCACACTGTGGTGACTTGGCAGTAGTTTCCCACAATCAAAAAAGGACGACAGCAGTCGTCCTTTTCAAATACCCGCAGCAGGATGCGGGAGAAATCGGAATGGTTGATTACAGCGAGTAATACATGTCGAATTCAATCGGATGGGTGGCCATGCGCAAGCGCGTGACTTCGGTCATCTTGAGTTCGATGTAGGCGTCAAGCAAGCCGTCGGTAAAGACGCCACCCTTGGTCAGGAAGCTGCGATCAGCATCCAGGCAATCGAGCGCCTGGTCCAGGCTGTGGCAAACCGTCGGGATCAGGGCGTTTTCTTCGGGCGGCAGATGGTACAGGTCTTTGGTGGCAGCTTCGCCGGGGTGAATCTTGTTTTCGATGCCGTCGAGGCCCGCCATCAACAGGGCCGAGAAGCCCAGGTAGGGATTCATCAGCGGATCAGGGAAACGCGCTTCGATGCGGCGGCCCTTGGGGTTGGCCACATAGGGAATGCGGATCGAAGCCGAGCGGTTTTTGGCCGAGTAAGCCAGCTTGACCGGCGCTTCAAAACCGGGAACCAGGCGTTTGTAGCTGTTGGTGCCAGGGTTGGTGATGGCGTTGAGGGCGCGTGCGTGCTTGATGATGCCGCCGATATAGTGCAGCGCGGTGTCGCTCAAACCGGCATAGCCGTCGCCCGCAATCAGGTTCTTGCCTTCTTTCCAGATCGACATGTGGACGTGGCAGCCACTGCCGTTGTCGCCGACGATGGGCTTGGGCATGAACGTGGCGGTCTTGCCATAAGAGTTGGCGACGTTTTGCACCACATACTTGAGAACCTGGGTCCAGTCAGCACGCTCAACCAAGGTGCTGAACTTGGTGCCGAGTTCGCACTGGCCGGGGGCGGCCACTTCGTGGTGAAAGACTTCAACCGGAATGCCCAGGGATTCAAGAATCAAGGACATTTCGGCACGCATGTCTTGTGTGCTATCGACTGGCGGCACCGGAAAATAGCCGCCCTTGGTGGTGGGGCGGTGGCCACGGTTGCCACCATCCATTTTCTTGCCCGAGTTCCAGGGCGCTTCATAGTCGTCAATCTCGAAGAAACAGCCCGACATGCCAGTATTCCAGCGCACATCATCAAACAGGAAAAATTCCGGCTCCGGGCCGAAATAGGCGGTATCACCCATGCCGGAAGACTTCAGGTAGGCTTCGGCGCGGTGGGCGACCGAGCGCGGATCACGCTCATAAGCCTTGCCGTCGCTCGGCTCGATCACGTCGCAACTCATGAAGATGGTGGTTTCTTCATAAAACGGATCAATATTGGCGGTGTTGGGGTCGGGCATGAGCTGCATGTCCGAGGCTTCAATGCCTTTCCAGCCGGCTACAGAGGAACCATCAAAGGCGTGGCCCGAGGTGAACTTGTCTTCATCAAAATGCGAAACGGGCACGGTCACATGCTGTTCCTGGCCACGGGTATCGGTGAAACGAAAGTCAACAAACTTGACTTCGTTGTCTTTCACCATTTTCATGACATCTGCGACGGTCTTGGCCATCAAATACTCCTGGTTGGGTCGTTGTAAAAAAAAGGATTCAAGGGGCCTGGATGCAGTTTTTATGCCAGAACGATTGTTATTTGCCATTTTGCTGGCAGGCTGTCCTGATTTTGCCGCGACTGGGGCGGTCTCGGCCACGCCAGGAATGGCAGGTCAAAGCCGACCACATCAGTTGATCCGGGGACGCATGCACCACAATAATGCAAAATCAAATGCACCAATAAGAATAAGTTAATTACGCACCAATTCGGGGCCTAATTTCAGATGAAACCGGGTCAATCCCGCCAGCAACGCGGTGTAGGCGGCTGCCACAGCCGCTGGATCACCCTTGACACCCAACTCGATATGCCGGCCAAACTCGGGATGATCGACGCTGGGCAGGCTAAACACCTTGACCGCCGGATGTTCGGACTCGATCTGCTCCATCAGCGGCGTCAGGGTGGCTTCCATGGCATTGAACACGATGACCGACTGCTCAACCCAGGCCTGCACCTGAAAATAGCCGTGGTAACAGGTGTCAAGCACCCATTCGATCATCGGCGTCGCCATCACCGGAAAGCCCGGTACAAAATGCACCCGGGCGCAACTGAAACCCGGAATTTTGTTGTAGGGGTTGGGAATGATGTCGGCCCCTTGCGGGAACACGCCCATGTTGAGCCGATGCCGGCTGTCGGGCGCAGCCGGGTCAAACACCTTGCCTTTTTCACGCGCGAGTTCATGCATGCGCTGCTCGATCAGCTCTTTGGCCTGTGGGTGCAGCAGCAGCGGCACGCCAAGCGCTTGCGCCGCACACTGGCGCGTGTGGTCGTCGGGGGTGGCGCCAATGCCGCCAGTGGAAAACACCACGTCGCCCGAGGCAAAAGCCCGCTGCAGCATGGCGGTGATGCGATCAGGTGCATCACCCACATATTCGGCATAGTCAAGCTGCAAGCCGCGCGCCTTGAGCAGTTCAATCACTTTGGGCAAATGTTTGTCGGCGCGCTTGCCCGACAAGATTTCATCGCCGATGACAAGCAAGCCAAAGTGGGGCGGTGCATCAGGCGGCAGGAGGGGAGTGGGCATCGGGTTCATAAGTCAATGACGGCAAATTGGCGGGCGGGTGGACCAGCACGGGTGCTGGTGTTGAAACAGGTGCTGCGGCAGCGCTGGCCCGCTCGGCGCGCAGCGCCTGCAAGGCCGCTAAGCAATAGTGGGCAAACCATAGCGATGACAAGGCAAACACCAGGGTGTAAATCCAGATCGCCAATGGCACCAGCACCACAAACGCGGCTGCCAGCAAGGCGCCCGATGCCCAGATCAGGCTCGGCGCCGCCCCCAGGTAACCACAAAACAGGCCGATGCCCAGCAACGCCAGGCGATGCCGGCGAAAAATCTCGCGCCGCTCTTCGCCGCTGGCATGGTCGGCGAGCGCATCAAACGCCATCACCCGGTAGGTCAGCCAGCCCCAGATCAGCGGCGGCAGGATCAGGATCAACGGCGGAATCAGCCACAGCGGCACCGACACCAGCAAAGCCAGCAAGGCCGATACGGTGGCCAGCAGCGACCACATCAGGCTGGCAAAAAATGAGCTGCCGCGCTTGCGCTCGAGCGTCGGAAAACGCTTTTCAGCCACCAGCGCGGTCAGTGCCGGTGCCATCAACAGCGCCACCACCAACAACGACACCACCACAATCAGCGGGGTGACGGCAAAAATCACGATCAGCGGCGCCAGCACCGACTTCAGGCCACCCAGGCCCAGGCTTTGCAGCCAGCCCGAGACGGTATCGATCAGGCTTGAGGCGTCGATCAACTGGCGCACCCAGTCCAGCGCCAGGTCCCAATACAGATAACCCAGCCCCAGCGACAGGCCCATCATCATCAACAAGGGCAAAATCGACAGCGCAATCACCCGCGGATGCAGGCAATAGGCCAGTGCACGCCAAAAGGAATCAAACAGCAGCTTCATGTGGCGAGCATACCCGAGCCGCTCAAGCCCTTCAGGCACGACCGGCCAGGCGCTTGAGACCGAGCCATTGCTGCGACCAAAAGCCCTGGCCGTAGTCGCGGCCCTGCTCGACTTGGTCGCGCACACCGGTGGGGTCAAACCGCAACTCGAAATTGGCCGTGCCAAAGGCGATGTCCCAGCAGGGCAGCAGCACGCCAAAATTGCATCCGCCAAGGCGGCTGTTTCCTGGGGATTCATGCCCGATGCCGATCGCATGGTGCCGGCGATGAAAGCGCGGGCTGACCCACAGGCGCTCGCCCACAGCACCAAACCAGAGCCGCAGATTGGCATGCTGAAAACTCTCGCTGAGCTGGGTCAACGCCACAATGACCACAAACTGGCCGGGTGCGATGCCAATGAGCTGGGCCACCAGCACAAAAATCACCGCATGCAGGATGTCGTCAAGCAGATGGTTGCGGTTATCGCTCCACATCGTCATGCTTTGCTGAGCATGGTGCAGCGCGTGCAGGCGCCACCACCACTCCCACTGGTGCTGGCCGCGATGCACCCAGTAGCCGACAAAGTCCAGCACCACCAGGTACAGCAGCAAACTGACCCAGGGCAAGTCGCTGACGCCGGGCCACCCTGCATCGAGCTGAAAGCTCTGCCAGCCCGCCACCCGCAGTGCGCCAAACAGTTGGTCAAACAGCGGGTCGAGCGTGAAAAACAGCAGCACCTGGATCAGCCCGAGACGGTGGATCAGGGTGTAGATGACATCCACCCGCACCGCTGCCCGGTCTGGTGCCAGTTGCACCGGCCGCCAGCGCTCCAGCGGGCCAATCACCGCCAGCAGCACCCCCAGTTGCAGCAGCCCGACCAGCAGCCAGCCGGTGGCGGTGTAGCCGTCTTCAAGCAAATTGCCCAAGCCCAGGTCAAACATCAGCGGCTGAAAGACGGACTCAAACAGCCAGCCCTGAACATCGGAAAAAAGCCCGGCAAACCAGTTCATGCGTGTGCTACCTCTGAACTTCAGCGCGCGCCACAGAGGCGCCAGCCCGAACGATCCAACTGCGGTAGGCCGGATGCTCGCGCAATGTGGCAAAACAAAAACCGCGCGCCTTCAGGCCGATGAGCAGCGGCTCCAGCACCGAAGGCGCCCACGGCTGCTGGCGCGACCAGATGCCCAGGTGCGCCATCAGGATGTCACCCGGGCGAATATCGCGCAGGGCACGGGCCAGCAGCGCGGCGTTGCTGTATTTGTCGCTGGGCAACTCATCGCCCAAAAACCCGGCAGGTGCCCAGCCGACATGGGCAAAACCGCAGGTTTTGGCGGCATCGAGCAGTTGCACCGAGGTTTTGCCGCCCGGTGCCCGAAACAGCGGCAAGGGCGGCTTGCCGGTGATCTGCTGCAGCCGTGTATTGGCCAGCTTGAGTTCGGTGCAGTATTGCGCGGCGGTCCAGGTCAGGTCGCGCCCGGCCAGTGCGCCAGCGCTGGCACGCACCCGAAACAGCGGTGGTGCGCCCGGCACATCGGCGCGCCAATAAACATGGTCGTAAGTGTGCGAAGCAAACTCATGTCCCTCGGCAGCGCGCGCCTGCCACCAGGGTGCCCAATGCTGGCCGAGGCTGCCATCGCCCTCTTTGGTGGCTTCGTTGGCGGCAAAAAAAGTCACCCGGATGTCCTGCCGCTTGAGCACATCGGCGATCAACTGGGCCACCGCCATGTGGCCGGTATCAAACGTCAGATAAACCGGTTTTTCACAAGCTTTTTGGCCTCCAGCCCAAGCTGGACAAGCGCAAGCAGCTATTAACAATATAGCAGTTAAAAAACCTCTGCCAAGCTTACTGACGCGGCGCATGGTCGAGTGTCCATACGCCATGCGGCGACTTGCCCACCGGAATCTGGCGCACCACGGTGCGCGACTGGGTGTCGATCACGCTGAGCTTTTTGGCCCAGCGTGAAGCCACATAAATAAAGCGTCCATCAGGTGACAAGTCCATGTCATCGGGTCCGCTGGGCGCCGGATAACTGTCCACCACGGTCATGCTCAGGTAGTCGATTTTGCTGATGGTGTTGGCCACCCGGTTGCTGACAAACACATGGCGCTTGTCGCCCGCTGCGCGAAATGAATGCGCGCCTTTGCCGGTCTTGATCAGCTTGACTTTTTTGGCTTGCGAGCCGGAGATGTCATACACCTCGACCCCATCACCGCCGGTCAATCCAATCAGCAAGAATTTGTTATCCGGCGTGCCAAACACGTCGGCCGGCAGGGAGCCGGTCGGCTGGCGCCACTTCAGGGTCTGGCTGTTGATGTCGATGGCCACCAGTTCGTCGCTGTCTTGCATGGTCGAATAAATCGTGCGGCTGGTGCTGTCAATCCACAGGTGGCTCGGCGTTTTGCCGGTTGCGATGCGTTTAACCAGCGTCAGGCTGCTGCCATCCCAGCGGTAAACATCGACATGGTTGAGCCGGTTGGCTGCCGTTACAAACCATTTCATGTCGGGCGAAAAGCGCAGTTGATAGGGGTCAATGATGCCGGTCACGGTGCGCTGGACTGCCGCCGTTTTGGGGTCCACAAAGGTCAGGGAATCGCTCAGGGCATTGGCGATGATGAGCGACTTTTCATCAGGCGTGAGGTACAGGTGATGCGGCTCCTTGCCGGTGCTGATGCGCCGGGTTTCGGTCCAACTGACCGGATCAATCACGCTGACGCTGGCATCAAGCGAATTGAGCACAAAAATCGGTGCTGCCGCCTGTGCCAGGGCACCTGCCAGCAAACCGGGCAGCAACAGACAGCGCCGGACAAGATGGTGGTCAATGACAAAAAAATTCACACAATTCCATTTCCAAAAAATGCCAAAAAACTCAAAGCGCTGGTGCATTCGCCAGCAGTGCCAGCTCTGGCGCACCCAGCCAGCACCACTGCCCGGCTGCCAGCGTCTCGGGCAGGCGAAGGCCGCCAATCTGCGATCGGTGCAGCGCTTCAACCCGGTTGCTCACCGCTGCCAGCATGCGCTTGACCTGATGGTACTTTCCCTCGGTCAGGGTCAGACGCAAATGGTGCGTCGAAACCAGTTGGCAAGCGGCCGCGCGCACCGGCCTGGGGTCGTCGTCAAGCACCACGCCGCCGAGCAGTTGCCCAACCTGACGTGCATCAAGCGGGTGTTTGACGGTGACCTCATAGACCTTGGGCTGGTGGTGACGCGGCGAACTCATGCGGTGAATGAACTGGCCATCATCGGTCAACAGCAGCAAGCCGCTGCTGTCCTGATCAAGCCGCCCAATCGCCTGCACGCCCAAGACGGCGCCCTTTTGCGGCCGCTGGCGCAGCGGCGCGGGCAACAAGGTGTAGATGCTGGGGTAAGTCGATGGTTTTTGCGAACACTCGGTGCCGACCGGCTTGTGCAGCATGATGTAGGCTTTGTCGGCATACTGCCAGTCCACCCCGTCCACCCGAAACCGCAACTCATGTGCTTCAAATTCAGTAGCTGCTAGCGTATGCTGGACAAGGGCTGGAGGCTTATTTTTATCATAAACCTGGACATGCCCGCGCTGGATCAGGCCGGCACAAACGCGCCGGGTGCCAAAGCCCTGGGAATAGAGAATGTCTTGCAATTGCATCCGCCAAGTATCGCAAAGTTTGCGCCGCAACCCGGATCACCCACAGCAGCGGTGCGCTGCCAGTCAAGCGCTGGTCAGTTGCAGCAGGCGGGCTGCTTCGCGCGCCACCACCACGCCCTCGTCAGTTGGCACCACCCAGACCTCGACCCGGCTGGCGGGCGTGTGGATTGCCATGACGCTATCAGCGATGGCCTGGGCATTGCGCTGCGGGTCAATTTCAATCCCCATCCAGGCCAGTTTTTCAGCCACCTCGGCGCGCAATGCGACATCATGCTCGCCAATGCCACCGCTGAACGCCAGCACGTCCAGGCCTTGCAAACAGGCCACCATCGCACCGCTTTCACGCACCACCCGGTAGGTAAACATGTCGGTGGCCAATTTGGCGCTGACACTGGCATCGGCGCGCAAACGGCGCATGTCGGCCGAGATGCCCGACACGCCGAGCAGCCCGCTTTGCTTGTAGAGCAGGGTTTGCAGGCGGGCATGGTCCCAGCCCTGTTCCAGCAGATACAGCAACACGCCGGCATCGAGCGAGCCGGTGCGGGTGCCCATCATCAACCCTTCCAGCGCCGAAAAACCCATGGTAGTGGCACAGCTTTTGCCATCCAGGGCGGCACACATGCTGGCGCCATTGCCCAAGTGCGCCATCAGCACCCGGCCGCTGGCCCGCCCGGTCTGCTGTTGCAGCACGCCAATCACATACTGGTAGGAAAGCCCATGAAAGCCGTAGCGCCGCAAGCCTTGCTGGTACAGGGCCTCGGGCAGCGCAAAACGGTAGTCCACCTCCGGCAGCGTGGCATGAAAAGCGGTGTCAAAACAGGCGATTTGCGGCAAACTTGCAAAAGCCTGGCGAAAAGCCCGAATACCTTCGAGGTTATGCGGCTGGTGCAGCGGTGCCAGCGAATTGAACTGCGTCAACTGCGCCAGCACATCATCGGTGACGACCATGCTGGCACGGTACATCGCGGCACCATGCACCACCCGGTGCGCCACCGCGTTGATCGTCGGCACACCCGGCAAATCGGCCAGCAGGTCACGCAAACTCAGCAAGGCCTGGGCAAAAACATGCTCAGTGCCCAAGCGCAAGGTCTGGGAGTAATTTTGCACTTGATAGGTCCAGCGCATGGTGGGCGCACCACCCGGTTCAAGTCCTTCTATATTGCCCGATAGCACCTGCGGATGGACCTGACCTGCCTGCAGCGGGTAGAGCGAGAATTTGAGCGAAGAAGAACCGGCATTGACAGAAAGAATCGCCATGACGACAACCCCTTACCAAACCGCGCGCGGCTGGCTCCGGCGAGCGTTGTGCGCCACCATCAGGCACAGCAGGGCCGATGCGACCCGGTTCGACGGCCCCTCGGCACGGCTGGTCAGGGCAATCGGCAAACGGGCACCGAGCACAATGCCCGAGCCGCTGGCGCCCGCCAGGTATTCCAGTTGCTTGGCCAGCATGTTGCCGCTCTCCAGATCCGGCACGGCCAGGATGTCGGCATGACCCGCCACTTCCGATTTGATGTGCTTGATTTGCGCCGCGTGCATTGAAATGGCATTGTCAAAAGCCAGCGGGCCATCCAGGATGCCGCCGGTGATCTGGCCGCGATCAGCCATCTTGCACATGGCAGCCGCGTCCAGCGTGGAGGGAATATTCGGGTTGACGGTTTCTACTGCCGACAAAATCGCCACCTTCGGGGTAGCCACCCCCATGACACGGGCAAAGTCAATCGCGTTTTGGATGATGTCCACCTTTTCTGACAGATTGGGGTGAATATTGAGCGCCGCATCGGTGATCAGCAAGGGCTTGTGGTACAGCGGCACATCAAACCGGAACACATGCGACATGCGCCGCCCGGTGCGCAGCACCGACTTGGACAACACGGCCGTGATCAGCTCGTCGGTGTGCAGGCTGCCTTTCATCAGCATTTCGACATTGCCGCTCGCCGCCAGTTCGGCCGCCCGTTCGGCTGCCGCATGGCTGTGTGGCTCAGGGATGATCTCGGCACCGGTGAGGTCAATGCCGGCTTCGGCTGCCACATGGCGGATGCGGGTTTCGGGACCAATCAGCACCGGAATAATCAAGCCATAGCGCGCCGCATCCATGGCGCCGCTGAGCGAACCGTCGTCGCAAGGATGGACCACGGCGCAGCGCACCGGATCCAGCTCATCGCTCAGGGACAACAGTTCGTTGAACCTGGCTTGCGGGTCGGACACCTGAATTCGCGGTGCCACCACCCGGGGCAAGCGCACCTTGATGGTGGGGGCCAGCACGCGGGCGGTGCCGCTCAAAACACAATTGCGGTTCTGGTTGACCACCTGACAATCAAGTTCGATGCTGTTGGTGGCCGGATCGCGCGACGTGACCGTCACCGTCACCGTCAGGGTGTCACCGACCCGCACCGGTTTGACAAAATGCAGCGCCTGATCCTGGTAAATCGTTCCGGGGCCGGGAAACTGGGTTCCAAGCAAGGCGGAAATCAGCGCACCGCTCCACATGCCATGAGCGATCACGCCGTGAAACAGCGTGTCATTGGCATACTCAGGATCAAGGTGAGCCGGATTGGTATCACCCGAAACGGCAGCAAACGCCTCAATGTCCGCCAGTGTCAGGCCGCGCACCAGTCGCGCGCTTTGGCCGATTGAAATTTCATCAAAGGTGTAGTTCTCTACCAGTTCGGTGTCTTGGGGAAGATTCATGTTGTTCTGGATCAAGTCAAAAAAAAATGGGAAAACGCAAGCCAGTCAGGGTGCGTTGAGAAATTCGTCGAGTCCCAAGCCATCAGCGCCGGGCTTGAAACCGCGGCGAACCAGGTGTTCCTCGGCATTTGCCAAAATCTGGCGCGTTGCGTCCAGCCCATTGTCCTTCAGACTGTCGGTTTCCATCTGGTAGCGAAGCACCAGCAGGCCACGCAACTCCTCGCGCTGGTGCGCCACCCGTCGATCTCCCGAGGGTCCGGAAAACCGGGACTCCCCGACCGACCGGGGTGCCCGGCGCTCGTGCTCGACATGCGGCACCTGCGACTGCTGCATCAGCTTTTCGACACTCGCACGGTCATCAAGCGATATGCCCAGACCAATTGCCAGTCGCACGATGCGGGCGTTGAGATCCTCCAGCGACGAACTCAGACGGTTCGATACTTCATCATTCATCTGCATAACATACCTCGGCAAACTTCAAGACAAGCACCCAGCCCGCTGGCGATGCGCTGAAAAATCAAGGCAACTGACTTGCCAGTGACCAGCCCAGACTGCTTTATTTGCAACAACGATGGGGTGAACCCTGCCAAACCGGCTGGTCTGGTGGTGCCAACAACCGGCACACGCCAAAAAAAACCCGCCGAAGCGGGTTTTATGCTGACCAGCCCATCAGGCTACCTTGGTCAATTATTTGCCGCGGACACCAACCACTTCGACTTCGACGCGGCGATTCTTGGCGCGGCCATCAGAAGTCTTGTTGTCGGCGACAGGCTGTTTCTCGCCCTTGCCTTCGGTATAGACACGGTTTTTCTCGATGCCTTTGGACACCAGATAGGCCTTGACGGCCTCAGAGCGCTTGACCGACAACTTTTGGTTGTAACCATCAGTACCAACCGCATCGGTGTGACCGACAGCAATGACGACTTCCAGATTGATGTCCTTGACCTTGCCAACCAGGTCATCAAGCTTGGCCTTGCCTTCAGGCTTGAGAACCGCTTTGTCGAAGTCAAAGAAAGCATCAGCGGCGTAGGTTACCTTGGCGGCGGCCACCGGAGCGGGGACGGGTGCCGGGGCCGGTGCAGCCGATGGTGTTGCCGGTGTCACGACCGGAGCCGGGGCCGGAGCCAGCGGAGCCGGAGCGGGTGCTGCCTTGGGTGCCACGATGGCACCGTCGCAACCTGCAGCGGCAGTCGCGGGGGTCCAGAAATTGTCGCGCCAGCACAGTTCATTGGTGCCGTTTTTCCAGACCGTGCCGTCTGCCGCACGCCAGTTGTCAATGGTTTGGGCGCCGGCTGCGGTAGCGAGAGCTGCGGTAGCGATCAAGGTCGCCAGTTTGTTCAGTTTTTTCATGATTCTCCTAGAAGAAAATACCGCAGCAGCGCTGCGTGAGTAAATGAGACGCTCAAAATGCCTATCACATTGAGCGCTGCGGTGATTGTGCCACATAGATTTTCAGTCAAAACGTTCCGCCATTGCCAAAATCGGCACAACCGGGCAGGTCGTTGACAATTCGCCAAAGCCGTTGCGAAGGCACC
Organism: uncultured beta proteobacterium; assembly: GCA_903873485.1. Taxonomy (GTDB): domain Bacteria; phylum Pseudomonadota; class Gammaproteobacteria; order Burkholderiales; family Burkholderiaceae_C; genus Rhodoferax. The sequence continues at coordinate 24,606 of CAIQOO010000202.1, read as the reverse complement.
ACAAACCCGCAGCATAAAATCGCTGACCAAACTAGAACTTGCTTCGCCCCAAGCCGCCCCATGACCCAGTTCGCCAAAGAAACCCTGCCCACCAGCCTTGCGGATGAAATGCGCCGCAGCTACCTCGATTACGCAATGAGCGTGATTGTCGGGCGGGCGCTGCCCGATGCGCGTGACGGCCTCAAACCAGTACACCGGCGCGTGCTGTTTGCCATGCACGAGTTGAACAACGACTGGAACAAGGCGTATAAAAAATCCGCGCGCATTGTTGGTGACGTGATTGGCAAATATCACCCGCACGGCGACCAGTCGGTCTATGACACCATCGTCCGCATGGCGCAGGATTTTTCGATGCGCCACATGCTGATTGACGGCCAGGGCAATTTCGGCTCGGTCGATGGCGACAACGCGGCCGCCATGCGGTACACCGAAATCCGCCTGGCCAAGATTGCCCATGAATTGCTGGCCGATCTGGACAAGGAAACCGTCGATTTCGGCCCGAATTACGATGGCTCTGAAAAAGAGCCGCTGGTGCTGCCAACCCGCCTGCCGAATCTGCTGGTCAATGGCTCTGGCGGCATTGCCGTCGGCATGGCCACCAACATCCCGCCGCACAACCTCAATGAAGTGGTCGATGCCTGCCTGCATCTGCTGAAGAACCCCGATGCCTCGATTGATGAGTTGATGGAAATCATTCCGGCTCCCGACTTTCCGACGGCTGGCATCATTTACGGCATCAATGGGGTTAAAGACGGTTACCGCACCGGTCGTGGCCGGGTGGTGATGCGCGCCAAGTGCCATTTCGAGGATATCGACCGCGGCCAGCGCCAGGCCATCATCGTCGATGAGCTGCCCTACCAGGTGAATAAAAAGACCTTGCAAGAGCGCATGGCCGAACTGGTGCATGAGAAAAAGATCGAAGGCATCAGCCACATCCAGGACGAGTCCGACAAGTCTGGCATGCGGCTGGTGATTGAACTCAAGCGTGGAGAAGTGCCCGAGGTGGTGCTCAACAACCTGTACAAGCAGACCCAGTTGCAAGACACCTTTGGCATGAACATGGTGGCGCTGATCAATGGTCAGCCCAAGCTGTGCAACCTGAAGGATTTGATCGAGGTCTTTTTGAATCACCGCCGCGAGGTCGTGACACGGCGCACCGTGTTTGAACTGCGCCGGGCCCGCGAACGCGGCCATGTGCTCGAAGGCCTGGCGGTGGCGCTGGCCAATATTGACGAATTCATCCGCATCATTCGCGAGTCGCCAACGCCGCCGGTGGCCCGCACCGAGCTGATGAGCCGCCCGTGGGACAGCAAGCTGGTGCGCGAGATGCTGACCCGCAGCCGGACCGATGGCGGCGTGGTGAATGCCGACGATTACCGCCCGAACGGGCTGGAGCGCGAATTCGGCATGGGCGCAGATGGTCTGTACCGGCTGTCTGAAACCCAGGCGCAAGAGATTTTGCAGATGCGCCTGCAGCGCCTGACTGGCCTGGAGCAAGACAAGATCGTCGCTGAATACAAGGAAGTCATGGCGGTGATTGATGACCTGCTCGATATTCTGGCACGCCCCGAGCGCGTCACGGTCATCATCAGCGATGAACTCACCGCGATCAAAACCGAATTCGGCCTGACCAAGATTGGCGAGCGGCGCAGCCTGGTCGAGCATTCGTCTTTTGATCTGTCCACCGAAGACCTGATCACCCCGACCGATATGGTGGTCACCCTGAGCCACAGCGGCTACATCAAGAGCCAGCCGCTCTCCGAATACCGGGCGCAAAAACGCGGTGGCCGCGGCAAACAGGCCACCGCCACCAAGGAAGACGACTGGGTTGACCAGCTCTTTATTGCCAACACGCACGACTACATCCTGTGTTTTTCCAACCGGGGCCGCATGTACTGGCTCAAGGTCTGGGAAGTGCCGCAAGGTTCGCGCGGCTCGCGCGGCAGGCCCATCGTCAACATGTTCCCGCTGCAAGACGGCGAAAAGGTCACCGTGGTACTGCCCCTGACGGGTGAGAAACGCACCTTCCCGGCGGATCAATATGTGTTCATGGGTACCAGCATGGGCACCGTCAAGAAGACCGCACTCGATGAATTCAGCAACCCGCGCAAGGCCGGCATCATCGCCGTCGATCTCGACGCGGGTGACTTTTTGATTGGTGCGGCGCTGACCGACGGCAAGCATGACGTGATGCTGTTCAGTGATGGCGGCAAGGCGGTGCGCTTTGACGAGAACGATGTGCGTCCGATGGGGCGGCAGGCGCGTGGTGTGCGCGGCATGATGCTTGACGACAGCCAGAGCGTGATTGCCATGCTGGTGGCCGAAGATGAAACCCAAAGTGTCTTGACCGCCACCCAGAATGGTTACGGCAAACGCACCGGCATCACCGAATACACCCGCCACGGTCGCGGCACCAAGGGCATGATTGCCATCCAGCAGTCTGAGCGCAACGGCAAAGTGGTGGCCGCCACGCTGGTGCATGTGGATGACGAGATCATGCTGATCACCGACAAAGGCGTGCTGGTGCGCACCCGGGTCAATGAAATCCGCGAACTCGGCCGCGCCACCCAGGGCGTGACGCTGATCGGTCTGGATGAAGGCTCCAAGCTCAGTGGCTTGCAGCGCATTGTCGAAAACGATGCCATTCCGGTTGTTGACGATGCGCCTGCCGATGATGCAGGCAACGACGACAGCACCCCGCCAGAGGCTTGATCACTACTTATTCAATAGCTTCCAGCGCAATGGTGATAAGGGCTAGAGCCTGATTTCATTACTATTTCGCGATGAACCCACGTTCTAGCTCACCATTTATTTTTATCCCGCCATGGCCAAAACCCTTGCCCAATTGCGCAACCAGATCGATGCGGTTGATCTGGAACTGATTGCCCTGCTGAACAAGCGCGCTGCGCTGGCGCATGAGGTCGGCGAAATCAAGCGGCAAGATGGCTCGGCGGTGTTTCGCCCCGACCGGGAAACCCAGGTCATCGCCAACCTGCAAGCCAACAACGCCGGGCCATTGAAGCAGCACAGCGTGGCGATCATCTGGCGCGAAATCATGTCGGCCTGCCGCGCCCTTGAAGCCCCCTTGCGGGTAGCGTATCTGGGCCCGGCTGGCACCTTCAGCGAGCAGGCAGCAATCCAGTTTTTTGGCGGCAGCATGGCGCGCGTGCTGTGCGTCAGCATTGATGAGGTGTTTCGCTCGACTGCCGCCGGCAGCGCCGAGTTTGGCGTGGTGCCGATCGAAAACTCGTCAGAAGGCGTGATTTCGCGCTCGCTCGACCTGCTGCTCAATTCGCCGCTGCACATCATTGGCGAAACCAGTTTTCTGGTGCGCCACAACCTGCTGCGACTGACACCGAGCCTCGATGACATCGAGGTGGTTTATGCCCATCCGCAGGCCCTGGCGCAGTGCCAAGACTGGCTGACCACGCATCTGCCCAAAGCGGATCGGCGCGCCGCCTCCAGCAATGCCGAAGGTGCCCGTTTGGCGGGCACCAACCCGGCTTGGAGCGCGATTGCCAGTGAGCGCGCCGGCAGCGAATTTGGCCTGCATGTGGTGTCGCACGCGATCCAGGACGATGCCTTCAACCGCACCCGCTTTGCCGTGATCTGCCTGCCGCAAACCCTGGCGGCACCGCTGGCCACCGGCCATGATTGCGTCAGCCTGATCGTTTCGGTGACCAACCGGCCCGGCGCGGTGCATGACCTGCTGGTGCCGCTGAAAAACCATGGCGTCTCGATGACCCGTTTTGAGTCGCGCCCGGCGCGCTCGGGCCAGTGGGAGTATTACTTCTACATTGATCTGGCCGGCCATCCGTCGCAGCCCAACGTGCATGCGGCACTCGATGAACTGCGCGCCCTGTGCGCTTTTTACAAGCTGCTGGGCACCTACCCGGTGGCAGCCTGACCATGTTTGAACAACTCGGCTTGATTGGCTGCGGCCTGATGGGTGGCTCGTTTGCGCTGGCGCTGAAAAAGGCCGGACTGGTCAAGCGCGTGGTCGGCTACAGCAAATCGCCCACCACCACCGAACGTGCCCGCCTGCTGGGCGTCATCGACGTCGAAGCCCCGTCGGCGCTGCTGGCGGTGTCGGGCGCCGACATCGTGCTGGTGGCGGTCCCGGTTTCGGCCTCGGAGGCGACCTTCAAGTCGATCAAGCACATGGTGACGCCACAGATGCTGATCATGGATGTTGGCTCCACCAAGGGCGAGGTGGTGCGCGCCGCCGAACGTGGCCTGCGCGAGCAAATTGGCTCATTTGTGCCGGCACACCCGATTGCCGGCAAGGAAATGGCCGGTGTCGAACATGCCGATGCCGATCTTTACCAGGACAAACAAGTCATCCTGACCCCGGTTGAACGCACCCTGCAGGCACAAGTCAGGCAGGCGGTCGAGGTCTGGACTGCGCTGGGCTGCAAGCTGGTGCAGATGTCGCCCGAGTCACATGATGCAGCGTTTGCAGCGGTCAGTCACCTGCCGCACCTGTTGTCTTTTGCACTGATGAACGCGATCATCGGGCAGCCCGGTGCCAAAGAATTTTTGGCGCTGGCCGGCCCCGGCTTTCGCGACTTCAGCCGCATTGCGGCGAGCGACCCGAAGGTCTGGCGCGACATTTTTCTGACCAACAAAGACGAGTTGCTGCTGCAAAGCCGGGCTTTCCAGGCGCAATTGTTAGCTTTTGAAACGTTGTTGCTCAATGGCGATGCCCAGGCGCTCGAAGACCAGATCGCCCAGGCCAGCGCCAGCCGCAGCCAGTGGCGCATGAACGCATGCGACTGACCGATGTTTGACACCGCATTTCTTGACCTGCCGCCGCTTGCCTCTGCGGGCGGCGTGATCACCCTGCCCGGCTCCAAAAGCATCTCGAACCGGGTGCTGCTGCTGGCAGCACTGTGCCACGGCCAAACCACCGTGCATGACCTGCTGGACTCGGACGACACCCGCGTCATGCTCGCTGCGCTGCGGCTGCTTGGTTGCGGCATCGAACAACAGGGCAGCACCGTGGTGATTGACGGCCTGGGTGCTCAGGCGATAGCGCCCCGGGCGCAGTTATTCATGGGGAACGCGGGCACTGCCATCCGGCCTTTGTGCGCCGTGCTGGCCGTGCTGGGCGGCGACTACCAACTGCGCGGTGTGCCGCGCATGCACCAGCGCCCGATTGGCGATCTGGTCGATGCGCTGCGCCAGTTGGGCTGCCAGATCGACTACCTTGAAAAGCCCGGCTACCCGCCGCTGCGCATTGGCACGCCAACATTGCGATTGGATGCACCGATTCGGGTGCGTGGCGATGTCTCAAGCCAGTTCCTGACTGCACTGCTGATGGCACTGCCGCTGGTGGCCAAACAAGACATCGTGATCGAGGTGGAAGGTGAACTGATCTCGCGCCCCTATATCGAGATCACGCTGAACCTGCTGGCGCGCTTCTGTGTCAACGTGCAGCGCGACGGCTGGGAGCGTTTCACCATTTCGGGCGGCAGCCAGTTGTCGTCGCCGGGCGTGGTGCAGGTTGAGGCAGATGCCTCATCTGCTAGCTATTTCATAGCTGTCGGCGCAATAGCAGCAAGGGCTAGAGGCCAAAAAGGCATAAAAATTGAGAATGTTGGCAACGCTTCGATTCAGGGCGACATCCGATTCATTGAAGCCGCCCAACTGATGGGCGCCAAGGTGATCAGCGGCCCCAACTGGCTGGAAGTTTCACGCGGCGAGCCGACCGACGGCTGGCCTTTGAGAGCCATTGACCAAGACTGCAACCACATCCCCGATGCTGCCATGACGCTGGCGGTGATGGCCCTGTATGCCGATGGCAGCACCATCCTGCGCAACATTGCAAGCTGGCGCGTCAAGGAAACCGACCGGATTGCCGCCATGGCCTGCGAACTGCGCAAACTCGGAGCCACGGTCGAAGAAGGTGCCGACTTCATCCGCATCACGCCGCCGGCCAGCCCGGCGGACTGGAAAGCCGCCAGCATCCACACCTATGACGATCACCGCATGGCGATGTGCTTCTCGCTGGCCGCTTTCAACCCGGCCGGGCTGCCGGTGCGCATCGAAGACCCCCAATGTGTTGCCAAAACCTTTCCTGATTATTTTGAAGCGCTGTTTTCGCTGGTGCAGGCCGGCCCTGACGGGGTGCCAGTGATTTGCATCGATGGCCCGACCGCATCGGGCAAAGGCACGCTGGCAGCCCGACTGGCAGCGCAACTGGGTTACCACCTGCTTGATTCGGGTGCGCTGTACCGCATCACCGCGCTGGCGGCGGCGCGGGCTGGCCTGCGGCCTGACGCCGCCGATGAAGCGGCCTTAGCCGACCTAGCGCAGCACCTGCACATTGAGTTTCTGGCGGATCAGGTGCTGCTGGATGGCGAAAACATCAGCGCCGCGATTCGCACCGAAGACATGGGCATGAATGCCTCCAAAATTGCTGCGCTAGCGCCAGTGCGGGCCGCCCTGGTCGATTTGCAACGCAGTTTTTGCCGCCTGCCCGGCCTGGTGGCCGACGGGCGCGACATGGGCACGGTGATCTTCCCCGGCGCAAGACTCAAGGTATTTTTGACCGCCAGCGCCGCACAACGTGCACAAAGACGCTTCAAACAATTGATTTCAAAAGGAATCACCACTACACTTGCCACTCTTTGCGCCGACTTGCAAGCACGCGACGCCCGGGATGCTTCCCGCAGCGTCGCGCCTTTGAAGCCGGCACAAGATGCCCGGCTGCTAGACAACTCGGATTTGACGATTGAACAATCGGTCGATCTGGTGTTGCGCTGGTGGCAAGGCAAACAGCCCTTTTTGACTCGTCAAGAGGGCTGAAATCGCAACAGGCTCACCCCTTTGCACCGTCCCTTGTCCGCCTCATCGCGCCGCACTGGCACCCGGCGGACAAGGTTCAAAAAACTTAACCCCGCGGTGAACAACACCGCATTAAAAATGTCTGAATCTTTTGCCGCCCTGTTTGAAGAGTCCCTGCAACGCACCGAAATGCGCCCAGGCGAAGTGATCACTGCCGAAGTGGTTCGTATTGAGCACAGCTTTGTGGTTGTGAATGCGGGTCTGAAATCCGAAGCCTATGTGCCGCTGGAAGAATTCAAAAACGACCAGGGCGAAACCGAAGTGCAAGTGGGCGACTTCGTCTCGGTGGCCATCGGCTCGATCGAAAACGGCTACGGCGACACCATCCTGAGCCGCGATACCGCCAAGCGTCTGGCTTCCTGGATGAGCCTGGAGCGTGCCCTGGAGTCCGGCGACTTTGTTACCGGCACCACCAGCGGCAAGGTCAAGGGCGGCCTGACCGTGCTGGTCAATGGCATTCGCGCCTTTTTGCCCGGCTCGCTGGTCGATACCCGTCCGACCAAAGACCTGTCTCCCTACGAGAACAAAACGCTTGAGTTCAAGGTCATCAAGCTTGACCGCAAGCGCAACAACGTGGTGCTGAGCCGCCGTGCCGTGGTCGAAGCCAGCATGGGCGAAGAGCGCTCCAAGCTGATGAACACCCTCAAAGAAGGCGCGATTGTGCAAGGCGTGGTCAAGAACATCACCGAATACGGCGCGTTTGTCGATCTCGGCGGCATCGACGGCCTGCTGCACATCACCGACATGGCCTGGCGCCGGGTCCGTCACCCGTCTGAAGTGGTGACCGCCGGCCAGGAAATCACCGCCAAGATTCTCAAGTTTGATGCCGAGAAAAACCGCGTGTCGCTGGGCCTCAAGCAAATGGGCGATGACCCGTGGATGGGCGTCAACCGCCGTTACCCGCAAGGCACGCGCATGTTTGGCAAGATCACCAATATTGCCGACTACGGCGCGTTTGTCGAACTCGAACCCGGCATCGAAGGCCTGGTGCATGTGAGCGAGATGGACTGGACCAACAAGAACGTGGCCCCCGCCAAGATCGTTGCCCTGGGTGACGAAGTTGAAGTCATGGTGCTGGAAATCGACGAAGACAAGCGCCGCATTTCTCTGGGCATGAAGCAGTGCAAGGCCAACCCGTGGCAAGAGTTCGCCCAAAACACCAAGCGCGGCGACCGCGTCAAAGGCCCGATCAAATCGATCACCGACTTTGGCGTGTTTGTCGGTCTGGCAGCCGGCATTGACGGCCTGGTGCATTTGTCTGACCTGTCCTGGAACGAACCCGGCGAAGCCGCCGTGCGCGAGTACAAAAAGGGCCAGGAAGTCGAAGCGCTGGTGCTGGCGGTGGATGTCGATCGCGAACGTATCTCGCTGGGCATCAAGCAACTCGACTCCGACCCGTTCACCACCTTCTCGTCGCTCAACGACAAGGGTTCGGTGGTGACCGGCAAGGTCCGCACGGTGGATGCCAAGGGTGCCGAAATTGACCTCGGCTCTGACGTGCTGGGCTACCTGCGGGCCTCGGAAATCAGCCGCGACCGGGTAGAAGATGCGCGCAATGTGCTCAAGGTCGATGACGAGATCACCGCCGTGGTGGTGAATGTGGATCGCAAGACCCGCAACATCCAGTTGTCGATCAAGGCCAAGGACGCGGCTGACCAGAACGAGGCCATGGCCACGCTGAGCCAGCAGTCGGCCCGCGAAAACGCCGGCACCACCAGTCTGGGCGCCTTGCTGCGCGCCAAGCTCGACCACACCAACTAAACCGTTGTTGCCGACCTGAACCAAACGACCGGCAGCTTGTGCGCACCGGTCGTTTTTTTATTTGCTTTTTTTTATCCGATCACCATGACACGCTCCGAACTTGTTGATGAACTCGCTGCCCGCTTTATGCAACTGACCCAGCGGGATGCCGAATTTGCCGTCAAGGCGATTCTGGATGCCATGAACGATGCGCTGGTGCGCGGACACCGCATTGAAATCCGCGGCTTTGGCAGTTTTTCGGTCAGCCATCGCCCGCCCCGCATCGGACGCAATCCGCGCAGTGGTGAAAGTGTTGCCATACCGGAAAAGCGCGTGCCGCACTTCAAGCCCGGCAAAGCGCTGCGCGAAGCCGTCGATACCGGCACTGAAGAGCTGACGCAGACGGACAAACCCTGATGTCGCAGATACGCCCTGAATGGCGCTGCTGAGTCGATAAAATTTGGGTTTTCGAGGGAGAAATTCCGATGAAAAACATCTTTTGGGTACTGAAATGGCTACTCAAGGCCGGCATTTTTTTTACCCTGTTTGCCTTCGCGCTGAATAACCAGCAAGACATCACCGTTCACTTTTTCTTTGGCAATCAGTGGCAAGCACCGCAGGTGCTGGTGGTATTGACCGCCTTTGCCATCGGCGTGGTGGTGGGTGTGCTGGGCATGGTGCCCTGGTGGTGGCAGCAGCGCCAGGCATCTCATGTTGTCCCCATGCCGGCGGCAGCCGCCAGCCCGCCCGCCAGTCCGGTTGCCGCCGGACCGGCCTATGCCGATGGAATTTGACCTGAGCTGGGTGCTGCTGGGCCTGCCGCTGGCTTTTGTGCTGGGCTGGGCGGCATCGCGGTTTGATTTTCGGCAGGTTCGCCTAGACAACCGGCAAGCGCCCAAAGCCTATTTCAAGGGGCTGAACTACCTGCTCAATGAGCAGCAAGATCAGGCCATTGACGCCTTTATCGAGGCGGTGCAAAACGATCCCGATACGTCCGAGTTGCATTTCGCGCTGGGCAACCTGTTTCGCCGGCGCGGTGAATACGAGCGCGCCGTGCGGGTGCATGAGCATCTGCTGCAGCGCGCCGACTTGAGCCAAGACGACCGCCACCGCGCCCAGCATGCGCTGGCGCTGGATTTTCTGAAGGCCGGCTTGCTCGACCGGGCGGAAGCGGCCCTGCTAAAACTCGCAGGCACCCGGTTCGAGGTCGAGGCCCAATTGGCCTTGCTGGCCAACTACGAACGTAGCCGCGACTGGGCGCTGGCAACCGACATCGCTACCCAGCTCGAATCAGCCAGCCTCGGCAGTTTCAGCCACCGGCTGGCGCACTATCTGTGCGAACAGGCCGCCACCCAATTGGCGCAGGGCCAGCAGCCAGAGGCCCTGAAGCTGCTTCGCGCAGCAGTGCTGCAGGCACCGGATGCGGCACGCCCACGCATCGAACTGGCGCAATTGCTGGCCAAAACCGGGGATGACACGCTGGCTTGCCAGACCTTGATCGAGGCCCTGCAAGCGGCCCCCGGCGCCAGCGCGCTGATGGCCGCTCCGCTGGCCGACAGCGCCATCCGCAGCCACCAGACGACCGCTGCCCTGGCCACGCTGCAAGCGATTTATGAAGCCAGCCCGTCGCTCGATGTGCTGGAGGCGATTGTGCAATTGTCGGCACAAGACCCGGCTTGCCGGTGCAGTGCACGCGACTGGTACGCCCGCCACCTTGAGCAACAACCCTCGCTGGTGGTGGCGGCGCGCTGGATTGCCGGCGAGAAACTTGAGCACGAGCAGTTTCACCCGCAGGTGCAACGCGCCCTTGACCAGGCCACCACGCCGCTGCTGCGCTACCGCTGCGCCGCCTGCGGTTTTGAAGCCCGGCAGCATTTCTGGCATTGCCCGGGCTGCCAGGCCTGGGACAGTTACCCCTGCCAAAGAATTGAAGAACTATGACGATTTCAAAAGACAAGCTCTTGGCCGCCCGGGTGCTGGTGGTAGGCGACGTGATGCTCGACCGCTACTGGTATGGCGCAGTGGAGCGCATCAGCCCGGAAGCCCCGGTGCCGGTGGTCCGGGTAACGCGCGAAGATGAGCGCATCGGGGGTGCTGCCAATGTGGCCTACAACCTGGTCACGCTCGGCGCCCAATCGTCTTTGCTGACGGTGGTGGGTGACGACGAAGCCAGCCGCAAGCTCGAAGCGCTGCTCACCCATACCGGCATTCAGACTTTTTTTGGCCATGATGCCCAGCTTAAAACCACCGTCAAGCTGCGCGTCATCGGGCGCCAGCAACAGTTGCTGCGGCTGGACTTTGAGAACACCCCCAAAACCGAGGTGCTGGCCACGCAAAGTGCCACCTTCATGGAACTGCTGCCGCGCCATGATGCGGTGCTTTTTTCCGATTACGGCAAAGGCGGGCTGGCCCACATCAGCGACATGATTGAACGCGCCCGCGCTGTCGGCAAGCCGATCTTGATTGACCCCAAAGGCGCCGACTATTCGCGCTACCACGGTGCCACTCTGATCACGCCCAACCGGGCCGAGTTGCAGCAAGTCATTGGCGCCTGGCAGGATGAAGCCAGCCTGCAAGCCAAGGTGCAAAACCTGCGCCGGCAACTGGGCTTGCAAGCGGTTCTGCTGACCCGCAGCGAAGAAGGCATGACGCTGTTTGATGCAGATGGCCAGCTCAGCGTCAGCGCGCAAGCGCGCGAGGTGTTTGATGTCACCGGCGCCGGCGACACAGTGATCGCCACCATGGCCGCGCTGGTGGCAGCCGGCATGAGCCTGCGCGCGGCCCTGCCGCTGGCAAACCGGGCCGGCGGCCTGGTGGTGGGCAAATTTGGCACCGCCACGGTTTCTTATGAGGAGTTGTTTGCATGACCAAGCTCACCTCCCTATTTACGCCCGCCAACATTCTCATTGGGGCAGCCCTGTAAAACGACCCGGTGCAAATGTAGCCAGGTAGCAACACCACCACAGGAACCACCCACATGCTCACGGGCGAACTACGCAGCCAAATCGACGCCATCTGGAACTCGTTCTGGACTGGCGGCATCTCCAACCCACTGGAGGTCATGGAGCAAATCACCTACCTGCTGTTTCTGCGCCGCCTCGACGACTTGCACACCCTGGAAGAAAACAAGGCAGTGCGCCTGGGCAAGCCCATCGAGCGCCGCCTGTTCCCCGATGGTCGGGATGCCAAGGGGCGCCCTTACAACGACCTACGCTGGTCGCGTTTCAAGAACTTTACCCCGTCCGAGATGTACACCGTGGTGGGGGAACATGTGTTTCCGTTCCTGCGCACCGGTGTCGGCGGCAGCTCCGGCGCGGGCGGTGATGGCTCCACTTATGCCCAGCACATGAAGGATGCCCGCTTCACCATCCCGACCCCGGCGCTGCTGGCCAAGGTGGTGGACCTGCTGGGCGATGTGCCGATGGACGAGCGCGACACCAAGGGCGACCTGTACGAATACATGCTGGGCAAGATTGCCAGTGCCGGCCAAAACGGCCAGTTCCGTACACCGCGTCACATCATTGCCCTGATGGTGGCCATGATGGCACCCACCGCCAAAGATGTGGTGTGCGACCCGGCCTGTGGCACTTGCGGCTTTTTGGTGGCCGTCGGTGAATACCTGCGTGCCAGGCACCCTGAAATCCTGCGCGATGCAGTGGCGCGTCAGCATTTCCACTCGCGTCTGTTCCACGGCTACGACTTTGACAACACCATGCTGCGCATTGGCAGCATGAACATGGCGCTGCACGGTGTCGATAACCCCGACATCCGCTACCAGGACTCGCTGGCGCAAGACCATGCCGGTGACGCGGGCCGCTACTCGCTGCTGCTGGCCAATCCGCCGTTTGCCGGTTCACTTGACTACGAGAGCATTGCCAAAGACCTGCAAGCCATGGTCAAGACCAAAAAGACCGAATTGTTGTTCCTGGCGCTGTTTCTGCGCCTGCTGAAAGCCGGTGGCCGCGCAGCCGTCATCGTGCCTGATGGCGTGTTGTTTGGCTCCAGCAAGGCGCACAAGGAGTTGCGTCGCATGATTGTGGAAGAGCAAAAGCTCGATGCCGTCGTCTCGCTGCCTTCGGGCGCGTTCAAGCCCTATGCCGGGGTCTCGACGGCGATTCTGATTTTTACCAAGACCAACTCGGGCGGCACCGACAACGTCTGGTTTTACGACATGAAGGCCGATGGCTGGAGTCTGGACGACAAACGCCAACCGCTGCTGACTGAGGATAAATTAGGCCTCCAGCCCATACGGGACGGGCGCAGTCAGCTATCAAACGCAGAGCATGAAAAGAACAACCTGCCCGATGTACTGATGCGTTGGGCGCAGCGGGACGGTGCCGAGCTGGAACGTGACCGCACCGACCAGAGCTTTTGCGTGCCCAAAGGCGACATTGTGGGCAATGACTACGACCTGTCCATCAACCGCTACAAGGAAGTGGTGCATGCGGTCAGTGAGCATCTGCCGCCGAAGGCCATTTTGAAAAAGCTGGCCATGCTGGAAGCAGAAATCGCCAGCGGCATGAAAGCGCTGGAAGCACTGCTGGAAAAAGCCGAATAAGAGCTTGGCAAATATCAAACAACAATTGCCTGATTCGCGCTAAATAGTTAGACTGCACGCCCACAGCCCTTCTTTTTCAAAGACACCGCCATGCAAACCCTGAACCTTGAGCAACTCAAAGCCACCACCCTGGCCGGCGGCGTGACCGGCATCACCCTGCGCGGCGACGGTGCGGCCTTTGTGGTCAGCGTGCAAACCCTGCACGACGAGGCCATTCTGGTCACTTCGCGTAAACAAGCCCGGCGCTTTGCCGACCCGCGCAAAGCCCTGTCTGTGCTGCGCAGCATCGGCTGGAATGAATGCCGCATGGATACCACCGGGTGGCGGCCCGAAGACAGCGCGCTAGAGAAAACCACCCGCCCCGACCGCAGCGCCGCCCTGAAAGCCACGCACGAAGCCGCTCAGATTCAGGCCGATTACGACCGCTGGTTTGATGCCAAGGTGCAAGCTTCGATCGATGGCGTCAAAGACGGTACCAACAAACCCTATACGCCGCAAGAATGGGCCGTGCGACGTGCGGAAATCATTGCCCGCTTCAGTCGCGAAAAAACGGTATGAATCGCGTACTAACCGTTATTCGCACGCCGCGCTATGACCATGACCTGGTGGCGGTAGGTGAGTACATTGAACAAGACAACCCCGATGCGGCGTTGACCCTGCTGTTGCACATCGAAGACCAGGTGGACAGCCTGACCGACCCCAATTTTCCGCGCCGCAAAGGCCGCAAGCCCGGCACGCTGGAGCTGGTGGTGCATCTGCATTACATGGTGGTGCTACAGCAAACCGACACCACCGTCACCGTTTTGAACCTGCTGCACACCGCCCGGCAATACCCATGAGTTACAAGCCAAATCGGCTTCTAGCCCCCGTCCTGCTTGCGCTGGCAGCTATCAACACTGTAGTATCCCGGCTGTTGGATTTCACTGCGCCACCCCGACAATCAGGTCTAGGGTTTTTGGGGTCGGATGCCAATATGCCTGCGCAGCACCCGCAGGGCCGGACGAAGGACGGGGCATTTTGGACTCTGACCCCAACAACCCGGGTTTGGGGCAGAGCGGTGAGTTTGAGGGGAAGTTGACGTGAGTGGGTGGCCCAGGCGGGCAATTCGCACGCTTATTGCTACTGCTGCCAAGGTGAAACCTCAGCCCTCAGAAGGGGAGGTTTGGAACCTGAACTTAGACCAGATTGAGTCGCATACTGGTCGGATTATTGAAAAGGTCAACGTCAGCCTGGAAAAGCTGGGGCCGTCCACTTTCGGATTTGCGGCAAAAACGGTCTTGTATTCAAAACTTCGTCCCTATCTGAACAAGGTCGTCGTGACGAACGAGGCGGGCTTTGCGACTACAGAATTGGTTCCGATACGTTGCAATTCGGATGAAGTTCTCCCTGAATATTTGGCTTATTTTTTGCGGTCACAGGAATTTTTGAGTTTTGCAACTGCGACTGTGGCCGGTGCAAAAATGCCCAGAATGGTGATGAGCGATTTTTGGGAATTTCAAGTTCCCCTGCCACCCCTCCCCGAACAACGCCGCATCGCCGCCATCCTGGACCAAGCCGATGCGCTCAGAGCCAAGCGCCGGGAAGCCTTGGCGCAACTCGACAGCCTCACGCAGTCGATTTTCATTGAAATGTTTGGGGACACCACAAGTAATCCGAAAAAACTGCCAAAGCTCCCAATCGCAAGCGTTGCGAAAATTTCAACCGGAAGTACGCCAAGCCGAACTGGAGATGACTATTACGGTGGTGCAATTCCTTGGGTGAAAACCACTGAGGTCACCGGAGAAAATATTTGGTCCACAGAAGAAAAGATAACTGAAGCAGGCTTCAAGGCGATTAGAGGAAAACTGCATCCGGTGGACTCGATTATTGTTGCGATGTATGGCCAAGGCCAAACTAGAGGTCGCAGCGCACTCTTGAAGGTTCCAGCAACCTGCAACCAAGCCTGCGGCGTAATTTACCCAGCGCCAGACTTTTTACCGGCATTTATGTTTCACCAAATTCGGCTCGCGTATGAAGAGTTGCGTGCGTTGGGACGTGGCGGCAATCAGGAAAATCTGAATCTACAACTTTTAGGTTCGTTTGAAATACTCCTACCTTCGCTTAACCTGCAAAATGCCTTCGCTATTCGAATCCAGTCCATCGAAGCCCTCAAAGCCACCCACCGTGCCGCGTTGCAGGAACTGGATAGACTGTTCGCTTCCCTCCAACACCGCGCCTTCCGAGGCGAACTTTGAATGTTGTCCGCTGCATTCGTTTTGTGCGGAAAAATATGACAATGCCACTGTCCGTGCCAATTCACTAGGAGGTTTTCATGGGTTACGCTGATTTAGTCCCCCGTTTGCAAGCCTTGCCCGAAGAAAAGCGGGCTGAGGTGTTGGATTTTCTGGCGTTCGTAGAGCAACGCAATCAAGCTGCCACAAAGCTCGCCACGACATTGGGGGAAACATCGTGGGCCGAACTTCTGAAAAATCCCATCCGAATACCCAACTTCGTGCCACTCAGCAGGGACGAAGCCAATGAGAGATAGCGCTTTTGTGGATAGCAATATCTGGCTGTACGCCATGGCGCAGTCTGATGATGCTGCGGGCGATATTCGATATGCAAAAGCAAAGGCTTTTTTGCTTGGCTTACCGCGCCCGAAGGTGAATTCGCAAGTCATTCGGGATGTGTGTTGCAACTTGCTAAAGAAATCGCGCATCAAGGAAGCAGCCATCCAGACCTATGTGCTGGCGTGGTACAGAAACTGTGATGTCGTTTCAAGCAACGCCGAACAATTTTTGCTGGCCTCAGGCTTGCGTCAGAGCGGTGATTTCAGCTACTGGGACAGTCTGATTGTGGCCGCTGCGCTGGATGCTGGTTGCACCACCTTGTTCAGTGAGGACATGCAACATGGCCGTGTGCTGCGCGGTCAACTCACCATCGTCAATCCCTTTCAAGCCGCCTGACTACCCTTTTCGCTTCGCTCCAGTAGCGCGCTTTCCAAGGAGAACTTTAAATGCGCCCATCCCTTGCCTTGAGTACCCACCGCGAAGCCATTCGGGCCATTGCCCTGCGCCATCGCGTCACCAACGTGCGGGTGTTCGGCTCGGTGGTTCATGGTGACGACACCGAGGACAGCGATCTGGACATTCTGGTCGAACCCACAAAGCAGACCACGATGATGGACATTGCCGCCATCCGATACGAGCTCAATCAATTGTTGGGCATTGCGGTTGATGTGCTGACACCTAACGGTTTGCCTGCCAAGTTTCGCGGCCAAGTGATTGCGGCGGCGCAGCCGGTTTAGGCGACAAAATATGACAATGCCCACTGCCCGCACCAATTCACCAGGAGGTTTTCATGGGTTACGCTGATCTGATTAGCAGTATGCAGGTTTTGCCAAAGGACAAGCAAGCAGAAGTGTTTGATTTTGTTGAATTTTTGGTGCAACGCAATCGGGCAGTGCAAAAACCAGCACCCACGTTAGCTCAAACATCGCTTGTGCATTGGATTAGCGACCCTGTAGTGGTTCCCAATTTCAAACCGTTTACGAGGGACGAAGCCAATGCCCGCTAATGTGTTTGTGGATAGCAACATTTGGCTGTATGCGTTTGTTCAAAATCCGCTCGACACAAGACATCAACGCGCAGCGAGCTTTGTTTTGGCGCTTGAGTGTCCTGTGATTAGCTCGCAAGTTGTTCGTGAAACCTGCTTTAACCTGGTCAAAAAATCGGGGCGAACAGAGTCAGAGTTGCAACTGCTGTTAACGGATTGGTTGTTAGCGTGTGAAGTCATCCACTCGAATGTGGTGCAACACGTTTTAGCCTCCCAATTGCGACAAGACGGCGGTTTTAGCTACTGGGATAGCCTGATCGTTGCCGCAGCCTTGGATGCCGGTTGTGCCACTTTGTATAGCGAAGACATGCAGCATGGTCGGGTGCTGCGAGGTCAGTTCACCATCGTGAACCCCTTCAATGACTGATGCCTTGA
Source organism: uncultured beta proteobacterium (assembly GCA_903873485.1). Classification (GTDB taxonomy): domain Bacteria; phylum Pseudomonadota; class Gammaproteobacteria; order Burkholderiales; family Burkholderiaceae_C; genus Rhodoferax. The sequence goes on along the minus strand of CAIQOO010000202.1, from coordinate 7,490 downwards.
GCAACTTCGCCTTCCTCAAGTCTGAATGGTCTTCCTTGTACGGGGCGGCCATTAAGGCTGAGGCAATGGCGAACACCGATGCCCGCACCTCGTGCTTCTACGCCCGCCGCACGCTGGAGCTGGCAGTGGACTGGCTTTACAAACACGACAAATCCCTGCGCCTGCCGTACCAGGACCACCTGAATGCCCTGATTCACGAACCCAGCTTTCGCGCCACGGCCGGCGATGCGGTGTTCACCAAAGCCCGGCTCATCAAAGACCTGGGCAACCTGGCCGTCCACAGCACCCGCATCATCCTGCGCACGGACGCCATCAGCGCCACCCGCGAGTTGTTCCATGTCTGCTACTGGCTGGCCCGCACCTATGGCCAGCGGGCTCGCCCGGCGCCAGACCTGCGCTTTGACCCGGCACTGATTCCTCTGCCAGCGGCACCAGCAGCGGTGTCAGCAAAACCAGCCCAGTCGATTGACCAGTTGCAGAAGCTGCAAACCCAGCTCAAGGCCAGCGACGACAAGCTCTCAGAACTGCTGTCCACCAAGGCCGCGCTCGACGACGAACTTAAAAAGCTGCGTGAGGAAGTCGCCGCCGCCAAGAAAGCCAACACTGCCCAGCCCGACACCCACGACTACTGCGAGGCCGAGACCCGCGACAAATTCATCGACCTGCTGCTCCATGAAGCCGGTTGGCAGCTCGATGCCAAGAACCTGGAGGTCGAAGTCACCGGCATGCCCAACAACCAGGGCAAGGGCTTTGTGGACTATGTGCTGTGGGGTGATGACGGTCAGCCGCTGGCTCTGACCGAGGCCAAACGCACCCGCAAGGACGCTACCGTAGGCCAGCAACAAGCCAAGCTGTATGCCGACTGCCTGGAAGCCCAATACGGCCAGCGCCCCATCATTTTCTATTCCAACGGCTACCAGCACTGGATTTGGGACGACGCCAGTTACCCGCCTCGGCCGGTGCAGGGCTTTTTCAAGAAGCCAGAACTGGAGCTGCTGATTCAGCGCCGCACCAGCCGCAGACGGCTGGCGGATGCGGTCATCAACGACGACATCGTCAACCGCTATTACCAGCAACGGGCGGTGCGCCGCATTGGCGAAACCTTTGAGGTGGAAAACCAGCGCAAAGCCCTGCTGGTGATGGCGACCGGTGGCGGCAAGACCCGGGTCGTGGTGGCACTCGCCGATGTGCTGACCCGCTGCAACTGGGCCAAACGCATCCTGTTCCTGGCGGACCGGGTGGCCCTGGTCAAGCAGGCGGTCAATGCCTTCAAAACCCACCTGCCAGATTCATCACCGGTCAACCTGGTCACCGAGAAGGCCACCGATGGCCGGGTGTTTGTCTCGACCTACCCGACCATGATGGGCATGATTGACGATGCGGTTGACGGCCAGCGCCGTTTTGGTGTCGGCCACTTCGACCTCATCATCATCGACGAAGCGCACCGCTCGGTCTATCAGAAGTACCGCGCCATCTTTGATTACTTCGATGCCCTGCTGGTGGGCCTGACCGCCACCCCCAAAGACGAGATTGACCACAACACCTACAGCCTGTTTGACCTGGAAAATGGTGTGCCAACCGACGTCTATGGCCTCGATGAAGCCGTGGCAGAGGGTTTTCTGGTGCCACCCAAAGCCATTTCGGTGCCGCTGAAGTTCCAGCGCGAAGGCATCAAGTATCGGGACCTGTCTGAAGAAGAAAAAGAGCAGTGGGACGCCCTGGAGTGGGATGAAGAAGGCAACGTGCCCGATGCGGTGGACTCGGCCGCCCTGAACAAGTGGCTGTTCAACACCGACACCGTCGATAAGGTGCTGGAAAACCTGATGACCCAGGGCGAAAAAGTGGCCGGTGGCGACCGGTTGGGCAAGACCATCATCTTTGCCAAAAACAACGCCCATGCCGAATTCATTGCCGAGCGCTTCAACGCCAACTACCCGCATTACAAGGGCGCTTTCGCCCGCGTGGTGACCTACAAGACCGAGTACGCCCAAAGCCTGATTGACGCCTTCTCCGTCAAAGAGAGCATGCCGCATATCGCCATCTCGGTCGATATGCTCGACACCGGCATTGACGTGCCCGAGGTGGTCAATCTGGTGTTCTTCAAGGCGATTCGCTCCAAGACCAAGTTCTGGCAGATGATTGGCCGGGGCACCCGCCTTTGCCTGAATTTGTATGGGCCGAGCCAGCACAAACAATTCTTCAACGTCTTTGACTATTGCCAGAATCTGGAGTATTTCAATCAGGAGCTGCCACCCGACGAGGCACAAGCCCCGGTGCCACTGAGTACCCGGCTGTTTCGGGCGCGGCTGCAGATGATTGGTGCGCTGGACCACCGGATGGTGGCTGATCCCAAGGTGGCCGATGTCGAAGCCGCCTATGGTGACAACCTGACCGATGGAAAGTTGCGTGGTGAACTGGCTGGCTTTCTGCAGCAGCAGGTGGCAAGCATGAACCTGGATAACTTTGTGGTGCGGCCCCGGCGCAAGTCAGTAGAGCGCTTTGCCAAGCTGGAATCCTGGCACATCCTGGACGTGGATGCCCATACCGAATTGAGCCAGCAGGTGGCGGACCTGCCTGCGGCACTGCTGGACACCGACGAAGAAGCCAAGCGCTTTGACCTGCTGGTGCTGCGCACCCAGTTGTCCATTCTGCAGGCCATGGCGGACTTTGCAGCCTTGCGCGAGCGCATGCAGGCCATCGTCAGCGCCCTGGAACAGCAAGAGGCCATCCCGGCCATCAAGGCGCAGATGGTGCTGATTCAGGCGGTGGCAGGTGACGACTGGTGGGAAGATGTGACCATCGTCATGCTGGAGGTCGCCCGCAAAAAGTTGCGCGCCCTGGTCAAGCTGATTGAGAAGGACAAGAAGAACACCGTTTACACCGACTTTGAAGATGAGTTGGGTGAAAGCACAACGGTTAACCTGCCCGGCATCAGCACCGGCATGAATCTGGCCAGGTTCAAGGACAAGGCACGCCAGTTGCTGCGCGCGAATGAAAGCCATCTGTCATTACAGCGGCTGCGGCGCAACCAGCAACTGACCGCATCCGACCTGACGGAGCTGGAGCGCATGCTGGTGGAAGCTGGAGGCACTGCTGAAGTCATTGGGCAGGCCGCACAGCATAGCCACGGCTTGGGCATCTTTATCCGCTCACTGGTAGGACTAGACCGCGAGGTAGCCAAGCAGGCCTTCAGCCAGTTTGTGGTGGGCACCACCACCACCGCAAGCCAGATTGAGTTCATTGACTTGATTGTTCAGTACCTGACGGAAAACGGGGTGATGGATGCGGCGCGGCTGTATGAGTCGCCGTTTACCGACATAAACGATAAAGGGCCAGAAGCGGTGTTCTTGCGGTCCAACGTCACAGTCACAGAAATTGTACGGGTGCTCGATGAGATTCGGGAGCGGGCAGTGGCGTGATAGGTGCAGCCGTCACCATCAGCAGCACCAGCGCCAACATTGTGGCCTGTGCCGTTACACTGGGATTCTTTGGCGTGCTTGGGTGGCTGCTGGCCAACGGCAAGCCAGCCGAGGGCGGCGATGCGCTGTTGGTGATGTTGGGCGCACTTGGCAGCGCATGGGGCGCGATCGTTTCATATTATTTCGGCAGCACCGCCGGGAGCCGCGACAAGACTGCCATCATAGCCAACTCGCAGCCGGTGCGTTGACGCTTGACGCAGGTTTTGGCGTAACTTGTGCAAATCGCCTAATTTTTTCATTGGAGAAGTGCCTTACATGACCCGAATCGTTGTCACCGGTGCTGCCGGTTTTATTGGCTCCAACATCATCCGGGGCCTCAACGCCCGTGGCCTGCGCGACATCATCGCGGTCGATGATCTGACGCAGGGCGACAAGTTTCGCAACCTGGTGGACCTGCAAATATCGGACTACCTGGATGCCAGCGTGTTTTACGATGATTTTGCCAGCGGCGGTTTTGGCCAGATCGAAGCCGTGTTTCATGAAGGCGCCTGCAGCGACACCCTGGAGCAAAACGGCAAGTACATGATGCAAAACAACTTTGCCACTTCGGTGCAGTTGTATCACGCCTGCCAGAAACGCGGTGCCCGGCTGTTGTATGCATCCAGTGCGGCCACCTATGGCGGCTCCGACACGTTCCGCGAAAATCCCGCTTTTGAGCGCCCGCTCAACGTCTATGGCTACTCCAAACTGCTGTTTGACCAGCGCATGCGCCGGGAATGCGGCCAGGATTTTGGCCGCGCCATGGCCGGCAAGACGATGCAGGTGGTGGGCTTTCGGTACTTCAATGTGTATGGCCCGCGCGAACAGCACAAGGGCCGCATGGCCAGCGTGGCGTTTCACCAGTTCAACCAGTTTCAAGCCCAAGGCAAGGTCAGGCTGTTTGGCGACTACGGCGGCTTTGCGCCGGGCGCGCAGATGCGCGACTTCATTTATGTTGACGATGTGGTGGCGGTCAACCTGTGGTTTTTTGACCACCCGGCGGTCTCGGGCATCTTCAACCTCGGGACCGGTCGTGCCCAGCCCTTCAATGACATCGCCAGCACGGTGGTCAACACCTGCCGCCAGCTCAGGCAAGCACCAGCCCTATCGCTTGAAGCCCTCGCCGCGCAGGGCCTGATTGAATACATCCCGTTTCCCGAAGACCTGCGCGGCAAATACCAGAGTTACACCCAGGCCGACCTGACGGCCTTGCGTGCCTGCGGCTGCGACCATGGGTTTGCCGACGTCCAGACCGGCGTGGCCAGCTATGTGCAGGCGCTGGCAGCCACAAGCTGATCCGATTGGCCTGGCGTTTGGCTGCTTTATTAATCACGCTGTCAACCGCCAAGGCTTGTGCCGCATTGTGGGATTGACCTGGGGATGATCCCCAGGTCATCCAAACCCCTTGTTATTACCCTCACCGGAGTTGATTCATGCTGAAAAAAATTCTCGCCTTCGTGGCCATGCTGTACGCCGCAGCCTGCTTTGCCGCCGTCGATGTCAACAAAGCCACTGCCGCCGAACTTGACAGCGTCAAGGGCATCGGCCCGAGCATTTCCAGCAAAATTCTGGATGAACGCAAAAAAGGCAATTTCAAGGACTGGAGCGACTTTGTGAACCGCGTCAAAGGTGTTGGCGAGGGCAACGCCGCCAAGTTTTCCAATGAGGGCCTGACTGTCAACGGCACGCCTTTCAAGACCACTGATGCGGCCCCGGCAGCCCCAAAAGACGCTAAAAAAGCCGAAGCCAAACCAGTTGCCAGTGCGGCCAGTGCGGCCAAAAAGTAACCTGTCAACCGATGCACCACCCGCTGCGGCGGGTTTTTTTTCGCCCGCCGGGTCACTGGCTGCCAGTGGCTCGCGCGGGTCGATCCAGCCAAGGAATCCTGAAGATGATGTCTGTTGTTGCCATTTGCATCGGTGCCTGCATCGGTGCCCTGTCGCGCTGGGGACTGGGCCTTTGGCTCAACCCTGGTGCCGTGCTGCCCTATGGCACGCTGGCGGCCAACCTGATTGGCGGTTACCTGATTGGTGTGGCGGTGGCGGTGTTTCAGTCGCTGCCGCATCTTGATCCGGTCTGGCGGCTGGCGATCATCACCGGTTTTTTGGGCGCGCTGACGACGTTTTCGAGTTTTTCGGCGGAAGTGGTCGGCATGCTCGGTCAACAGCGTTACCTGCTGGCCCTGGGCACCACCGCGCTGCACTTGTTCGGCTCGCTGCTATTGACCCTGGCAGGCATCAAGACAGCTACTTTTTTTATAGCTGGAAGCGCTTGATGTACAAGGGCTGGAGGCCTTTTTTGTGCAAAAAATAATCACCGAAAAATTTCAGGACTACAGCAGGTGCAGGCCGGGTTGGCGTTTGGTTACTCCACACTCACCACCAGCCGCTTGCCCAATACTGTTGCGGCCAGTTCAATCTGTTCAAACTTGGATGCGTGGCGCAGGTCAAACAAGCGATCAACCTGCGGCACATGCCAATTGAGCCGACGGGCCAGCTCGGCCTTGCGAATACCCTGCGCCATCATCGCCTGATAAACCCCCAATTTGGCACACTCCAGCGGATTTGGGCGCACCGACTGCTGACCGTCGGCCAGCGGGCTGGGCACAGGCAGTGGCTTTCGTGCCTCCACATAAAACGACAAAGCCGACTCCAGCGCATCCACCGCGTGCAACAAAGCTTCCTCGGCATCCTCACCAAACGTTATGGCCTCGGGCACATCCGCAAACGTCACCAACACCGTGCCCTCGTCGGGTGTGAGCGTGACCGGGTAATCCAACATGATTGAAGCGTCCTTTTTATTTAAGTCCAAGCTGGCGTTTGGGCACTCGTCAAGCTACTGTAGTTTTCAGCATGAAATCGGCCTGCAGCCCCCGTCCCTGTTGCGTAAGCAGCTATTAAATTTGAATTAGATTAGCTTCATGTCGGGTGATGCTCTGTGGGGTAAGTTGACCTGCGTGTGCTATTTTATTAATAGCTACTTGCGCAATGGTGACGGGGGCTACAGGCCGATTAAGTTGATAGATTCGGGTTGATGCGGCAAGGCCGAACTCATCTGGTTGGCCGCCGCCGCCAATTCATGCAACCCCATGTCAGGCAAACCAAGTCGCCGCCATTCGGTGTAGTTAAACCGGTCGCGCGAGGTTGCTGCCATAAAGCGCTCAGCATCCACCAAACCCAGGGCACCAATCAGGGCTTGCATGCCCTTGACGCGGATTTCAGCTTCAGTGTTCATACCAATTCTCCAAAAATGCCAGCGCATCGGCTGGGAAAAAGACTTTCACATCCAATAAATGCCGTACCCGTTTGAACAGGCGGTCATCGGTTGTAATAAACAGATCGGCTTGACCCACCACAGCAGACGCAACATGCAGCGCGTCAAAAGCATGCACACCGCTGGCCACCAAGGGTGTGGCAATGGCCAACACATCAGGCCCGGCCATCACATGGTTTATTGCCAGTGCCCGCCATTGTGAAATAGCCTGCATATGCTCGATGAAGGGATTTTTTGAGTTTTCCAGATCAAGCACGGCAGACCAAACCAACGCGCATTCACCGCTGCGGACTTTGTCTTGCAGCGACAGCTTGGCCTCGGTTTCCAGACGAACGCGCAGTTGCGACTGATCGTCGTAAGGGCGGTTAAAGCAGCAAAGGTCCAGATATAGACTTTCAGATAAATAACTTCCGTTTTTTTTCCAAAAAATGTCTTTAAAATCAGTAAGTTACTTGATAATTCTTGGAAACTATTTATCTGAAAGACTATAGATGCGCACTGGTTTACTCCGTCATTGACAAGGATTCAAGATCGTACCCGGTCAACGTGAATCGCAAAGACGATGTTTTAACTGAAGTTTCGGCGTTTATTTTGAAACCCAAAGTTTGCGTTTGGGTTGGCCACCATCGTAAAGTTGCGCAGAACTACGCCGCTACTACCAGCGTAAACACGAGCAATACTGAAAATTATCTTGTGCAACAATGGATTAACGATTTTGTTCAAGTCACCTGCTGGTGCCATCTGCGCAACTTTACGATG
>CAIQOO010000201.1 GCA_903873485.1 uncultured beta proteobacterium | reverse complement strand
TTCAAAAAAATTTTGCTTTCCTAAGGGCGATTTTCTGAAAGTCGCGTAAAACGACTGTTTTGCAGAAATCTTCGTTTGAGAAAAGTCATCTAACTATATGATATTTATATGAAAAATGGCTTTTCGTTCAGACACTAGATAGCCGCGAATCTTATGGCCAGCAGCTTGAATGCGCCATGAATTTTCAGTCTTTTTGGCCTCTAGCCCTTTATATATATGCGCTGACAGCTATGTAATATATAGCAAACAACAGACTCGTAAATCAACGGCGGTTTTCATGTTTTGGCATCCACGCCTGACCAGGGCACCGGGCGACCACGCAGCGCTGACAGGGCTTGGCTGGTGGTCAAGCCAAGCCATCCTCAATGGCTTTGCCAACCCAGCGGCTCAGGTCAAGGGCCACCTTTTTTCGATCAATAGCTGCCCATCCTGGATGCGCATTTGCAGCTTGGCACCGGGTTTGAGGCCCAATGCATCACGCGCTTCTTTGGGAATCACACTCTGGCCGCGTTCTGCCAGCGTTATGAGCATGAGCATTCCATTCTGCGGTGCCGACTTCTTTCTGTTTTGACACGACCTCGTCGGCACCGATGGATGGCTCTTCAGGCGGCTTGGGGTGTTGTGAAAATGCTAACTTCATGCCCCTACAATGCAACGCCCTGACCGGGTACGAGTCACGCTGATGCGTGATGCACCTCAAGTTTTTTTTTCCGGATCCACCATCGCTAGGAGAGGCCATGACGCAAGCCCAAGCTTCCACGCAGTCTGACCCGCAACCATCCGCATCGGCCAGTTCTTCTGCCGATGCCGAGCGCTCCCCCGACACCCTGCCGATGAGCGGCCTGCGGGTGATTGATGTCGGCACCTTTCTGGCCGGCCCTTATGCCGCCTCGATGCTGGGCGAATTCGGCGCCGAGATTCTGAAGGTCGAACACCCGATTGCCGGCGACCCGATGCGGCGATTTGGCACCGAGTCGAAACGCCACGATGCCACGCTGGCCTGGCTGAGCGAAGGCCGCAACAAAAAATCCGTCACGCTCGATTTGCGCCAGCCCGAAGGTGTGGCGCTGTTTCTGAAGCTGGTCGCCAAGTCCGACGTGTTGATCGAAAACTTTCGCCCCGGCACCATGGAGGAATGGGGGCTGGGCTGGGAGCAACTGAGCCAGGCCAACCCGGCGCTGGTGATGCTGCGGGTATCGGGCTACGGGCAGACCGGGCCGTACCGGCACCGCTCCGGTTTTGCCCATATTGCCCACGGCTTTGCCGGGCTGTCTTATCTGGCCGGTTTTCCCAACGAGACACCGGTGGTGCCCGGCACGGTGCCGCTGGGCGATTATTTGTCCAGTCTGTACGGAGCCATCGGTATCCTGATTGCGCTGCGCCACCGCGAGCTGACCGGCGAAGGCCAGATCATCGACATTGGCATTTACGAAGCGGTGTTTCGCCAGATGGACGAAATCGCCGCTGCCTATGGCCTTTTTGGCAAGGTGCGCCAGCGCGAAGGCTCGGGCAGTTTTGTCGCCGTGCCGCACGGCCACTTTCGCACCGTGGATGACAAGTGGGTGGCGATTGCCTGCACCACCGACAAGATGTTTGAACGGTTTGCGGCTGTCATGGGACGGCCGGAACTGGCAGCCAAAGACCATTACGGCAACCAGCGCAAGCGCCTGGCAGCGCGTGAAGAGGTCAATCGCATCGTCAACGACTGGGTTGGCAGCCAGACGCGCGATGCGGTGATGACGCTTTGTGTTGATGGCGAAGTGCCGATCGGCAAGGTCAACAGCATTGCCGACATTTTTGCCGATGAGCATTTTCAGGCGCGCGGCAATTTGGCGCGGATTGAGGAAGAAGGTGTCGGCGAAGTGGTGGTTCCCGGCGTGGTGCCAACCCTGTCCGAGACGCCGGGGCGGATTTCCAACCTTGGGCCACCGCTGGGCAATGCCACTTACGAGGTGATGCGCGAGCTGCTGGGCATCCCGGCCGAAGAAATCAAGCGCCTGCGGCAACGCAGAATCATTTGAGCCAGCCACCGCGAGAAAGCTCTGTATGACATCCTTTGCAAAACCCGATACCCCGCTGCCGCTGGCCGGCATTCGCGTCATTGATGCCGCCACCGTCATCGCCGCACCTTACAGCGCCTGCATTCTGGGCGAATTCGGTGCCGATGTGATCAAGGTGGAAAACCCGATTGGCGGCGACCCGATGCGCTACTTTGGCACGCCGACCTCGCGCAAGGACACGCTGGCCTGGCTGAGCGAGGCGCGCAACAAAAAATCAGTTACGGTCGATCTGCACATGCCCGAGGGCATTGCGCTGTTCAAGGCGCTGATCGAAAAATCCGATGTGCTGTGCGAGAACTTTCGCCCTGGCACGCTGGAGAAATGGGGCCTGGGCTGGGACGTGCTGCACGCCATCAACCCGCGCCTGATCATGCTGCGCGTCACCGGTTATGGCCAGACCGGCCCGTACAAAGACCGCCCCGGTTTTGCCCGCGTTGCCCATGCCGTCGGCGGCATCGCCGGGCTATCGGGCATGCCGCGCGGCGCGCCGGTCACCCCAGGATCGACCACCATTGGCGACTATCTGACCGGCCTGTATGGCTGCATCGGTATTCTGATGGCGCTGCGCCACCGCGACCGCACCGGTCAGGGCCAATACATTGATGCGGCTTTGTACGAGTCGGTATTTCGCTGCACTGACGAGCTGGTGCCGGCTTACGCCATGTTTGGCAAGGTGCGCGAGCGGCGTGGCCCAAGTCACAACGACTTTGCCTGCCCGCATGGCCATTTTCCGACCCGCGACGATGGCAAGTGGGTGGCGATTTCCTGCGTTACCGACAAGCTGTTCGAGCGCCTGGCCGCAGCCATGGGCCGGCCGGAACTGGCAGCGGCCCACGTCTATGGCGAGCAGAAAACTCGCATGAAAAGCCGCCACGATGTCAATGAGATCGTGCGCGACTGGTGTGGTTCGCTGCACCGCGACGAGTTGCTGGCACGCTGCTTTGCCACCGGCGCACCGGCTGGCCCGCTCAACAACATTGCCGACATTTTTGGCGACCGGCAGTTTCATGCGAGGCGCAATCTGGTGGCGATGGATGCCCCCGACATTGGCGAAACCATCATGGTGCCTTCGGTGCTGCCGCGCCTGTCGAAAACCCCTGGCCGCATCGAGCACCTCGGCCCCCGGCTGGGCGAACACACCGACTCGGTGCTGACTGAGCTGCTCGGCCTGCAACAGGATGAAATTGACGAACTGCGCAAAAAGCGCGTGATCTGACACGGAGAAAATGGAATGATTGAAGGTATTTTGAAGGGTTTGCGGGTTGTCGAAGGCTCGGCCTTTGTTGCCGGGCCGTTGGGGGGCATGACGCTGGCCCAGCTCGGTGCCGAGGTGATCCGCTTTGACCCGATTGGCGGCGGACTCGATTACCGCCGCTGGCCGCTGACCCATGACGGCGATCACAGCCTGTTCTGGGCCGGCCTGAACAAGGGCAAGCGCTCGATTGCGGTCGATCTGCGCAAGCCGCGCGGCCAGGAATTGCTGACCCAGTTGATCTGCGCGCCAGGCGAAAACGCCGGAATTTTCAGCACCAATTTCCCGGCCAAGGGCTGGCTGGCCTACGAAAAGCTTAAAGCGCAACGATCCGACCTGATCATGCTGAACTTTACCGGTCGGCGTGATGGCAGTTCGGAAGTTGACTACACAGTGAACCCGCAGCTTGGCCTGCCATTTCTGACCGGGCCGCACAGTTCCTCGGAGCCGGTCAATCATGTGTTTCCGGCTTGGGACTTCATCAGCGGCCAGATGATTGCGCTGGGCCTGCTGGCCGCCGAGCGGCACCGGCGCATGACCGGCGAAGGGCAACTGGTCAAACTGGCGCTGAAGGATGTGGCGCTGGCGATGCTGGGCCATTTCGGCATGATTGCCGAGGTGATGATCAGCGATGCCGACCGGCCACGCCAGGGCAATTATTTGTACGGTGCCTTTGGCCGCGACTTTGAAACCCTGGACGGCAAATACCTGATGGTGGTGGGCTTGACCCCGGTGCAGTGGCACAGCCTGACCAAGGCTACTGGTTTGCAAGATGCACTCAACGCACTCGGCACCCGGCTTGGTCTGGACCTGGAAAACGAGGGCAACCGGTATCGCGCGCGCCAGCAGATTGCGCTGATTTTCGAGCCCTGGTTTCTGGCCCGCACCATGGAAGAAGCGGCGCAGATTCTTGATGCCCACCGCGTCACCTGGGCGCCGTATCACAACATGCGCGATGTGATTGCCCACGACCCGGATTGCTCGACAGCCAACCCGATGTTCAGCCTGACCGATCAGCCCGGCGTGGGTTCCTATCTGATGCCTGGCTCGCCGCTGGATTTCTCCGGCATGGCGCGCCTGCCAGCGCTGCCGCCACCCCGGCTGGGCGAACACACCGACCAGATACTGCTCGACATTCTGGGCCTGAGCGAAGCGGAAGTTGGCCAGTTGCACGACAGCGGCGTGGTCGCCGGGCCGGATTGAGCCAGTTATATGCCAAATCGGCCTGTAGCCCTTGTCATACAAGCGCAGTCAGCTATTGTTTTGGAAGTGAACTGGCCATCAGCCTGCCAGTCCAAGCGGATGCCCGCGCATGATTAATTTGCCATTCATAATTTTCAAAAGGAGAACTCCATGAAACTGCCCGTCCATTTTTACAAGCCGCTCGCCATTGGCGCGCCCCAGCCGCTGCGCGAACTTCCCGTCAGGCCAGAGCGGATGATCCATTTCTTCCCTCCGCACATCGAAAAAATTCGCTCCAAAGCCCCCGAAACCGCCAAACAGTGCGATGTCATGTGCGGCAACCTTGAAGATGCGATTCCGATCGAATCCAAGGATGCGGCCCGCGCCGGCTTCATTGATCTGCTGTCCAAACACGACTTTGGCGACACCGCCATGTGGGTACGCATCAACGCCCTCAACAGCCCCTGGGTGCTTGACGACCTGGAGCAGATCATCAAGCATGTCGGCAACAAGGTCGATGTGATCATGATCCCCAAGGTCGAAGGGCCGTGGGACATTCACTTTGTCGATCAGTATGTTTCGCTGCTGGAAGCCAAATACAACATCACCAAGCCGATTTTGCTGCATGCCCTGCTGGAGACCGCGCAGGGTGTCACCAACGTCGAGGCGATTTGTGGTGCCAGCCCGCGCATGCACGGCTTAAGCCTCGGCCCGGCCGATCTGGCCGCTTCACGCGGCATGAAAACCACCCGCGTTGGTGGCGGTCATCCGGGCTACGGCGTGCTGGTTGACGAAGAAGAAGGCAAGCCCACCCGCGCCTTTTACCAGCAAGACCTCTGGCACTACACGATTGCGCGCATGGTCGATGCGGCAGTGGCCCATGGCCTGCACTCGTTCTACGGCCCGTTTGGCGACCTGAAAGACGAAGCCGCCTGCGAAGCGCAGTTCCGCAATGCCTTCCTGATGGGCTGCTCGGGTGCCTGGTCGCTGGCACCCAACCAGATTGCGATTGCCAAACGGGTGTTCAGCCCGGATGTGAAGGAAGTGCTGTTTGCCAAGCGCATTCTCGATGCCATGCCAGACGGCAGCGGGGTTGCCACCATCGACGGCAAGATGCAGGACGATGCCACCTGGAAACAGGCCAAGGTGATCGTCGATCTGGCTCGCCTGGTGGCCCGGCGCGACCCGGAACTCGCTGCCGCCTACGGCTGGTAACGAAAAAAAAGGCAAAACAGCCTGCAGCCCTTGCGCAACAAGCGCAGGCTGCTACACAGTTAATAGCATGTTCAGTTGGCTGTGTTGGTCAGGCTACCGCTTGGGGCAGGCTTGCATGAGCCGATCAAGTCATTGCTTGAAGATGTTTTTCCAAAGCTGCGGGCTACTTTTGCGCGCGGCACCCTCAGTTAGAATCACGGGTTATTCTGATTTGGGTGTCGGCGTTCTTGAACAGGTTGGGTCTGTCTGGAATATTGTCTCAGTCTGGAAAATAGCTCGGGAAAAGTCGATGAATTCTCAGGTTGATTCGACTTTTCATTAAAGATATCAATTGAGTGCGGTTTGGGGATTGCTGTTCAGGTCCTGATGCTGGCAGCAGTGTGCGGGTTTGATTCCCCAATGCGCATGACACAATTTTTTGGAGATTTATAGATGGCCGTCGCTGTGCAAATTCTTGAAAAGCTGAAGCGCAAAATGATCTTTAGCTTGCCGGTTGAAACGATTCAGTCGGAGGTCGCGACACGCTTGAAAAAGCTCGCGCGCACGATCAAAATGGATGGTTTTCGCCCAGGCAAGATACCGATGAACGTGGTGGCGCAACGCTACGGCTACAGTGTCCAGAGTGAAGTGATGAACGAAAAAGTTGCGCGAGCTTTTGTCAACAGTGCCAGTGAGGCCGAAATTCGCGTGGCTGGCCGACCCCAAATCAATCAAACAGAGGACGCGACTGAAGGTGAGCTGGTTTTTGAGGCGATTTTCGAGGTTTATCCCGATGTCAAGATTGGTGACCTGGAAACCGCCGAGATTGAAAAGGTGACGACCGAAGTGACGGATGCCGCCATCGACAAGACAGTGGATATTTTGCGCAAGCAGCGCCGCACATTTTCGCTGCGGCCACAGGACGCGGCGGCCCAGGATGGTGACCGTGTGGTGATTGACTTTGAAGGAAAGATTGACGGCGAAGCGTTTTCCGGCGGCAAGGCAGAAGATTTCCAGTTCATTTTGGGCGATGGGCAGATGCTCAAGGCGTTTGACGAGGCAACCATTGGCCTCAAAGTTGGCGAGAGCAAGACTTTTCCGCTGGTGTTTCCGGCAGATTATCATGGTCAGGATGTTGCGGGAAAAATGGCTGATTTCATGGTAACCGTGAAGAAGATTGAAGCGGCGCATCTGCCGGACGAAAACGAAGCGTTGGCCAAGTCCCTGGATATTGCCGATGCATCCGCTGAGGGTTTGCGCGCTGACATCAAGAAAAATCTCGAGCGCGAAGTCAAATCGCGTTTGCTGGCCCGCAACAAGGCGGCTGTCATGGATGCCCTGGTGGCCAAAGCTGAACTCGATTTGCCCAATGCCAGCGTACAGGCTGAAATCAGCCGACTGCTCGAAGGTGCTCGTGCAGACTTGGCGCAACGCGGCGTCAAGGATGCTGACAAGTTGACGATTCCTAAAGAGATGTTCCGGTCGCAGGCTGAGCGCCGCGTTCGCCTGGGTTTGGTGATGGCTGCATTGGTGCATGCCAATGACCTGCAAGCCAAAAAGGAGCAGGTCAAGGCTCACTTGGAAGAACTGGCGGCCAGCTATGAAAAACCGGTCGAGGTGTTGCGCTGGTATTTCAGCGATGACAAGCGGCTGGCTGAGATTGAAGCGATCGTGCAGGAAAACAATGTGACAGATTTCGTCTTGTCGAAAGCCAAAGTAACCGAGAAAGCGATTTCTTTTGCCGAATTGATGGCGTAAGACTGATCTTGGTGCAATTGACCTTCGGCAATGGGGCTTGAGCCTGGCTGGTTGCCAGGCCAACAAGCCCCATTCGTTTGAGGGTTGGCTTTCTTAGCTACAGTTAGGGCAGTTTTTTTGGAGTCAAGATGAACCATCGTGATAGTGCAACGGATATTCAGGGGCTGGGCATGGTGCCCATGGTGATCGAGCAGTCGGGTCGGGGCGAGCGTTCGTATGACATTTACTCTCGCTTGCTCAAGGAGCGCGTGATTTTCATGGTGGGTCCGGTCAATGACCATGTAGCCAACCTGGTGGTGGCGCAGTTGTTGTTTCTCGAGAGCGAAAATCCGGACAAGGACATTTCTTTCTACATCAATTCACCCGGTGGATCGGTGAGTGCCGGCATGGCCATTTATGACACCATGAACTTCATCAAACCTGAGGTTTCGACCCTGTGTACCGGCATGGCGGCCAGCATGGGTGCGTTTTTGCTGGCTTCCGGTGCCAAGGGCAAGCGGTTTTCATTGCCCAATTCGAAAATCATGATCCACCAGCCCTCGGGCGGCAGTCATGGACAGGCCACCGAAATTGAAATCCAGGCACGCGAGATTTTGAAGACACGTGAACAACTCAACAAAATTTTGGCCGAACGTACCGGGCAACCGCTCGAGCGCATTGAACGCGATACCGAGCGCGACTATTACATGTCAGCCGACGAGTGCAAGGAATATGGTCTGATTGACCAGGTTATCTCAAAAAGGGCGTAGTTCTCATGGCCGAAAAAAAGGGTTCCTCCGGCGAAAAAACGCTTTATTGCTCGTTTTGTGGGAAAAGCCAACATGAAGTAAAGAAGCTGATTGCCGGGCCGTCAGTTTTTGTCTGTGACGAGTGCATTGACTTGTGCAATGAAATCATTCGCGATGAATTGCCGCCTTCGACCGAATCAGTCGGCAACAACGATTTGCCAACTCCTGCCGAGATCAAGGCCAATCTTGACAACTATGTCATTGGGCAGGAAGCTGCCAAGCGGATTTTGGCAGTGGCAGTCTATAACCACTACAAGCGTTTGCGGTATCAGGAAACATCGGTCAAGGATGACGTTGAGTTGTCAAAAAGCAATATTCTGCTGATCGGGCCGACCGGTTCGGGCAAGACCTTGCTGGCCCAGACATTGGCGCGCATGCTCGATGTGCCGTTCGTCATGGCAGATGCCACCACCCTGACAGAAGCTGGTTATGTCGGCGAGGATGTGGAGAACATTGTTCTCAAGCTATTGCAAAGCTGCAATTACGAAGTTGAGCGTGCCCAGCGCGGCATTGTCTATATTGACGAGATTGACAAAATTTCGCGCAAATCTGACAACCCGTCCATCACCCGTGATGTTTCTGGCGAAGGTGTACAGCAAGCTTTGCTCAAGCTGATTGAGGGCACCATGGCGAGTGTGCCGCCACAAGGTGGGCGCAAGCACCCCAATCAGGACTTTGTTCAGGTGGACACAACCAATATCCTGTTTATTTGTGGTGGCGCTTTTTCCGGGCTGGAAAAAGTCATTGACAACCGAACCGAATCATCGGGTATCGGGTTTGGTGCGGCGGTTAAGAGCAAGCAAAACCGTGACTTGACCGAAGTTTTCAAAGAAGTTGAACCCGAAGACTTAATCAAGTTTGGTCTGATTCCCGAGTTGGTCGGGCGCATGCCGGTGGTTGCAACCCTTGGTGAACTCAACGAAGAGTCATTGCTTCAAATTCTCACGGAGCCAAAAAACGCCTTGGTCAAACAATACAGCAAGCTGCTGTCGATGGAAGGGGTTGACCTGGAGATCAGGCCAACTGCACTGAAGGCCATTGCGCGCAAGGCTCTGGCGCGCAAGACTGGCGCGCGAGGACTGCGTTCGATCCTGGAACTGGCTCTGATCGACACCATGTTTGATTTGCCAAATTCCTCCAATGTGGAACGGGTCGTGGTTGAAGAGGCAACCATTGACGAAAATAAAGCCCCATTGCTGGTTTACCGTGAAATTGCCAAAAAAGCTTGATTTGGCTTGCCTTTGAGTCGGTCTTGCCTTCTTTAAAGGCAACATTTTTTGTTCATAATGGGTTGCCGCTTGAAAAACGGCAATTTCGCTCCACCTCATCCCAGGTAACAAGAGGACTTTTTATGCCGGGTCACATCCCTTTGCCTGCCAATCCGCTCGACCTTCCGTTGCTGCCACTGCGCGACGTGGTCGTTTTTCCACACATGGTGATTCCCCTTTTTGTTGGCAGACCCAAAAGCATCAAGGCGCTTGAAGCAGCGATGACATCGGATCGGCGCATCATGCTTGTCGCGCAAAAGGCCGCTGCCAAAGATGATCCCCTGGTGACCGATATGTTTGCTGTCGGTTGCATTTCGACAATTTTGCAAATGCTGAAGCTGCCCGATGGCACTGTCAAGGTATTGGTAGAAGGTCAGCAGCGGGCATTGGTGGGCAAAATTGATGAAGGGGAGTCCCACTTCATCGCTACTGTCACGCCAGTCGAAGCGGTGGTCGAAGCTGAAGCCCGGCAGCGCGCCAAGGGCAGTGAAATTGAGGCCTTGCGGCGTGCCGTGATGCAGCAGTTTGACCAATATGTCAAACTCAACAAGAAAATCCCGCCCGAGATTTTGACTTCGATTTCCAGCATTGATGACTCGGGTCGGCTGGCTGACACGATTGCTGCGCACCTGCCGCTCAAGCTTGACAGCAAGCAGTCTGTGCTGGAATTGGCCAGTGTCAAAGATCGGCTGGAAAACCTGTTTGAGCAGATCGAACGCGAAGTGGATATCCTCAATGTGGACAAAAAAATCCGTGGACGGGTCAAACGCCAGATGGAAAAGAACCAGCGAGATTTTTATTTGAATGAACAGGTCAAAGCCATTCAAAAAGAACTCGGTGAAGGTGAAGACGGGGCCGACATTGAAGAAATTGACAAGAGAATCAAGGCCGCCAAGATGCCCAAGGAGGCCTTGAAAAAGGCCGAGGGCGAGTTGAAAAAGCTCAAGCTGATGTCGCCCATGTCGGCCGAGGCCACGGTTGTTCGCAATTACATTGATGTCTTGACCGGCTTGCCCTGGGTAGCTAAAACCAAGATCAAGCACAACCTGACGCATGCCGAGGTGGTTCTGAATGAAGACCACTATGGGCTTGATAAGGTCAAGGATCGAATTCTGGAGTATCTTGCAGTGCAACAGCGTGTTGACAAGGTTAAAGCACCCATCTTGTGTCTGGTCGGTCCGCCCGGGGTTGGCAAAACATCGCTTGGACAGTCAGTGGCGAAAGCAACCGGCCGAAAATATGTGCGCATGGCGCTGGGTGGCATGCGTGACGAGGCCGAAATTCGGGGCCACCGGCGCACCTACATTGGTGCCATGCCCGGCAAAGTGCTGCAGAGTCTGACCAAGGTGGGTACCCGCAACCCCCTGTTTCTGCTCGATGAGATCGACAAGTTGGGAACCGATTTTCGGGGAGATCCTTCGAGCGCTTTGCTCGAAGTGCTGGATCCGGAACAAAACCACAAGTTTGCCGACCATTACGTTGAAGTTGACTTTGATTTGAGTGACGTGATGTTTGTCGCGACTTCAAACTCGATGAACATCCCCCCGGCTTTGCTTGACCGCATGGAAGTCATTCGCCTGTCGGGATACACCGAAGACGAAAAAACCAATATCGCCCTCAGGTATCTGCTACCCAAGCAACTCAAGAACAACGGTGTTAAAGAAGAAGAGCTTTGTGTGACCGAAGATGCGGTGCGTGGCATTGTTCGTTACTACACCCGGGAGGCTGGTGTGCGTTCGCTGGAACGCGAGATATCCAAAATTTGTCGAAAAGTCGTCAAAGGCCTGCAACTCAAGAAAATGAAGCCACAGGTGAATGTCAATGGTGACAATCTGAATGATTTTTTGGGTGTGCGCAAGTTTGACTATGGTCGCGCTGAAAAGAAGAACCAGGTAGGCCAAGTGGTTGGCCTAGCCTGGACTGAGGTGGGTGGTGATTTGCTCACCATTGAGGCCGCCATGATGCCTGGCAAGGGTGTGATCACCCGCACTGGCTCATTGGGTGACGTGATGAAAGAGTCGGTCGAAGCGGCGCGTACCGTGGTCCGCAGTCGATCACATCGATTGGGCATCAAGGATGAATATTTTGAGAAAAAAGACATGCACATTCATGTGCCTGATGGTGCAACCCCAAAAGACGGACCGAGCGCCGGTGTCGCCATGACCACTGCGTTTGTGTCTGCCATGACCGGTATTCCGGTGCGGTGCGAAGTTGCCATGACCGGGGAGATTACCTTGCGTGGTGAGGTGACAGCCATTGGTGGCCTGAAGGAAAAGTTGCTGGCCGCTTTGCGTGGTGATATCAAGACGGTGCTGATTCCAGAAGAAAACGCCAAAGACCTGCAAGATATTCCTGAAAATGTCAAAAATGGTCTAGAAATCGTGCCGGTGCGCTGGATTGACAAGGTGCTCGAAATTGCGCTTGAGCGCATGCCAACTCCGCTGCCCGAAGATGAGCCGGTAGTCATTGCGACCGAGGTTTCTGCTGCAGGAAGCGAACTGTCGGGCACGGTCAAGCATTGAAATTGTCAAACACGTGAAACTTGAACATCAAGTTTCACGCTATAATTTGCGGCTTGAATGCGGGAATAGCTCAGTTGGTAGAGCGCAACCTTGCCAAGGTTGAGGTCGAGAGTTCGAGACTCTTTTCCCGCTCCAAAGTTACTTTGGTGCAAATTTCTATTTTGTACCCTCGCGGGAATAGCTCAGTTGGTAGAGCGCAACCTTGCCAAGGTTGAGGTCGAGAGTTCGAGACTCTTTTCCCGCTCCCGAGTTTAAAAGGAAGCAGTCGCTTCCTTTTTTGTCAGGGTTTCTGGCGCGAT
>CAIQOO010000200.1 GCA_903873485.1 uncultured beta proteobacterium | reverse complement strand
GGAAAACCGAAAACGCAAAATGTCCGTGTTGACATATTGGTTGAGGGCATTACGGACGACCGGGCATGGACGTGTGGACTTGAGTTTGACTATGCCAATGAGGAGTCTTTTTATTGCCGACCACTGCGGCTTGACGATGGCGGTCAGCCCGAGCGGATGCCGATTCCAGCATTGGCCACCCAAGCAAAAGTGGCTTTGCTGCCGCCCATGTCTGGATTGACCGACCGTGAATTCATCAAGCAGCCAGGGGAGATTGGCGTCTTGATTGGCCAAGGCCAAACGGCGCAGGTTCTGCGCAACTTATGTTATCGGGTTTGCTGGCCAATCGAAGGGGCGATCAAACCGTCCGAGAACTGGATGGCTCTGACGGACCAGTTGACTCGCCTGTTTGGCGTGAAGCTCCTGCTTCCGAAATTCATTGCCGAACGTAGCGAAATTGTCATGAGCTACGAGGAAAAGTCCGGCACCCGTCTGGACCTGTCGTCCTCTGGGCGTGGCTTGCAGCAAACCCTGCTGATCCTTGCCCACCTCTACGCCAATCCACGAACGGTGCTTTTGCTCGATGAGCCCGATGCCCACCTTGAGGTACTGCGGCAACGCCAAACGTACCAACTCATTAACGACATTGCAGAAGAAAAGGGTTCACAGGTCATCGCCGCCAGTCATTCTGAAGTGGTGCTGACCGAAGCGGCAAATCGTGGCATTGTGGTGGCGTTTGTGGGCAAACCCCACTTGTTAAACGACCGCGGCAGCCAAGTGATGAAAGCCCTGACAGATCTGGGATGGGATCAGTACTACCAGGCGGAGCAGACCGGCTGGGTGCTGTATGTCGAGGATTCAACCGACTTGGCAATACTGAAAGCATTCGCCAGGATTTTGGAGCACCCCGCTCAAGAATGGCTTGAAATGCCATTTGTTCACTACGTCACAACCAACCTGCCGCAAAAATCTCGTGACCACTTTAATGGACTGCGCGAAGCCAAGACTGACCTAGTCGGCATTGCCCTGTTTGACCGTTTGGAGCGTGCTCTTGCGCCCAACGAGAAACTGAATGAAATCATGTGGGCCAAGCGGGAAATTGAAAATTATTTCTGCACCCAAGAAGTCTTGCTTGCATGGGCTGTCCACGACGTGGCGGATGACCTCTTTGGGGTCGCTGAACGTGCAACGCGACAGAAAGCCATGGAAAAAGCCATTACCGATGTCACGCACCTTTTGGAGATAGACGAAAAATCCCCTTGGTCACCTGACGTAAAGGCCACAGACGAAGTTCTCGACCGAATTTTCAGAGTCTTCTTTAAGGAGATCAATTTGCCTTTGTCCTTCCGCAAGCGGGACTACCATTTGTTGGCGGGGTTTCTCTCGAAGCAGCAGATTGAACAGGAAGTTGTTGAAAAGCTCGATGCCATCGTAGAAACGGCCTTGCGCGCCAAGCCGATGAAGATGTGAGCAATGTCTGAAAACTGAATCTGTTGTTGGCGTTCAGAGCGCTGCCAGCCATCATCGACATGAATGCCGCTTTTGTGTAGAGCCACTTTTGATGTATTTTTCAGCCGAACAGCAGGGCGCTGTTGGATTTCAGCGCGGGCTGTTGTGGCCTAGCCGCATCGACAAGGCCTGGGCCGAGCGTTTCAGGGGATTGACCACCGCCGCATCGGGCGCCAGGTCAATCATTCCATTGACCCCAATCACCATGATGCACAGGGTGATGCCGTGCTTGAAGTTATAAACCGGCGCTGCCGCTGCGGCCACACCGGGCACCCGGTGGTCATCGTCAACAATGGCAACACCCTGCTGCTGCACCTGATCGAGCATGGCGGCCAGGCCGGCCGGTGTTTTCAGTTCGGCGGGCAGGCTCAGGGTGTCTTGTTCGCAACGGATGCGCGCCTCGGTCACCGACCGGGGCAGGCAGGCGGCAAACACCCGACCGCAAGCTGAGGTCAGCAGGTGCATGGCGGTGCCGGTGACGACATGCACGGTGATCGGTCGAAACGGCCGCACCGAGCGCACGATGACCGGGCCGTTGTCGCTCCAGATCGCCAGCGCCGTGGTCTGATTCACCTCGTCACGCAAGTCGGCAATGGCGGCCAGCCCAAGCTTCACCCGATCAAGCCGGTCCACCGCCACCAGCCCCAGGTTCAGGGCAAAAGGCCCCAGGTCATAGCGCGACGTCATCGGGTCTTGTTCCACCATGCCGCAGCGCACCAGGCTGACCATGTAGCGGTGCACCTTGGAGGCCGGCATATCGACGGCCGCCGCAATGTCCTTGAGCATCATGGCGCGGTGGCCGCTGCCAATGGCGCGCAGGATGGTCATGCCGATGTCGAGCGACTGAACGCCGTTTTTGCCTTCGTGATCGCGGCCAGCGGGTGACACCAGGGGCTTGTTGGGCATGGTGCTTTTTTGGTCAGGCGCGCATCAGCGCCTCGATCTCGGCTGCCGTCACCGGCACCTCGCGGGTGATCAACTCGCAGCCGGTATCGGTGACGATCGCATCGTCCTCAATGCGGATGCCGATGTTGTGAAACTGCTCGGGCACACCGGCTTCGGGGCGTACATAAATGCCGGGTTCGATGGTCAGCGCCATGCCGCTGCGCAAGATGCGGGCCGGCCGGTCCTTGATGGTCTCGCCAGTCAGTGCGTCCTGGCGCAAGCTGACTTGGCCAATCTCGCCGGGTTCGGTATAGGCACCGCAGTCATGCACATCCATGCCGATCCAGTGGCCGGTGCGGTGCATGTAAAACTGAAAGTAGGCGCGTTTCTCGATCACATCGCCTGCCAGACCGACTTTGTTTTTGTCGAGCAGCCCGACATCCAGCATGCCTTGCGCCAGCACCCTGACGCAGGCATCGTGCGGATCGGTGAAGCGGGCACCGGCCCGGGTGGCGGCCACTGCCGCCTGCTGCGAGGCCAGCACCAGCTCATACAGCGTGCGCTGCGGGCCGCTGAATGTGCCATTGGCCGGAAAGGTGCGGGTGATGTCGGACGCATAACCGTCGAGTTCGCAACCGGCATCAATCAGCACCAGTTGGCCACTGTGTACCGGCCCGCTATCAGCGCGGTAATGCAGCACACAGGCATTGGCCCCGGCCGCCACGATCGAACCATACGCCGGATATTGCGAGCCATGGCGACGAAACTCGTGCAGCAGTTCGGCATCGAGATGGTATTCGCACACTGCTTGCCCGGCCCGGATCATGCTGGCGCAGCAGCGCATGGCGCGCACATGGCCACCTGCGCTGATCTGCGCGGCACGGCGCATGATGGCTTGTTCATGCGCGTCCTTGATCAGCCGCATGTCGTCGAGCACGCCGCACAGGTCACGCTGTTGCTCCGGGCACAAGCTGCCATAGCGCACGCGCGCCCGCAGACCGCCAAGCCAGCCGTCAATGCGGGTCTCCAGCCCAGGGTGGGTGGCAAACGGGTACCAGACGGCTTCGCGGCCATCCAGCATGGTCGGCAATTGGGCATCGAGTTCGTGGCTGGCAAATGCCGCATCAACCCCGAGCAGCTCTGGTGCTGCCGCAGGACCTAGCCGCAAGCCGTCCCAGATTTCGCGCTCGCGGTCTTTTGGCTGGCAAAACAGGGTGCTTTGGCCGTCGCCGCTGATCACCAGCGTGGCTTTGGGCTCGGCAAAGCCGCTCAGGTAATAAAAATAACTGTCATGGCGGAACAAAAAGTCGTTGTCGCGGTTGCGCTGCTGCTCGGGTGCCGTCGGAATGATGGCAAGGCCGCCGGGGCCGATTTTTTTGGCCAGCTCGGCGCGGCGTTGGGCGTAAAGGGTGTTGACAGGGTTCATGAAGGGTGGTGAGATAGAAAAAAGATTTCAGGGAAGATTGAGCTGCGCCAGCCGCTCCGGCGTGCCGACATCGGTCCAGGCACCGCTGTAGAGTTCGGCAGACACCAGCGACTGATCCATGGCGGCGCGCAGCAGCGGGGCCAGCGGGGCTTTGATGCCAGCCGGGTTGCCCGCCGCAATGCTGCACCAGGGTGGCCCAAACAGCGCACTGCGGTACAGGCCAATGGTGGAATAGGTGTAGCTTGGGCCGGGGTCGTTTGGCGGCAGGTTCAGTGCCAGGCCAGATTCGACCTCCAGCCCGAAGTCGCCGTCGGGCTTGTACGGCGGGTTGGGCACCAGCCATAGGTGGGCCAGTTTGCCGCTGGCCACAAAGCGTTGAACGGCCACCCCGGTGAACTCGAAGTCAGGGGCAAAGACATCGCCGGCCAGCACCCAGAAGACATCGCTGTCGCCTGCCTCAAGACTCGGACAAAGCAGCGGCAAGGCCCGGCAAATGCCGCCGGCGGTTTCCAGTGCACTGCCAAAGTCTTGTTCTTCGTGCGAATAGTCGATATGCAAAAGCTCCTGACTTAATAGCTGGCGGCGCTTGTCCAGCAAGGGCTGGAGGGCAAAAACACCATGAAATTCCTGAACAATCCGGGCACCCAGCCAGGCGGTGTTGATGACGGCGCGGGTAAAGCCGCCACGCAGCAGCGCCTCCAGATGCCATTGCAGCAATGGCTTGCCGCGCACCCGCAGCAGTGGCTTGGGGCAGGTGTCGGTGAGCGGGCGCATGCGCTCGCCGCGTCCAGCGGCCAGCAACATGGCCGAAGCACAAGGCTTGGCCCGCAACGATCGGGCAGAGAGTGGCGTTGACAAGGATGGTCTCCCGAAATCAGAGGAGGCCTGAGCATAGCCCAGCGCCGTCGCCCCCGTTCAAAGCCAGCGTACCGAACCCCGGTAGGCATGCCAACTGGCATGTCCAAGCAGCGGCCCCACCAGCAGCAGCCCAAGCGCCCAGGGCAGCAGCAGCGATGCCGCCACCAGCAGCACAATCAGCGCGCCCCACAGTAGCATCACCCCGGTGTTGTTGACCACCACCTCCAGGCTGGTGATGGCGGCGGTGATGGCATCGGTGTCGCGGTCGAGAATCATCGGGATCGACACCACCGCAATGGCAAACACCAGCGCGGCAAAGACACCACCGACCACCGTGTAGGCCAGCAAAAACTCCCAGTTGTCGGGGTTGAACACGGCCTGCACCACCCCGACCGAGGACGGCATGCCGGTGTTGAAAAACACCGCAATCACCACCAGCGAGGCCCGGCCCCAGAGCAGTTCCAGCACCATCAGCACGCCCACCAGCATGCCCATGCTGCGCAGGTGGCTGTTCCAGCAGGTGACCGAGGCAGAAAAACTCGGGGTCTGGCCCTGTTCGCGCCGGCGGCTCACCTCGTACAGCCCGAGTGCCAGAAACGGCCCGACCAGCAGGCAGCCCGAGGCCATCGTCATGGTGTATTCGGGCGTGTTGCGAAACACCGCGCCCAAAATCAGCGCCATGGCCCAAAAAGTCAGGCCGAAAAACAGGCTGATCAACGGGCAGGCGCGCAAATCACGCCAGCCCAGCGTCAGCCAGTGCAGCGGTGCCGCCCAGGGCAGCGTGACAATGTCTTTGGGCGGCGCCTCGGAGGGCGGTGGCACATACGGTGGCGGGGTTGGTTCGGAAAAAGATAGTTTCATGCCACCAAGCTTAGCTGGCCCGGGCCGGTTCGGCTATGCAGGAAAACACCTGTTTGCGCACCGGCTTGTGCCAGCTCCCTGCCGACACCCCGGCAGCGCTGGCATGGTGATTTGGGATGCAGTGGCCGGCGCGTTGCAACAAATCAGTTTCTGGTGCGCGGCCAGACCCTGGCATCGCGCACCAGTTGAGCGCAATCGCTGTCTTTGCCAGGGCCGGCATCAATCAGGGGAATCAGCGCCAGCAGCGGGTTGAGCGTGCCCAACACCACGGCACCGATCGCCCGTGCCGCTACCCGCCCTTTGTCGATGCTGATGGCGGGTTGCGCAAAGCTGCCCCGGATGTAGATCGGGCTGCGCAAGGCCACCGGGCTGGTGT
Source organism: uncultured beta proteobacterium (assembly GCA_903873485.1). Lineage (GTDB taxonomy): Bacteria > Pseudomonadota > Gammaproteobacteria > Burkholderiales > Burkholderiaceae_C > Rhodoferax. The sequence continues at coordinate 31,803 of CAIQOO010000200.1, read as the reverse complement.
TTTTGGTTTTCGGGTTGAGTGTGATGTCGAGTGTTTCCTGAGCCAGATCGATTCTGCCGGTGCCCGTCAGCGTGGTGACCTGGGTGTCAAACACCAGCGCCTGGGCCTGCATCACCCCCCGCTTGACATCGAAGTCGGCCACTGCACAGCGCAACTTCACGAGCCGGTCGCCGGTCAGGTTCAGCGCCAGTATTTCCCACAGGTGCAGGCCGGCTTTTTCCATCACCAGCCGGCTGATCTGCCCGCCCGCTGCCACCAGGCCGAGCTTGCCGCTGGCGCTGGCCAGCATGCGGCCCACCGAGTTGCCGCTGCCGGTCAGATCGAATTCGCCGTTGATCTGGCCAATGCTGCTTTTGCCCAAGTCAAAGGCTGGCAACAGTTGCGCCAGTAACACCTTGCGGGCGCGCACCTGGGCGTGTGCCTGAATCGGTTGGCGGCGTCCATCCAGCGTGATCTTGGCGCTGAGCTGGCCACCGGCGAGGCCAAAGCTGAGCGGGTCAAGCGTCAGCACCGAATCACTCAAACGCAGATGCGATTCGAGCTTGTCTATCGGCAGCGCATTGCCGGGGCGAAGTTTTTTGGCGCGCAGCAAGACATCGGCATCCACCGAGTCCCAGCGCCCGGTGTTAAACGGCAGATCTGGCAACACCCGCTGCTGTGCCAGGGGCGCCGCTGCCACCGTATGGCCGGGGCGTGCGCCGATCACTGGCCCAAGATCGGCCAGGTCAAGCAGCTCGGAGCGCAGGTCGGCACTCAGTGCCGGGCGTTTGCCACCGGTTGCCACCTGCACAAAACCGGCGATGTCGCTGGTTCCCACCCGCCCGGTGAACTGCTCGTAGCGCCAGGTGTTGCCGGCATGCAGCAGGTGGCCCTGCGTCACATAGCTGTGTGTTGCCGGAAAGGCGATGCCCAGCAGGGGGTAGAGTTGCTCCAGACTGTCGCCACGCAGGGTCATGCGCATATCAACGGCGGTAAAGGTGAGCAAGCCGGTGATGCTGCCAGTGAGGTGTACACCGGTGTTGCCAACGCTGGCATCCAGGGTGACCGGATAGGGTTGAGTGGTATCGCGCAGCGCCAGCACCGGGCCACCGCTGCCTTGGGCTTTGATCGCCAGCCCCTTGTAGTGGCCGACAACACTGAACCGCAGATCCTTTGCACTGCTGCCCGTGGCAACTTGCGGCGGGGTCGAGAGTTCGGCGCGAATGCTGGTTTTTTGCCTGGCATCGTCATAACCCAGCGTGCCCTGGGCCAGCGCCATGCGCCCGATCGGGATCCGTGCTTCTTCGTCTTGTTGGTGCAGGTCCAGCAGCCAGCTCTTGCGGCTGTCGGCGGACTGCTCCAGAAAGACGCTGGCCTTCTCCAGCGTCACCTCCGGAAAAACCAGCTCGCGCTGCAGCAGCGCGGGCAGATCAACGCTGACAGCCACACCAGCGGCTGTCAGCATGTTCTTTTCCCTGGCCCAGGCCGGGTTGGCAAACGTCACCTGAGCTGCATGCAAGCGCACAGTCGGCCAGGCGATGTTCACCGTCAGGTCACCCTGGAGTGCCAGCACACGACCGGTTTTATCTATTGCCAAGCGTTCTAGCGGGCTGCGCAGCCAGTTCCAGCCAAACACGGCGATATAGAGTGTTGCCAGAAGGATGGGGGTCAACAGGACCACACCCGCCCACAACAAGACGCGGGGCAGACGCGAGGGGGGGTTCATGATGTCACTTTGCCCGGTCCACCAGAAATTGTGCCAACTCTGTCAACACCTGCTGCACCACTTGATTGGCTGCCGTCACGCCGCCTTGCGGGGTGTCGCTGGTGGCCAGGGCTTCGCCACTGAACTCTTTCCAGGCCAGCACACGCCGGGTTTTCTCATCCGTCAGATAAGCACGCAGGGTCAGTTGCACCCGGCTCGGACTGGCTTGAAAATTGTGCTGCAGTTTCAGGATGTCGGTGTTGAGCCGCAGGTCGCCCGCCGCCGTGCCTGAAGCCAGCACCACGGCAGCAAAGGCTCCGGTTTGCAGGGCCGCCGACACCAGCAGGGGGCCGAACATGCGCGCTGGCGGATCAACCCACTCGCTGCGGGCAAAGTATTCCAGTTGATGCGCCGCTCTGATGTACACGATGCGCTGGCTGTCATAGCCGGACGCGGCGTGTGGCGGGCTGATGATGAGTGTCAGTGGTGGCCCGTTTACTGCGCGTGACACCTGCTGGGCAATCAGGCCAGGCGAGTTTTCGAGCGCATAAAACGCCGGTGGCGGCGACGCGGTTTTGCTCAGCACGCTGCAGGCGCACAGACTGAATGCGCCAAGCAAGGCAGCCAAGCCTTTGGCCCCTCTCGCGACGCTGTTGATGTCAGGAATTTTCATGGTTTCTCCGCCGATTCGCCGGGGCCGTCTGGCACTGGTGTGTGGCCAAAAATAAGTCCTTTCGGATCGCGCCGCGTCTGTTCGGTCAACAGACGCAGCGAACTGCTCAAGCTGCTTAGCTCACCGAGCAGACGTTCGAGTTCCGGCAGTGTCTCGTTGCTGAAACGTTTGACATCGGCACCGATCAGATCGACCGCAGCGCCTGCGCTGATGCTGGTCTTGGCAACTTCATTGCCCATTTTTTCCACTGCGTCAGCGCCACGCGCCACGCGGTCTGTCACATTGTTGAATTTGGCGCTGGCCTTTGCCGTGTTCTTCAAGGTCTTGGCAGCATCGGCCAGACCGGTGTCGATGCTGTCCTTGCGCGCCGCTACGGTGCGCGCAATCACCGCCATGTCGGCCAGCGTGCTGCGAAATGCCGCCTGGTTCTCCTTGCTGAGAATGGCGTTGATGTTGTTGGAGGTGTCATCGAGTTTGGCCAGCACGCTGGAGAGCACGTTTTCCAGCCGGGCCGACAGGGAAGGCGCGGTTTGAATCACCGGATAACTGGCCCCCTGTTTGGCGCGCAACAGCGGTGAGCTGACGCTGCCGCCGCTGAGTTCCACGTAGGCGATGCCGGTCAGGCCCTGGGTTTTCAGGATGGCGATGGTGTCTTCCTTGATCGGCGTGCCGCGCTCAATGGCAAAAAACAGATTCACGGTTTTGGGGTTGGTCTGATCGAGCACGATGGCTTGTACCTTGCCGACATCGACACCGTTGTACTTGACCGGCGCGTTCAGGTTAAGCCCGGCCACCGACTCCTCTTCCACCGCCTGGTACACGTCGTACCTGGTTTGCCAGGCTCCGCCGGAGGCCAGCCACAGCACCCCCGCCACCAGCAGGACCCCCAGAGTCAGTACAAAAGCACCCACCAGGGCAAAGTTCACTTTGGTTTCGATGATGGCTCCTTGGGTAGGGATGCGGCTTGGCGCGGGGCTGAGCGCGCCCGTGGGCCGTCAAAAAATGGCTGTATCTGAGGGTTGGTCATCTGTGAAAGCTCTGCCATGGAGCCAATCGCCTGGACTTTGCCACCGGCCAGCACGGCCACGCGGTCGGCTACCTGCCAGAGCAAATCCAGGTCGTGGGTGATCATGACAATCGTCAGGCCGGTCTGCTGGCGCAAGTTGAGCACCAGTGCATCGATGCCCGCTGCACTTTGCGGATCCAGCCCGGCCGTGGGCTCGTCCAGAAACAACAGTTCGGGCTCCAGCACCAGCGCCCGGGCCAGCGCGGCACGCTTCAACATGCCGCCGCTTAACTCCGAGGGGTATTGGCTGGCTACCGCCGCTTCAAGCCCTGCCGCTGCCAGTTTCTGGGTCGCAATGGCATCGACCTCCTTGTTAGCAAGCTTGCGATGCTCGCGCAGCGGCAAGCCAATGTTTTCCAGCACCGTCAGTGCGCCAAACAGACCGCCCTGCTGAAACAGCACGCCAAAACGCTGGCGCAAGGCCAGGGCTGCTGCATCCGTGATGTTGGCCAGGTCAACTCCCAGCACCCGGATTCGGCCCGCATTGGGTATTTGCAACAAAATCATCTCGCGCAGCAGGGTTGACTTGCCCGAGCCGCTGCCGCCGATCACGGCAAAAATTTCAGACCGGCGCACTTCCAGATCGACCCCGTTGTGTACCAGATGGGTGCCAAAGCGTGTCACCACCTGGTGCATCTCCAGGGCCATGTTCTGATCTTGGGACGCGTTGGGCATGTCACAGGTCCAGCACACTGAAGGCGACAGAAAACAGCGCGTCGGCGACGATCACCAGAAAGATCGACTGCACCACGGCGCGGGTGGTTTGTTGCCCGACACTGTCAGCACCTCCCCGGGTGCGAAAGCCCTGAAAACAGCCCACCAGCACAATGATGGCGGCGAACACCGGAGCTTTGCCGATGCCCACCAGATAAGACGTGACGCTGACAGCCTTGGAAAAGCGCTCCAGAAACTCGCCAAAACCAACTCCCAGCCGGGCCTGGGCCATCAGCATGCCACCCGCTACCCCCAGAATGTCGGCAAACACCGTCAGCAGCGGCAGCGCCACCACCAGCGCCAGCAGCTTGGGTAGCACCAGCATCTCCAGCGGTGCCATGCCGATGGTGCGCATGGCATCAATCTCCTGTGTCACTGCCATGGTGCCAATCTGCGCGGCGTAGGCCGAGCCGGACCGCCCGGCGATGATGATGGCGGTCATCAGCGGCGCAAACTCGCGCAACATCGACAGACCGACCAGATCGGCGACAAAGATGTTGGCCCCGTATTGGCGCAACTGGTCTGCGCCCTGGTAGGCCACCACAATGCCGAGCAGGAACGACAGGGTGCCGACGATCGGCAGTGCATCAAAGCCGCTGCTGCGCAGGTTGAACACAATCGGTCGCCAGCGGATGCGCGCCGGGTGCGTGAGCCAACCGGCCAGTGCCACGGCACTTTCGCCCAGAAAGCCGAGCAGGGCACAGGTGTTCACCAATGCGTTGCTCACACGCTGACCCAATCGTTCCAGCATCAATGGGGCCTGATGTATTACTGGCGGATGAAATTCAGCAGGCGCTGGATCAGGCAATGCTGGGTGTGGTCGGCAGTGGTGATGAAGTGCATGGTGTTGACCTTGAAGTGGAGGCAAATCGTAATTTCCGGGCAGGCCCCAAGTCTGTGCGTTGGCGAACGCTGGCTTGAATCAGGGCTGCTGCAAGGGCGGTCAGGCTGTGGGCTTGGCCGGGCAACACGAAACGCAGATCAAACCGGTCTTGACTTGCTGCGACTAAAGATAGCGAAACTTCACATCGTCCGCACGAGAATCGATACCCTCGCCTCTGGCTAACACGACGATGCCCGAGTCCGTGACGGCGAATCGTTGATGATCGGCTTGCGTGTCATAGCCGATGCACTCACCCGCCTCGACCGTGTTGTACCGGTCAACAATAACTTGCTTGAGTCGTACCCCTTTGCGCAGCACCGAGTAGTCCATCACGATGCACTCATCGAGTTCAACATCCTCTTCCACAAGCACTTCACTGCGAATAATCGAATTGCGGATTCGAGCCCCCTTGACCAGACTGCCGGAACTGATGATGCTGTTGTCTATCTCGGCGTGGAAGAATCTCGGCGACGGCCCCTGGTAGTTGTTGGAATTCACCAGATTGGAGAGTACGAAGTCAACGATACGGTAGCGGCCGCCGAAGGGCACCGAGGGTTTGGAGCGATGTTGCGTCAGCGGATGCAAGCGCGAACCTTCGCCGCCTGCCAGTACCAGAGCCAGAATATTGGGCGTGATCATGACTTCCTCGTTTGCGTGTTCAGAGTTTGATGATGTGTATTGATCGGTTTTGAGCGTAAGTTTTGAAGCTCAGCCTGTCGGTGTGTTGGCAAACATGGGTTCAGGTCAGGGTGCGCCGGGACGGCTGACAAGCCGCTGTCCAATCGCGTGCACCGACACCGGGCATCGCCGTCAGCCGCCGCAATGAGTCGCTCAATCGCTTTATTTTCTATAGCTGACAGCGCTTGCTGCGCTTGGGCTACAAGCATAATTTGCCTTAAATCTTGAAATTCTTCGAGTTGCCGGGCTGGGCTTGCCCGCATCGACTGTCAAGACGAAAGATCGTTTTGGCCCCAGTTTCGGGGTGGCCGGACGTTTGGTCAGCCAAAGTATGCCAATCGCATTGACTGACCGGAGAGAAAAATGAGACCGAACGGACATCCGCTTAAGTCAGTGCCATTGGGGTTAAACCCCGATAATGGCGTTTTTCCAAACTATTCGACGGTACAAGACCTATGGCTCAATACGTATTTTCAATGAACCGGGTTGGCAAGATCGTGCCCCCCAAGCGGCATATTCTGAAAGACATTTCACTGAGTTTTTTCCCCGGTGCCAAGATTGGCGTATTGGGTACCAACGGTTCTGGCAAATCGACGCTGCTCAAAATCATGGCCGGTGTTGACAAGGAATTTGAGGGCGAAGCGATGCCCATGGCGGGCCTGAACATTGGTTATTTACCGCAGGAGCCGCAGCTTGACCCGGACCAGACGGTGCGTGAAAGCGTCGAAGCCGGCATGGGACGGGTGTTCTCTGCCAAGGCGCGGCTGGAAGAGGTCTATATCGCCTACGGGGAGGAAGATGCCGATTTTGACGCTCTGGCGGCTGAGCAGCATGATTTGGAAGCCATCATTGCCACCTCCGGCACCGACACCGAACATCAGCTCGAAATTGCTGCCGACGCACTTCGCCTGCCGCCCTGGGATGCGGTGATTGGCGTGTTGTCGGGCGGTGAAAAGCGCCGGGTCGCCTTATGCCGACTGCTGCTGAGCCACCCCGACATGCTGCTGCTCGATGAGCCAACCAACCACCTCGATGCCGAATCGGTCGATTGGCTGGAGCAGTTTTTGCAGCGTTACCCTGGCACCGTGGTGGCCATCACCCACGACCGCTACTTTCTGGACAACGCGGCCGAGTGGATTCTGGAACTCGATCGGGGCATCGGCATTCCCTACAAAGGCAACTACAGCTCCTGGCTGGAACAAAAGCAGGCGCGCCTTGAGCTGGAACATAAGGGAGAGGAATCGCGCGCCAAAACCCTCAAGAAAGAGCTGGAATGGTCGCGCCAGAACCCCAAGGCACGCCAGGCCAAGAGCAAGGCGCGACTGGCCCGCTTTGAGGAACTGTCTGATTTTGAATACCAGAAACGCAATGAAACCAACGAAATCTTCATTCCGGTGGCAGAGCGGCTGGGCCAGGAAGTCATTGAGTTCATCAATGTCAGCAAGTCGTTTGGCGACCGCCTGTTGATTGACAACCTGAGCTTCAAGGTGCCGGCCGGGGCGATTGTCGGCATCATCGGCCCCAACGGCGCCGGCAAATCAACGCTGTTTCGCATGATCTCGGGCCAGCAGCAGGCCGACAGCGGCACGGTCAAGATGGGTTCGACCGTCAAGATGGCCTTTGTCGATCAGAACCGCGATGACCTGGCCAACGAAAAGACGGTCTGGGAAGATGTCTCGGGCGGGCTTGACATGCTTAACATCGGCAAGTTCCAGATGGCCAGCCGAGCCTATTGCGGCCGCTTCAACTTCAATGGTGCCGACCAGCAAAAGCGCGTTGGCACCTTGTCGGGCGGCGAGCGTGGCCGGCTGCACTTGGCCAAGACCCTGATTGCCGGCGGCAATGTGCTGATGCTCGACGAGCCGTCGAACGATCTGGATGTCGAAACCTTGCGCGCGCTCGAAGACGCGCTGCTGGAATTTGCCGGCTCCATCATGGTCATCAGCCATGACCGCTGGTTCCTGGACCGCATCGCCACCCACATCCTGGCCTGCGAGGGCGACAGCCAGTGGACTTTCTACAACGGCAACTACCATGATTACGAAGAAGACAAGCGCCGACGTCTGGGCGAAGAGGGAGCCAAGCCCAAGCGCATGCGCTTCAAGGCGCTGAAAAAAGGCTGACCGCCAGGGTTGATGGTGATGGCTATGCCTGATTGGTCCATGCCCGGAGCTTCGATGTACCAGAGCTTGCTGGAACAGGCCTGCGGTTCCGCTGCGGTCATGCTGTCGCAAGTGCTGGCCGCCGCCCGGCTGTCGATCAGGGAGGATGTTCAGCGCATGCGCGGCATGCTCGAGCGTGATCATCTGGAACTGAGCATCAAGCTGCTGGACTTGCATGCACCGCGCCTGAGTGAGCGGTTTCCGGCTGTTTTGTCGGGTGTTTTCCGGCGCAGTGTCGGCCCGGAGGCCAAACTGGGGGTGCTGTCGGGCCAGGCGTTGCGGCTGGAGCAACTGGAACTGATGGACGAAGCCCAGGTTCAGGAACGGGTTGAACTGGCGCGGGTGTTGCAGCATGTGTTGGCCCGGGCCGAAGGGGCGCTGACTGAACTCAACACCTATGTTTGTGCGCTGGCAGGGCTTCACCATGTCAGTCCGGAGCGTAACCCGCTGCGCCCTGATTCGTATGTAGCCGCCTTGCAGCAGATCATGACCGAACTGATGCTGCCGACGCTGGTGCGCACGGTGTGGCTGCAACATCTGTCTGCGCCATTGGGGGATGCCTTGAGTGCGGCTTACCTGGAATGGTCGGCGCAGTTGCAGGGGCAGCGTGTGCAGGGTGTCGGTTTTTCTGTGATTCGCACCCCCGAAGTCGCATCGGCCACAGCCGGCGGCCTGCAACGGCGTGGCGAGCGTGCCATCTGGACGCCGCAATACCGGCAAACCGTTTTGACACTGGATCGCTTGCGGCATTTGATGGCGGGCGATCTTGATGCTCAATCTGACCATCCAAAAGAGGCCTTTGTCCGCCAATTTGCGCGCGAATTTGAAGCTGCTTCAAACCATCAGGCCAGCCAGACTGGTTCGCTGCCGGACACTGATTTTGCGGCGACGGTGCCGGCTGCTCTGGATGCCTTGCAGGAGATGCAGCAGATTGAAACCGTGGTGCAACGCATGCAGCAACGACCTGCCGTGCCAGCCGGGCGTGCCGATGCCAACACACAGGCCATGCTGGTGCGTGCCGAGCTGACGCAAAAGGCCACCGCCATGAGCCAGGTGCTGAGCCTGGAGGTGGTGTCGCTGATGGTGGACAACCTGGTGAAAGACAGCCGCTTGCTGCCTCCGGTGAGGACCATCATTGAACGGCTGGAACCCGCCCTGTTGCGCCTGGTGATGATCGATCCGCGTTTTTTCATTGATCGCCAGCATCCGGCGCGCCGCTTGCTGCAGGAAATTGCCCAGCGCGGTCTGGCCTTTGGTGCGCTTGACGATGCTGATTTCAATGCGTTTCTGTTGTCGTTGCAGCGGCATGTCAGCCCGCTGGCAGTGCTTCATATTGATGGCGCGCAACCCTTTGAAGCGGCGCTTGATCGGCTCTTGCAAGACTGGGATGATCCCGCTGCCCGCGCCACCATGGCCAGCCAGATCGACAGCGCCGTGGCGGTATTGGGGTATGCCGAACAACGCAACATGCTGGCCGGGAAAATGGCCAGCCGGTTGCTGTCAATTCCCGAGATCCGCAAAGTGCCGGTCGCCGTGCTGGACTTTTTGTCGGGTCCCTGGACCCAGGTGATGGCCGAGGCCGAGTTGAAAGACCACAGCGGGTCCGATGATCCGGGGCAATATAAGGCACTGGTGAACGAATTGCTGTGGAGCGCGCAGCCTGAGTTGACCCGCAAAGACGTGGCCCGGCTGACCCGGCTGGTCTCCCGGCTACTGTCAAAACTGCGCGATGGCCTGGGGCTGATCGCGTATCCGTCGATCAAGACCAGTGCCTTTTTTGATGTGTTGATGAAGTTGCATCAACAGGCATTTCGGCCTGCCGTCAAGGAAACGCCGCCGGCCCACGAAGGCCTGGCCGCCAGCCTGCTGACCAACGACGATCTTTGGCTGGTGCCGGCAGAGGCCAAGGCTTCCGGCTTCATGGCATTTCCGGATGAAGTCAGGCCGCCGGCAACTGCCGCGCCACAGCAGGCAGATCGACCGCTGCTGCCGGACTTGATGGCGCCGTCGCTTCAAGTGGGGAGCTGGGTCGAGTTGCCGGACAAGGCGGGCTGGCAGCGCCTGCAACTGTCATGGATCAGCCCGCACAACTCCATGTATCTGTTTACCAGCGCCCGAGGCAAGACGCAGTCCATGACACAACGCATGCTTGAGCGCCTGCTGTCGCAAGACAAGCTGCGGGTGGTGGCGGATCAGACCTCGATCATCGATGGTGCGCTTGATGCCGTGGTACACACTGCCATGCTCAACAGCATTGATGCCAATCCTTAGCCAGCCGTTGGCGCACCCCTTCGATGTGGTTGCGCAGGGCGTACAACTCGTCTGCGTAAGACAGTGGGACGTTGATTTTTTCAACCCGCACCGCCAGTTGCCGCAGCTCTTCCAGCAGTGCCGGCATGGCTTGAGCCGGGTCGGTGGCACGTTCCTCAATGCTGCGCAGTTGGCCATACCAGCGAAACACCCGTGATCTGATCCGAAATTCGTAGAGCGGCGGCACGACGCGACTCAACGGCAGCAGCACCGCCAGGATAATGCCCAGCGCCAGCCACATGCGCTCAATCAGGTTGGCATAGGCAAAAGGCAGGTAGCGTTGCAGCAGGGGCGTACCATTGCGAATGGCGCGCTGCGCTTCGTCCGAAACCGCAAACTCGGTGTGCTCCAGGTTGGGGAATTCCCGCATCCGGCTGAACCAGCCGGCCGGGCTGTGCAGGTTTTGTGCGGTCTGTGAAAACAGTTGCAGCACCGCCGGATGAACCTTGGGTCCAGCCAGCAGGGTGGTGGTGGTGGCGACCAGCCGCACATCCTGTGCCGGAATGTCTTTCGCCAGATCGACCACGCCACGCGGCAGGATGACCGGCGTCAGAAACGGAAAACGTCGCGAATAGGCCTCGCTCTGGGCAAAGTTCATCAGCCGCACGCCCGGCGTTTGCAGCAGCATCTGCACCATGGACGATTCGGGCGCAGAGGCAAACAACAGGGCATCGAGCCCATGGTTCAAAAAAGTCACGGTGGCCGGCGTTTGCGCCAGTCGGGTCAGCACCAGGTCGCGCTCATTCATGCGGTTGAGTTCAAACAACTGTGCCATCAGGCGCGGCACGCCACTGCCGGTGGTGCCGATATTCATCCGCAGGTGCTTGAAGTCGGCCAGTGCGCCCAGCGGTTTGGGGCTGCGGTAAAACAGCCACAGGGGTTCGACAAACAAGCTGCCCAAAGACACCAGTTGCCGCTGCTCTTCGGCCTGCGGCTCGCCGCTGCCACCCTGCACAAACCCCAGGTCAACCTTGCCTTCGGCCAGCAAGGCCAGGTTGTGCGCAGCGCCCTCGGATTCAATCAGTTGGACGTCAATGCCAAAGGCTGCCAGCGCCTTGGCATAACGTTTGCCAAATTCGTCATACGCGCTTTGGGCTGGCCCGGTGGCCAGCGTGACCTGCCTGGGCGGGTTTGGGTCGAGCCAAAGATACGCCAATACCAGCAGGCCCAGCGCCAGCAGTGCAAACGGCCCGGCGGAAGTCAGCAACTCCCGCACCGAGAGCAGCGCATAACGCAGAGGCCGCGTCATGGCGGCCCGGACTCAACTGGCCAGTGCGGCCTTGACCGCCTGTGACACCAGTGCCATGTCGGCCTTGCCGGCCAGTTGGGACTTGACCGCGCCCATCACCCGGCCCATGTCGGCGGGGCCTTTGGCACCCAGGCTGGCGACGATGGCGGCAACGGCCGCAGTGACTTCGTCGCGGCTCAGGCGCTGCGGCAAATAGGCTTGCAGCACCGCAATCTCGAAACTTTCCTTGTCGGCGAGGTCCTGACGCTGCGCCTGCAGGTAAGCGGCGACCGAGTCCTTGCGCTGCTTGATGAGCTTATCGACGATGGCCACCATGGCGATGTCATCAAGCACCACCCGCTCATCGACTTCTTTTTGCTTGGCTGCTGCCAGCAACAGGCGAATGGCACCCAGACGTTCGCTGTCTCTGGCGCGCATGGCGGTTTTCATGTCTTCGGTGATCTGGTCTTTGAGTGACATGGGTGAGGCTCCTGAAAAAAAGTTGGCACGGGTTCGACTGGAAAAACAGAAAATTCTGGTCCAAAAAAAAGCCCGCCTGAGCGTCCCCGGCGAGCTTGTTGCAGGCTTGGCAGCCCGGCGAGTGGCAGAACAGACGATCAGTACAGCTTCTTGGGCAACTGCATGGCGCGGATGCGCTTGTAGTTGCGCTTGACGGCTGCGGCCTTCTTGCGCTTGCGCTCGGCGGTGGGCTTTTCGTAGAACTCGCGGGCGCGCAAGTCAGTCAAAAGGCCCAGTTTCTCAATGGTGCGCTTGAAGCGGCGCAGCGCTACGTCAAAAGGTTCGTTTTCTTTAACTCGGATGGTTGTCATTGAATCAAAATACCCAAAATGTGCAGATTTTCAAACTCTGGAAGATCGGGCCAAAACTTGAATATCTTGCGAAGTTCTCCGCTAAAAAGTTGATCAGGCAGCGGAGTTTTGCCAGCAAAGCCGTAAATTATAGCCACGTCAACGCAACTGGCAGGCACTATTCATGCTGATATAAAAAGTAGAGCGCACTACGCAGACTGGACAATGGCTAGGACCTGAAAAGTCTTGAATACTGGGTTTCATGCCGGGCCGACAGAATCGCCAGCATCGGGCTAAAGGCCTGGCGGCTGTCGTCATCCAGACTCAGCGCCATGTTGACTGCCGCCGGGATGGCTGCGGTGAGCGCCGACAAAATGCGCTGTCCGGCGCTCTGGCCCAGCGGCACCGCCTTGATGGTCGCCTGCACCATGTTTTCGGCCCAGCCAAACGCATAGCTCAACAGGCAGGCGCGCTGCGGTGCCCCGGTGGCGCTGGCGGCCAGCGCAAAGGCCAGCGGGTAACTCGGCTGCAAATCCGCCAGCAGCCTGATTTGCTCGGGCAAGGCGGTGGTGTGGTTGCGCAGCCATTCCAGCAGCGAGCGGCCCATTTGCTCGGTCTGGGCACGCAGTTCGCCGCTTTCGCGGGTGGCCAGCACCCAGGCGTTGAGTTGGGCGATGCGCGCCGCATCGGGTAATCGCCAGGCCGCAATGGCTTGCGCCAGCACCGCCAGATCAGACCGGGCCAGACTGCTGAAGAGTTGCTCGACGAGCCAGTCTGACGCTTCTTTCTCAGTAGCTACCAGCGCTGTATCGACGGCGGCTTCAAGGCATTCGGAGTAAGAAAAGCCACCCACTGGCAGGGCCGGCGAGGCCAGCCACATCAGTTGCATCAGACTGCTGTCTGGCAGTTTAGTGACTGTGACCACAGCCCGGCCCATGTTCGTGAGCGGCGGCCTCTTGCGAGCCGTGCCGGTGCCCGCCAGCATGTCCGCCCGTGGCATAGGCCCCGTTTTCCGGCTCAAATGGCTCGCTGACCTCGGTCACGGTCAAATGCATGGCGCGCAGCATATCGGCCAGCACATGGTCGGGTTCGATTTTGAGGTGATCGGGTTGCAACTCGATCGGCACATGCCGGTTGCCCAAATGGTAAGCGGCACGGATCAAGTCGAACGGCGTACCGTGGTTGCGGCAGGGGGTGATTTTCAGCACCAACTGTGCTGCCGCGATCACCCTGATCAGTGAGCCATCCGGGGCCACCAGCACATCGCCGCCACGCGCCACCGTGCCGCGTGGCAGAAAAATGCCGATGGACCGGCCCGCCGAGTCAATCGTTTCAAACCGGCTTTTCTGGCGAATATCCCAGTCCAGTTCGACCGTGCTGGCGCGTTTGAGCAGTGCGGCGGCCAGGTTCTGGCCTTGGGGAATGAGTTTGGAAATTTGCAACATGAGGGAGTGGATTCTCAAGTTTTGGCGTTAACAGCCGGTGTCCGGGTTGTGGTCATGAGTGTAGCGATCTCCCTGACATCCTTGAACATTCGCATGGGCAGTACGCCGCTGCCATTGGCCAGTGGCGGTTTTCAGGTACACCAACGGACGGGTAAACGCAAAATGGGCGGTGCTGCTATCCAGCCCGGTTGATCCGGGCCACAAATGCTATTCTTTCCGCCATCAACAGCTTGTTTCACCAGACCTTCAACCTCAGCGGTTTCGACCAGACCGGCACCTTTTGCACATGAACTACACCTTTGTCTCGGCCACCATTTTGCTGATCCTGATCACCGACCCGATCGGCAATATTCCGATTTTTGCCAATGCGCTGAAACATGTGGCGCCCGAGCGGCGCGCCCGCGTCATCCTGCGCGAGGTGTTGATTGCCTTTGCGCTGCTGCTGACCTTCATGTTCATCGGTCAGAGCTTTTTGCGCGTGATGAACCTCAGCGAGCTGTCGTTGCAGATTGGCGGCGGCGTGATCCTGTTCCTGATTGCCTTGCGCATGATTTTTCCACCGCCCAAGATGGACAGTGCCGAGCCGCCGGGGGAACCACTGATCGTGCCGCTGGCTGTTCCCGCCATTGCCGGGCCGTCTGCCCTGGCCACGGTGCTGCTGCTGGTGTCGCAAGCACCCGAAAAACGGCTGGAGTGGATTGCCGCGCTGTGCGTCACGATGACGGTAAGCGCCGTGGTGCTGGTGCTGGCCGAGCGCATCCAGCGCGTTGCCGGCGACCGGTTTGTCGTCGCTCTGGAACGGCTGATGGGCCTGGTGCTGGTAGCGGTGTCGATCGAGATGATGCTGCGCGGCATCAAGACCTTTGTCCGGCAAATCGCCGGGGCTTGAGCGCCACCACTTTTTTTTGCGATCAGCCCCCGCCTCAAGCGGCGCTGCCGGCCTGGCTGTCGGTTTCTTGCTGCCGGTGAATCGGCAGCAACAGGTGGAAGGTGGCGCCAGCACCCGGCTGGCCAGCGACTTCGATGCAGACCCGTATCATGCGGCCATGGCCAAAGACAAATCCGTTTATGTTTGCTCCGACTGTGGCGGCATCAGCCCCAAGTGGCTGGGCAAATGCCCGCATTGCAACGCCTGGAACACGCTGATTGAATCGGTGCCCGAAACCAGCACCCCGACCAAAAACCGTTTTGCCTCGCTGGCCAAGACTGCCGCAGTCGCCATCCTCGGCGACATTGACGCAGTCGATATGACCCGTACCCCCACCGGACAGGACGAGCTGGACCGGGTGCTCGGTGGCGGCATGGTTGAGGGCGGGGTGGTGCTGATTGGCGGCGACCCCGGCATTGGCAAATCGACGCTGCTGCTGCAGGCGCTCGACTCGCTGCAGCGCAGTGGTCAAAACACCTTGTATGTAACCGGCGAAGAAAGCGGCGCACAGGTGGCGTTGCGGGCGCGCCGGCTCGGCCTGATCGGCTCGCAGGTGCGGGTGCTGGCTGAAATCCAGTTAGAAAAAATCCTTGCCACGCTCACCGTCACGCAGCCCGACATCGCCGTCATTGACTCGATCCAGACAGTCTATTCCGAGCAACTCACCTCGGCACCCGGCTCTGTCGCACAAGTGCGCGAATGCGCCGCCCACCTGACCCGCGCCGCCAAGGCCAGCGGCCTGTGCATTGTGCTGGTCGGCCATGTCACCAAAGAAGGCGCACTGGCCGGCCCGCGTGTACTCGAACACATGGTCGATACGGTTTTGTATTTTGAAGGCGACACGCACAGCAGCTTTCGGCTGGTGCGCGCCATCAAGAACCGGTTTGGCGCGGTCAACGAGATTGGCGTGTTTGCAATGACTGAAAAAGGCCTGAAGGGCGTCAGCAACCCGAGTGCGATCTTCTTGAGCCAACATGCCGAGCCGGTGCCAGGCAGTTGTGTCATGGTCACGCTCGAAGGCACCCGTCCGATGCTGGTGGAAATTCAGGCCCTGGTCGATAGCGGCGGACCATCACCGCGGCGCCTGAGCGTTGGTCTGGACAAAGACCGCCTGGCGATGCTGCTGGCGGTGCTGCATCGCCACGCTGGCGTGGCCTGCATGGACCAGGACGTGTTTGTCAATGCCGTCGGCGGCGTGCGCATCTCGGAGCCGGCGGCCGATCTGGCGGTGCTGCTGGCGATCACCTCCTCGCTGCGCGGCAAGCCACTGCCCAAAGGCTTTTTTGCCTTTGGTGAAGTCGGTCTGGCCGGTGAAGTGCGCCCGGCCCCGCGCGGCCAGGAACGGCTGAAGGAAGCCGCGAAGCTCGGCTTTGGCGTGGCCGTGGTGCCCAAGGCCAATCTGCCAAAAAACCTCAAATCGAAGGACTTTGAAGGCCTGACGATTCATCCGGTGGAGCGGGTCGAGCAGGCGATGGAGGTGGTGCGCGGGCTGGGATGAGCCAAACGAAGGCCCGGGCGCAGCCGGGCGCAGCCGGGCGCCGCAACCTGCGGCATCACCACCCCGGCCTGCGCCCACAATGGGTGGAAAATGATGTCACATCAAACCACCCGTCACGCACCCTCCAGCCCGCTTCATCCAGTTTGAACCATGATTGAAGACACGCCTGCAACACCAGCAACGTCCGCTGCCGGCCTGGCAAAAAACCCGTTGCCCGGCGATATCTGGGGCGGTTTGGCCGCGATGCTGGTGGCGCTGCCCTCGGCCATTGCTTTTGGTGTCACCATCTTTGCGCCGCTTGGTGGCACGCTGGCGGCACAGGGCGCGAAATGGTCGTGAATGACCGAGACACGGCTTTGCGAGGGTAAAACGCGCTCCAGGTTCCAGTTGGCGATCTTCATCGTGGCTTCCCCTATTTGTGCCTAACGTCTGAATTCAGCGGATGCCGTAGGCAGTCCGCTGGAATGATGTGTTAGGCATTGCCGAGTTTTTTAATGATTGACTTTGCCAACATTTCATTGATTTCCGTATGACGTGGCACTGGTTGTGACTGTTTTGTTTTCGGATTGGTGTACCAGTCGTGTCGACCTCCGTTGCGAACAAGACTGCACCCCATTTGCTCAAGTGCGCTTATCAAATCTCGCCTTTTCATTTAGGCTACCAATAGTTCTTCGACCTTATGAATATATGGAACCTCGCCAGATTCAAGATCAAATAGTAAATCTTTAATATTATCAGTCAGATCTTCTTTTGTTTCGCCTTGCGTCAAATAGTCTGGATAATCGTTAATAAAACCAATATACAAACCATCATCTTGCCATGATGTAAATTTGATCGATCTCATGTAAATCTCGCTTTCTTATTTGTCTCTTTGAAAGTGCCAGATAGCTGCATCTAACAATGATGCCTTTCTGTTCGCTTTTTGAGCAACTTCAAGTAGGGAATCTAAAGCCTCTTGCTGCGTAACTTTTCTATCGACTGCATTTGAAACAAAATTTACGATATGGACATCAGGCTTGACTGTATCGACCCCTAATCTTAGACGAAGCCATTGGAATAAGGCTATGCCAATACTGTGTTCCTCTGTCTTAAACTGTCCTTTGATGTCGGTATCAAAATTAGCCCCGGAGATCCATTTTCTGAGACTTTTTTGCCCTTTTATTCCTCTATTCTCGAATTCTTCTATGAGCATCCTCAGAAATTTAGCCCTACTCCAATGATTGTTGTCCCATAGAGAATTTGCTAAAGCAATGTTTCCTTTTTTTGTGTTCTTGAATTTTCCAACTAACGACTTTAGTTTCTTGTGGGTTCTATATCCGTGGGTTTGCTCGTAATGATTCATTGCCGAAGCAACCGGCCCCACACGCATCTGAAAATCAAGCACGGTATTTAGCAAATTAGTCACATAGTCATCAGTTCGATAGTCAGGGCCATCTTCCAATTTGTCGCACTGAGTTTTCAGCTTCTTCAGTTCCACCTGTGTCAGTGCCATCTGTTTTCTCCTTTGCCTAACTCAATATAGGGAGACACGCCCGTGTCTCCCTAACATCGGGGCTGCTGTCGCCATAACATGGTCGGGCAATACCCGTGCAAATCCGCTTGCCATAAGGCTTGCAGCCGACATACTGCATGAATGAACAGTCATAACATCCCCAGAAAAACCAGCTAGTCCGGTTTTGGCAAAACCCCAAGTCAGCAAGTCAACCCGGCTGCTGGATCAGTTGCGTGAGCAGATTCGCTACTTGCACTATAGCCTCAGAACCAAAGAGGCTTGCGTCTATTGGGTCAAAAACTTCATTCATTTTCATAACCTGACACAACACCCCTGCGACATTGGATCAAGCCGGAATTGAAGTGTTTTTGTCTTGTTTGGCACCAGCCTTGTGCCGTCCGATTCGATCACCGCTGACACCGCGAGCGGGCGCACCCCTACGGTTCAGCGACTGCGGCCCGCCTTGTATTTTCCGCTGCCCGCCCCAATCACCCCGTCAGCTTGCGCCAGCCGGGCCATGGCCTTGGCGGCGTGGGCGTGCGTGATGGCCAGGCCGAGCGCATCGGCGGCATCCGGCCCGGGCAGGCCCGGCAGGTTCAGCAGACGGCGCACCATTTCCTGAATCTGACGCTTGTCGGCGCGGCCCCAGCCGACCACCGCCTGCTTCATCTGCAGCGCGGTGTATTCGGCCACCGGCAGGTCGCTTGACACCAGCGCCGTGATGGCCGCTCCGCGCGCCTGCCCCAGCAGCAGGGTCGATTGCGGGTTGACATTGACAAACACGATTTCGACCGAGGCGGCATCGGGCTGGTAGCGGGCCATCACTTCGCGGATGCCGTCAAACAGCACCTTCAGGCGCGCCGGCAACAAGCCCTTGTCCAGATGCGTGGTGGTGATGGTGCCGCTGGCCACATAGCGCAGCTCGGAGCCTGCCACATCGACCACGCCAAAGCCGGTGGTGCGCAGGCCGGGATCAACGCCAAGAATCCTCATGCACTATTAATAATATAGCTGTCAGCGCAGGCAGAATAAGGGCTAGAGGCCAAAATACCATCTAACCGAATGAAAAAACACGGGGGCTGCAAAACACAGCGAATCAATCCGGTCGAGCATGCCGCCAGCGCCGGTGACACCCTTGCCTTCGCCGCGCCAGATCGGAATGCCACGGTCGCGCTTCAGGGCCTTCATCACCAGATGCCCGAGCGAGCCGGCCGCGCAGGCAATGAACGCCATGGCAAACGCCTGCCCCGGCACAAACGGGGTGATGCCGGCCAGCAGCGTGCCCATCAGGCTGCCTGCCGCCATCCCGGCCCACCAACTGCGCCAGTTGAAGCTTTGGCTGATCAGCGGTGCCGGTGATGACCGGTAAAGCCGGCGGTTGAGCAGATGCTGGGTCACCATGCAGGTCTGCACCACCAGCACCAGAAACAGCATCAGAAAAGCGTTTTTCTTGTCGTAATGCGGAAAGTCCAGCAGCATCAGCGCCGGCACATGGCTCATGCCATAGATGCACACCATGATGCCCCATTGCAGCTTGGCGTTGCGCTCCAGAAAACGCTGCGGGTCATTGGCCAGCGCGCTGGCCACCGGCAGCGCCAGAAACACATACACCGGAATAAACACGGTGAACAGGTCAAAGTGTTCAGAACTGACCAGCCAGTACTGAAACGGCAACACAACAAAAAACGCCAGCACCAGGCTGCGGTGGTCGCCGTGGCGGGTCGGCGACAGGGTCAGAAACTCGCGCAAGGCAAAAAACGAGCCTAGCCCAAACAGCACCAGGCGTGCCACATCGCCCGACAGCCAGGCCATCCAGAAGACAAAAATCATCACCCAACTGGTTTTCAGCAGTTTGCTCAGGTTGACGATGTCGCTGCGCCGCCGGTGCGCCACCAGGCCGTCTTCAGACTCGCGCATTGACAACAAGAACACCACAACACCGGCTGCCATCAGCAAGCCAAACACGATGATGAACAGTGCCCCTACCTGCTCGGTGGCGGTCAGGTTTTTCAGTGTTTGGTACATGCATCGGCTTTCATCGGGTACAGCAGCAGCAACGCTCAGACATCGCGCAAAGCCAGTACGGCGGCGCGCGCGCGTTGCAGAAAATCATGGCAGGTTTCGCCGGCCTGCACCCGCATCGGCTTGCCAAAAGTCACCGAGCACAGCACCGGCACCGGCACCACTTCGCCCTTGGGCATGACGCGCTGCACATTGTTGATCCAGGCCGGCACCAGTTCGACGTCGGGAAACTTGAGCGCCAGCTTGTACAGCCCGGCCTTGAAGGCTTGCGGTTCGTCGGCATAGCCGCGGGTGCCCTCGGGAAACAGAATCAGCGAGTCGCCGGCGGTCATCGCCTCGACCAGCGGCTCCAGCGGGTCTTCGTCGGCGTGATGCTGGCGCGAGACATAAATCACGTTGAACACGGCACTGGTGAGCCACTGGCGAAACCGGGTTTTGGTCCAGTAGTCACGCGCCGCCACGGCGCGCACGCCACGACGCAGTTCTTTGGGCAGGGCCGCCCAGATCATCACCAGGTCGGCGTGGCTTTGGTGATTGGCAAAATAAATGCGCTGCTCGGCCTTGGGCGGGCAGCCCCACCAGCGCGCCTGCGAGCCGGTCAGCACCCGGATCAGTCCGAGCAAAAAATAGCTCATCAGCGTGGCAGCCCAGTCGAGCAACAGGGGTTTCATGGCAATTCGGCACTTTCCAGACGGTGGGCAATGACCCCGGCACGGCCTGCCACATAACTTGAGTTGGGCAGACGCTCAAAATATTTGGGGCGCGGCAGCATCACCGCCAGCCGCGCCGCCTCATAACTGCCAAGTTGGGCGGCCGATTTGCGAAAGTAATGCTGGGCGGCGGCTTCGGCGCCAAAGATGCCTTCACCCCATTCGACGTTGTTGAGGTAAATCTCCAGAATGCGTTGCTTGTCCAGCAGCGCTTCAAGCAGCAGCGTCAGCACAAACTCCTGGCCTTTTCTGAGCAAGGTGCGTTCACCCGACAAAAACAGGTTTTTCGCCAATTGCTGGGTGATGGTGGAGCCACCCACCACCTTGGGGGTTTTCACCGGCTTGACCGCTGCCGGTCGGCTGGCATTGGCACGGGCTGGCCGCTGTGCCGCCTGTTGTTGCGCTTTGGCAGCACGTTCTTCGGCCTGGTTGTTTTTTTGCCAGGCTTTTTCCAGCGCGTCCCAGTCCACCCCGTCGTGGTTGGCAAAACCGTCGTCTTCGCTGGCGATCACCGCGCGTTTGAGCTTGCCCGATATTTGCGCGTAGGGCACCCATTGCTGGTGCCAGCGCAGCTCGCCTTTTTCAGTGGCGACGCGCCAGGCTTCCGAGCGCTCAAAGGCGGTTGATTGCGGGTCGATCAGCAGCATCATGGCAATCCGCGCGACAAAAAAAAGTTGCAGCAGCAGGCCGGCCAGCAACACCCACAGCAGCCAGCGCAGTCCGGCTTGCATATCGATCAGGCGGCCAAGCCGGCCCGCAACTCGTCGAGCACCTGGCGCGCCGGCGGCATGATGCCGCGCCAGATGAAAAAGGCTTCGGCGGCCTGACAAACCAGCATGCCCAGGCCGTCGCGCGCCAGCGCGCCTTGAGCTAGCGCCCAGTCGATAAACCCTTGGGCAGCGGCACCGTACATCATGTCGTAGGCCAGCGCGCCGGGCTTGATGACGCGGGCATCAACCGGCACAGGATGACCGCCGAGGCTGCTGGCGGTGCCGTTGATGATGATGTCAAATTGACCCGCCAGCCCTTGCAGTGCGTGCGCTTCTAGCTCTACATTTTGTAGCAAAGCAAGCGACTGATGACGGGCCACCAGCGCCAGCGCCCGCTGCGGCGTGCGGTTGGCTACGCTGATGTGGGCCGGGCCGGCATGGATCAGCGGCCCGAGCACGCCGGCGGCGGCACCGCCGGCACCCATCAGCAAAACCCGCTTGCCGCGCAGTTCGATGCCGGCGTTTTGCTCAATGTCCTTGACCAGCCCAATGCCGTCGGTGTTGTCGGCCAGAATCTGCCCGTTTCGAAACGTCAGGGTGTTGCTGGCCTGCGCCAACCGGGCCGCTTCGCTGCTGTGACTGGTCAGTGCGGCGGCATGAAACTTGAATGGCACGGTGATGTTGCAGCCGCGCCCGCCTTCGGCCATGAACGCCTGCACGCCCGGCGCAAACTGGTCTGGCGCAACCGGCCGGCGGAGGTAGTGGATGTGTTGCCCGGTCAACTCGGCAAAGCGGGCGTGAATCCGGGGCGACTGGCTGTGGGCCACGGGGTGGCCCATAACGCAATACAGGTCGGTGGTCATGGGGTGAGCCTGGTGTTGGTTACTGCTGGTTATGGCTGGTTCATGGCATGCCGGCCTTGGTTTCGAGGGTTTGATCACGGGTGAACTTGAAGTGCGACACCACCACGATCAGGTCGCTTTGGCGCTGCATTTCGGCACTGAAGCGGCCAAACGGGCCAGCGCCCCGGACGATTGCCTGGGCCTGGCGATCAAGCGTTCGGTTGCCCGAAGTTTGCTCAATATGGGTCTCTCGCACCTGACCTTTGGCATCCACCGTCACCGACATGGTCAATTCGCCATACAGCTTTTGGCCAGCATGCTGCGGAAAGTTTTCGGTGCCCTTGTCTTCAATGGCGCGGCGCAGCCGGTCGTAATAGACGGCATAAACCGCCTCTTTGGTGGCCGGGCTGATGTAGCGTTTTTTCGGGCGGGCGTTTTGTTCATCGATGCGACGCTCGATTTCGGCCAGCAGCATGGTCAGTTGGCGGCGTTTCTCTTCCCGCAGGGCTTGCTCCGGGCTGGTTTGGGCCTGCTGCGGGTCCACCGGTGGCATCGCTGCCAGCGCGATTTTCACCCGCGCCAGCATCAGGGCTTGCTGCTGCTGCATGTCGCGCAACTGGCGCCGCTGGTCTTGTTCGGTGTTGTCGCCAGACAAAGACACCAGCGCCGGTGGCAGCGGGCTGGTGGCGCGGCCCTTGTCCAGTTCGCCACCGCCGGCCATGCTGGCCTGGGCAATGGCCAGCGCCTTGTCGGGTTTCTCAGTGGTTTTGGCGTTGACCAGAATCACTTCCAGCGGGCTGTCCTGAAACACCCGGTTGAACGCTTGCGGATCGACAAAGCGCACCGTCAGCAGTGCCGCGTGTGCCAGCGCAGACACGCCAAGGGCGATTTGCAGGGTGCTGAAAGTCCGCAGCTTCACGGCGCAGGATGATCGCCGGGGGAGGCTGGGCCGGCCGCCGGATCGCTTTCATTGACATCCATGGCAATCGCGATCGGTCCGGCAATGCTGTCGTCGTCGATCTCTTCGTCGAGTTGCTCGCCGCTGCCGCTGGCCGGCTCGGCATCTAGCCGCTCTATCACCGTGCCATGAATGTCAAGCGACACCAAATCAATGTCACCGAGCCTGACCCGCACCCGGGCACCGCGTGGCAGGCCTTGGGCACCGGCGACCGGCAGCACCAGCGGCAGCCAGTCGGCGCGCACCAGGTTGTCCTTGAACAGCGTGGCTTCCACGTCGGTGATGCCCTGCTGCTGCACATATTTCAGAATCCAGAAGCGCTCCATCGCATTCTGAAAGCCGTTGTAGGCAAAGTAGGCGGCTTCAAAGCTGGAAATGATCGAAAACAGCTCGGCATCCTTGGGCTTGAACGGTGCTGCCAGCGCGGCAGTTTTGCCGTAGCGGGCGCAGGCAATGATCTGCCACTGGTTCACCAGGTCGGTATAGCGGCGCAGCGGTGAACTGCTCCAGGCATAACACTTCACGCCAATGCCGGCATGCGGCAGTGCCCGGGTTGACATGCGCACCTTGACCCCCGGCAGCATCGAGGCCTGGCTGCGGTAAATGCCGGGCACCCCCAGTTCGGCCATCCAGCCGCCCCAGGTGCTGTTGGCCAGAATCATCGCTTCGGACACAATCAGATCCAGCGGCGCACCGCGCTGGCGGATGCTGATCTGCACCTGCTCGCTGCCATTGGGTTCGGCCGCATTGTTGCCGACCAGCCGGTAGTTGTAGTCTGGCCGGTTGAAGTTCTCGGGCTTGCCGCGCACCACTTCGCGCCGGGCTTTCAGTTCTTTAGCCAGTCGGTATAAAAAAGATAGCTGCTCGCGCTTATGCAGCAAGGGCTGCGGGTCGATTTGATGCATAAAATCCGGGTCTTCCAGCCAGTCGGTGGTGACCACCGTGTCAAGCTGGTCGTGGCGCAGATTGGCCCCGATATGGACCCGCTCCAGCCGGGTTTCGCTGCTTTTGATCTCCAGCGTGGTTTCATCAAGGGTGACATACAGCGACACCGCCGGGCAGTCACAACCGGCCATCAGGGTGTACTTTTGCACCACTTCGTCGGGCAGCATGGTGATCTTGTAGCCCGGCATATACACCGTGGACAGGCGGCCACGGCCCAACTGGTCAATGGCGCTGCCCGGCTGGATCGCCAGGCCTGGTGCGGCAATGTGAATGCCGAGCAAGACGCTGCCGCTGCCCAGACCTTGCACCGACAGGGCATCGTCAATTTCGGTGGTGGCCGAGTCGTCAATCGAAAACGCCCGGGCACTTGACAGTGGCAAGTCGTCAGAGATCAGCGGCGCCTCAAGCCGGGCAAATCCGGTGCCTTTGGGGAAGTTTTCCAGCAAAAACCGCCGCCAGTGAAACTGGTAGGGCGAATCAATCGCGCCGGCCTTGATCAGCAAATCGAGCGGCCCCAGATGCGTGGCCCGCGAGGCTTCCACCACCGCTTTGTATTCCGGCGCGTTTTTGTCGGGCTTGAACAAAATTTTGTAGAGCTGGTCACGAATCGGCGGCGGGCAGATGCCTTCGCCCAGTTGCTTGACCCAGTCCTGGATTTGCTGGGCGATCAGCTTTTTCTTCTCGATGGCGGCCAGTGCCTGCGCCAGGATGTCGGCGCTGGCCTTGCGAAAACGCCCGCGTCCGGCGCGGCGAAAGTAGTGCGGCGCCTCAAACAGCGCCAGCAACATGCCGGCCTGCTCGGGCAGCGTGGCCTGCGCGCTGAAGTAGTCGCGCGCCAGCTCGGCAAAGCCAAATTCGTCTTCGGGGGCAAATTCCCAGGCCATTTCCAGTTCAATACCGCTGGCCACCGTCTGTGCGGCGGCCATCAACTGGGCCGGCTCGGGTTTGTCAAACTTGAGCAAGATGCTCGCAGCCTTGACCTTGACGCGTTTGCCGCTATCAAGCTCAACCTGGGCCGAGGTATCGGCCTCGGACAACACGCGGCCTGCGAGGAACTTGCCGGTTTCTTCAAATAATAAGTACATGGGCAGATTGTCACACGGGCGCTTTGCCGGGCCAACTCAAGGCTGATTGATCGGGGCAGGCCGGCTCTGATGGTCGCCTGGTCTGGTCTTCTTCCGTCCAGAATGGCCTGGCAGGTAGTCTTGAAACACGGATCGGCGGTCATGACATAAGACTGCGCCTTGCCATCGATGGTGGGGAAAACGGGGTCTGTCTTGTTCCATGGTTCTGGCCAATTGCAAGATCGGCATTTGGCCTTCGACCGGCTTGGCTGCAACGCCTGATTTGCTATTTTTAATATAGCTATCAGCGCAAGCAGGACGTGGGCTGCAAGGTGATTTGATGCATTTAATTGTGGCTTGCCAAAGGGTCTTCGGGCAGTGCCTGCGCTGGCACGGCAAACTGCTCGCTGGCCCAGGCACCAAGGTCAATGTGCTGGCAGCGCTGGCTGCAAAACGGCCGAAACGGGTTGTCGCGAGCATACAAGCTTGGGCCGCCGCAGCTCGGGCAGTTCACCCACCTTGGTGACAGCGGCTCAAGTGATAAAGCCTGCGTCATGAGCACAACGCCAGTTCAAAGGCGACATCGTCGGTGACCACATGCGGGCGGTTGTCGTCGCCTTGGCGCATCAGCCGCACCGACACCATCAGCCGGTTGCCGCTGATCTCGGGAATCAGCCCTTGGGACACTTCGAGCGCCAGGCGCAGCAGCAAGAAAGTGCGCCCCGGCGGCAGACTTTGCTGAAACTGCCCGCCAATCGCGATGACCTTTTGCGGCGCACCCGATTCGCGCAGCAGCTTGAGCAGCAGGCTCACCGCATCACCGAGGGCTGCCAGCGCGCCAATCCAGTGCGACAGGTCGGCTTGACGGCTGACGCCGGTTTTGTGCTGCCAGGCGTAATAAGCCGGCAAATCAAAATTGCAGGTGCCACCGGGAATGCCGATGCGGCTGCGAATGCTCATCAGCCATTCGTTTTCGGTCAGCGTCTGCCCGACCTTGCCGGGCAGACTGTTGAGCGCGTTGAAACAGTGGTCCAGCTCGCCGATCACCTTGTCGAGCACCACCTCGGAGATCGCCGGGTTGCCCCGGTAGCCGTCAAGCAGATGTTTTTGCTTGTCCAGGTCTTTGAGCAGGTCGGACTTCAGGTCGGCCCGCGCTGCCACATCCATGATTTCAAACAGCGTGGCCAGGGCGAAATGGTGGTCCAGGTCGTCGATGCGCGCGGCGAGCTGGTGCAGTCGCAAAAACAGGTGTTCCAGCCGCAGATAAGTGCGAATGCGTTCGTGCAAGGGGTATTCGTAGAGGATCACGCTAATGTGCAAGGGTTCTTTGAGTGTGGGTCAATGATAGCCCGAAGCCAGGGGCCAGCTTGTGCACCTGGTGCGCCAGTTCGGCCGGTGAAATGCCGTCATTGAAAATCACCAGGTCCGCTATGCTTGTGCGTTGCTCGCGGCTGGCTTGCGATGCCATGATGGCCAGCACGGCGGCACGGTCAAGCCCGTTGCGCGCCATCACCCGGGCGATTTGGGTCTGTGGGCTGCAGTCGATCACCAGAATCTGGTCAACCGCGCTGCGCCATTGCGCCGACTCCACCAGCAGCGGCACATCAAACACCAGGCAGCGCTGGCCGGCCGCCTCGGCTGCCTGCGCCTGTCGCCAGATTTCCTGATTCACCAGCGGGTGAATGATGGCTTCGAGCCGGCCGCGTGCCTGCGGGTCGGCGTAGGCCAGGCGGCGCATGCGGTCGCGATCCAGCGCACCCGCCGGGGTGACGAAATCGGCGCCAAAAGCCTGACGGATCGGCTCCATCGCCATCCCGCCGGGTGCGGTGACGGCGCGCGCAATGGCATCGGCATCGAGCACCGCCGCGCCCAGCTCGGCGAGCAGGCTGGCCACAGTACTTTTGCCGCTGCCGATGCCGCCGGTCAGCCCGAGCTTGAAGGCGCGCGTCATGGCTTACAGCCCGACAACTTTCAAAATCGTCTGGGGTCCGACCAGCATGGCAGTCAGGCCGGCCCCAGCCAGAAATGGCCCAAACGGGATGTAGCCGCCGTCGCGCAAACCGCTTGAAAACTTCATTGCCAGCCCAACCACGGCGCCAATCACCGAGGACATCAAGATGATCGGAATCAGCGCCGGCCAGCCAAACCAGGCACCGAGTGCAGCAAACAATTTGAAGTCGCCAAAACCCATGCCCTCCTTGCCGGTGGCCAGCTTGAAGCCCCAATACACCAGCCACAAAGACAGGTAGCCGCCGACCGCGCCCCACAGCGCATCGGCCAAGGCAATGCCGGTCAGGCCCAATGCGGCGGCGATCAAGCCGGCCCACAACAGCGGCAGCGTGAGGCTGTCAGGCAGCAAGGTGGTGTCCCAGTCGATCATCGCCAATACCAGCAGCGCCGCCGCAAAGCCGCACCAGGCCAGCGCCACCGGGGTTGCGCCATAACGCCAGGCGCAATAGAAAAACAGCGCGCCAGTGGCCAGTTCAATGGCCGGATAACGCAGGCTGATCCGGCTGTGGCATTGGCTGCATTGGCCGCGCAACAACACATAGCTGATGACCGGAATGTTTTCCAGCCAACTGAGCTGATGGCCGCATTGCTGGCAGCGCGAACGTGGCCGCATCAGGTTGAAAACCGGTGCCTCGGGCAACGCCTGGCCCGTCATCTCGGCACACTCGGCCTTCCATTGCGCCTCCATGATCACCGGCAGGCGGTAAATCACCACATTGAGAAAGCTGCCAATCAGCAAGCCCAGCAGTCCCAGCAAGCCGGCATCAAGGCCCGGCGACAAATCTAGATAATTAATCATGCCTGTACCAAGCCCGGTGGTTTATACAATTTTTCATTCTTTTCTCGCGGTGATTACAACAACATCAATCAGGATTTTTGCATTTTCCCAAGCCTTTTAACGATGGGCATGGCAAAACTCAACACTGCCCTGGTTCAGATGAAGAAACCAGCCTGAATCGACCGTTTCGCCGGCTGGGTCAGCGCATTTTGTACCAGTGGTATGGGTTGCGGGATCAATGAGGCGGCTAACGCATTCACAAATCAGGCTTTAAAAACCCGCGCAGTGCTGCCAGCATCGGCTCGGGCGTCTCGTTCATCTGCTGGTGACCACCGGGCAGCATCACGACCTGGGCATCCAGCGCTTTCTTGATCAGGCCCTGGGCGGCCTTGGGCGGCGTCATCTGGTCCACGCGGCCCAGCACAAACAGCACCGGGCAGGTCACTTGCGCCATTGCCGCCTCGCCATTGGCGTAGCGGTCGCAGGCCGCAAAGCCGGTGTAAAAGACGTTGACCTGCGGGTTGCTGGCCAGCACCCGGCGCCCCAGTGCCAGCGACGCGCCATAAACCCAGGTGCCTGGCCCCAGTGACGAGGACGGCGGCGCCAGGGTTGAGCGAGAAAAAAATATTCACCATCTCCAACGCCTTCATTGGCTCGCTCTGCGACGCTGCCAACAGTGCCGGCGACACCTTCATCGGAAAGGCCGCCCCCACCAGCACCAGTTGACTCACCCGTTTTGGCGCGCGCGCTGCCGCCTCCAGCGCAATCAGCGAGCCCAGGCTGTGACCGACCAAGACGGCTTTTGCCAGACCGGCAGCATCCATCAGGGCGATGACGAAATCAGCAGCTTCTTCGACGCTGGCCGGCGCTGCGGCAGTGGCCCGGCAGATCGACCACCAGCACGTTCCAGCCGTGGTGCGCCAGATAGCGGGTTTGCAAAATCCAGACGCGTGGCGCGCGCGCCGGTGGCGGGGTCGGGCGCGGCACCGGCGTGCAGTGCCAGCGTGTAAAAACCAGGGTTTGAATAGCCGGGCATGGCGGTCCTTTTGAAATGTGTTGAAAATGCCGGACAGAATTTTGCCCGGTGCCAGCGTTATCGGCATCGACCTGGACGTAACTGATAATATAACTTATGTAATAACTTCAAGGGTTCGCCATGACCGCGCTCAAACTCACCCAAATCGGCAATTCTGTCGGTGTCATTTTGCCTAAAGAGGTCTTGGCACGGCTCAAATTGATCAAAGGCGATACCGTTTTTTTGACTGAATCGACCACTGGGCTGCACTTGACACCCTACGACCCTGAACTCGACGAGCAGCTCAAGCTGGGGCGTGAGTTCATGCATGACTACCGTGACACATTTCATCAGCTTGCCAAATGAAAGCCTGGAAATGGATCAACCGTCAGTCCTTGCTGTTGCTGCATGACGAGAGTCTGGCGGAACATGGTGGAGCCAGTGGATTGCGCGATGAAGGTTTGCTGGATTCAGCCCTTGCACGGCCCGTCAATCGGATGCTGTATGCAGCGCCGGATGTGGCCGATCTGGCCGCAGCTTACGGCTTGGGGCTGGCTAAAAACCATGCCTTTGTAGATGGAAACAAACCTGTTGCTTTCTTGGCGGTTGGCTTGTTTCTGGCCATTAACGGATATCGACTTCAGGCAACCCAGGTCGATGCCACATTGACCATGCTGGCCGTGGCTGCTGGTGAAGTTGACGAAGCAGCTTTTGCGCAGTGGATTCGAGTTCATATTGATTCTCGCCATGCGGGTGCAAATCCTGACTCAACTTGCCCGGACTGAACCGACCGCCTGATTCACCGCCATCGTTGAGGAACTTCAGCCGCCACCCCGAGTCTCTCTATCCATGACATTTTTATCTACCTTTTGCCGCCTCCTGACCGCTTTTATTTTTATAGCTATCAGCGCAATGCCAGCAAGGGCTGCAGCCCAAAATGCCTTGAAATCGGTGGTCATCACCGAGCAGGTGCGCGCCGAGCTGATGGCGCATGCGCCAGACGGCGCCGACCCGGGCAAGCCGGTGTGGCTGGGCTTGCAGCTCAGGCACCAGCCCGATTGGCACACCTACTGGAAAAATTCGGGCGACTCGGGCCAGCCCACGTCCTTGCGCTGGACGCTGCCAGTGGGGGTGCTGGCGGGCGACATTGCCTGGCCGATTCCGCAAAAACTGCCGATTGGCAACCTGGCCAACTATGGCTACAGCGGCACCGTGTTGCTGCCGGTGCCGCTGACCATCACGCCAGACTTCAAGCCTGCGCCCTTCGCGCCCGATCTTGAAGTCCGGCTGCAAGCCGACTGGCTGGTGTGCCGGCTGGAATGTGTGCCGCAGACCGGCGAATTTGTGCTGCACCTGCCGGTCAACAGCTCGACCGCGCTGAATGCACCAGAGTTCGATGCCGCATTTCAGGCCGCGCCCAAAGCCTTGGCCGGCCCCAGCCATGTCACCCTGGAAGGCCGCAGCCTGAACCTCTCGGTGGCCGGTTTGCCCGCCGCCTGGCAAGGCCAGACGCTGGAATTTTTTCCGGAAACCCCCGAGGTGATTGAACCCGCTGGTCGTTGGTCGCAAAACTGGCAGGGCGCGGTGTGGACCGCCACCCTGCCGATGGCAACCCACCGCAGCAACAGCCCGAATCTGCTGCCGCTGGTGCTGGTGGCGGGTCAATCCGGCCAGCGCAGCGGCTTTGTCACGCAGGCCCAGGTCAGCGGCACCTGGCCAGTGGCAGCCGCAGCGGAGGTGCTGCCCGGCAGCGCAGCCACCTCCGGCAACCGGCCTGCCGCCGCCCTGCCGGTGAGCTTCTGGCTGGCGCTGCTGGGCGCACTGCTGGGCGGACTGCTGCTCAACCTGATGCCCTGCGTGTTTCCGGTGCTGGCCATCAAGCTGATCAGTTTTGCCCGCCATGCCGAAGACCGGCGCGCCCATCAGGCCAGCGGCCTGGCCTACAGCGCGGGCGTGTTGCTGTCGTTTCTGGCACTGGGCGCCTTGATGCTCATCCTGCGCAGCGCTGGCGAACAGCTCGGCTGGGGTTTTCAGTTGCAGTCCCCGGCGGTGGTGGCGGCACTGGCCGCGCTGTTCACGCTGATCGGGCTGAACCTGGCTGGCATGTTCGAGTTTGGCCAGTTGTTGCCGAGCCGCCTGGCCACGCTGCAGGCCAGCCATCCGGCGCTGGACGCCTTTTTGTCGGGCATGCTGGCGGTGCTGATTGCCTCGCCCTGCACCGCGCCGTTCATGGGGGTCTCGCTCGGGCTGGCACTGAGCTTGCCGCCGCTGCAGGCCTTGCTGATTTTTGCGGCAATCGGTATCGGCATGGCGCTGCCCTATCTGGCGGCAAGCTGGTCACCGGCGCTGGCACGCAAACTGCCCAGGCCCGGTGCCTGGATGGACAGGTTTCGCCGCGCCATGGCGTTTCCGATGTTTGCCACGGTGGTCTGGCTGGTCTGGGTGCTGGGCCAGCAAACCGGCATTGACGGTGCCGGCGCGCTGCTGGCCTTGCTGGTGGGGCTGGCATTTGTCGTCTGGGCGTTCGGCTTGCACGGCCCAAGCCGCTGGCCTATAGCTATTTTTTCAATAGCTATCTTCGCAGGCCTGCTATGGGCTACCGGCAAAAATGTGCTTCAATTATCAGAGGCACCAGGGCCGCTCGCCAGCAGTTCGGGGCCGCTCGCCAGCAGCGCCCCCTGGCAGGCCTGGCAGCCGGGCCGGGTTGATCAGTTGCTGGCCACTGGTGTGCCGGTGTTTGTCGATTTCACTGCGGCCTGGTGCGTCACCTGCCAATACAACAAAAAAACCACGCTCGCCAGCGCCGAGCTGCTGGCTGATTTTGCGGCCAGAAAAGTGACCCTGCTGCGCGCTGACTGGACCCGCCGCGACCCGGCCATCACCGCAGCACTCAGCCAGTTGGGGCGCAACGGCGTGCCGGTGTATGTGCTGTACCAGGCCGGTCAAAGCCCGGTGCTGCTGTCAGAAATACTGTCGGTAGCCGAAGTGCGGGCCGCGCTGGCAGCACTGTGAGCAACCACCCGGGCGGCAATGGCACTGACTTAAGCACAATTTGTCGACCTGTACGATTGACTAAGCCGCTTTTGCTGCCCAAGTAAGGTCAAAACTGCGGTTTTTGAGCCATTGTGGTGCTGCATTGTTGACTGAGAGCGCATTGAGTGATGTAAGCGCATAGGAGC
>CAIQOO010000199.1 GCA_903873485.1 uncultured beta proteobacterium | reverse complement strand
GCTTCTTGTGCCGAGACCTCAAGTCCGAGCATTTTCTTATTCAACTTGTCGAGTTGAAGTTCCATCTTTTCAATGTATTCGGCGCGTTTTGACATGCGGAAGTCCTTTGGTATGTGATTGGTTGGATCAATGACGGCCCGGTGCAGGCTTGCATCAGCCCCATGCTTGTTCAACATGTGGCCCGATATTAGGCAGGACGCGAGGCGATGTCTGTGCGCGCCCACACATAAGACACCTGACCAGCGGCCAGCCGTGCGCCGGTCATTGCCCACCGGCTGGTGATGGGTTATGGCTACTCGCCGTTGCCGGAGATTAAGCGCTTTGGGCAGGTGTTGGCACACCTTGTAGTAACGTACCTGCAAATCAATGTTCAGGAGTGGCCGGTATGCGCAAGTATTGAACCCTTGGGATTTTGATCAGCCTTGAGTTAAACCCTCTTGTGGCATTTCAGGCACCGAGTTTGTTTGCCGCTGCGGCGCTGACCGCGAACAACCGGCCAGGCAGCGCTTTTTATACAATAAATCAGCCTCCAGCCCTTATGCAGCAAGCGCTAGCAGCTATCTTTCGGATAGCAATTTGAAGACTTGACCAGCGGCCAGCCGCGCGCCGACCACTGGCTCATGCCGCCCTTGACGTAGCTGGCGTTGCTGTAGCCCATGGCCTGCAGTTGTTCCACGATGCGGCTGGAGCGGTTTTGCGTGTTGCAGATCACCAGAAACGGCTTGGTCCCGGGGGCTGGCAGTTCGCCCAAGCGTTTGGAGATTTGGGCCATTGGCATCAACACCGCGCCCTTGGCAACACCGCTGGCATGTTCGCCGGGTTCGCGGATATCGAGCACCAGCATGGAAGATTTTTCCAGCGCGGCGCGGGCGTCTTCCAGGCTGACCGCCGCTGCCAGCGCCGCGCCGGGCAGCGCCAGCCAGCAACTGCCACCAGCCAGGGCGGCCAAAAAAGTTCTGCGTTTCAAAAATTTCATAAAAATCGAATGTGATAGATGATTGATGGCTCCAGCCCTTATGCAATAAGCGCCGATAGCTAGTTTATTTATAGCAACCGAAAGGCCTCGGTAGCCGCCTCAATGGTCTGGGCTATCTCGTCGTCGGTGTGCGCGGCGCTGACAAATCCGGCTTCATACAAGGCCGGCGCGAGGTAAATGCCACGGTCAAGCAGGCCGTGGAACAGGGTGTTGAAGCGTCGGCTGTCGGTGGTCATGACGGTGGCGTAGTTTTGCGGCAGCTCTTTGAATAGAAAGAAACCAAACATGCCGCCCTCGCTGTCGGCGCAAAACGGCACGCCTTGCGCTGCTGCGGCGGCGGTCAGGCCATCCACCAGGGTGCGGGTTTTGCGCGACAGCTCGGCAAAAAAGCCGGGTTGCTGAATTTGGCGCAGGGTTGCCAGCCCGCAGGCGGTCGCCACCGGGTTGCCGCTCAGGGTGCCGGCCTGATAGACCGGGCCGATCGGGGCCATCAGCTCCATCACCGCGCGCTTGCCGCCAAAGGCGGCCAGCGGCATGCCGCCGCCAATCACCTTGCCCATCACCGTCAAATCGGGCGCAAAACCCGGGATGTCGCGGGCATAAATGCTTTGCGCACCACCAAGTGCCACCCGAAAGCCGGTCATCACCTCGTCAAAAACCAGCAAGGCGCCATATTGGGTACAAAGCTCGCGGCAGCGTTGGATAAACGCCACACTGGCGCGCACAAAGTTCATGTTGCCGGCAATCGGCTCGATCATCAGGCAGGCCAGTTCAGGCCCGTGCAAGGCAAAAGCGGCTTCAAGCTGATCGAGGTTGTTGTATTCCAGCACCAGCGTGTGCTGCACCACCTCGGGCGGCACGCCGGCGCTGGTGGCGTTGCCAAAGGTGGCAAGCCCCGAGCCAGCCTTGACCAGCAACGCATCGGCATGGCCGTGGTAACAGCCCTCGAACTTGATCAGCTTGCTGCGCCCGGTGGCACCGCGCGCCAGCCGAATCGCGCTCATCGCCGCTTCGGTGCCGGAGCTGACCAGCCGCACCATCTCCATCGAGGGCAGCAGCCGCAAAATCTCTTCGGCCAACTCGACTTCGCGTTCGGTCGGTGCGCCAAACGAGAAACCTTCGGTGACAGCTTGTTGCACTGCCGCCAGCACCGCCGGGTGGCCGTGGCCCAGAATCATCGGCCCCCACGAACCAATGTAGTCAATATAGCGCTGGTTGTTGGCATCCCATAAATAGGCACCCTGGGCTTTCTGGATAAAGCGCGGCGTACCGCCGACCGCCTTGAAGGCGCGCACCGGCGAATTGACGCCGCCGGGAATGACGCGCTGGGCACGCTCGAACAGGATGGCGTTGTGGTCAGTGGGTGG
>CAIQOO010000198.1 GCA_903873485.1 uncultured beta proteobacterium | reverse complement strand
GGTGCGGCCACTGCTGTGGTTTGTGGTGTTTTCTGCGGGCTTTCACAATGTGTTTGGTGTGTCGATCGTGCCGCCCTACGAGACCTACATTGAGTACAAGGTCTACATGGTGCCAGGCTTGCTGGCCATGGTGGCGCTGTTCAACGGCATGCAAAGCTCGCTCTCCATGGTGTATGACCGCGAGATGGGCATGATGCGCCTGTTGCTCACGGCCCCGTTGCCGCGCGGCTGGTTGCTGGCTTTCAAGCTCATGGGCGGCACCAGCTTGTCCTTGTTGCAAATGGTGGTGTTTCTGCTGATCTCGCTGGCGTTTGGGGTTGAAGTCAGTTGGGCGCATCTGCCCTTGCTGTTGCTGGCCATGGTGGCCGGTGCCACCTTGCTGGCCGCTTTGGGATTGATGTTGTCGGTTTACATCAAGCAACTGGAGAATTTTGCCGGCACCATGAATTTCGTGATTTTCCCGATGTTTTTTATCAGCCCGGCGTTATACCCCTTGTGGAAGCTTGACGAGTCAGGTGCGTGGTGGCTGTTGACCTTGGCGCAATGGAACCCGTTCACCCATGTGGTGGAGGCGATTCGGTTTGCCATGTATGGCCAGGTGAATGTGTTGTCTTGGACGGTGGTGGTGGTCGGCGCCACGGTCTTCTTTTGTCTGGCCTGGTGGGGTTATGACCCACAACGGGGTTGGATCAAGCAGCGCGGCGCTGCCTGAGGTGTGACATTGGGTTGGTCAGAGTGGTGCATTGTTGAACACTGTCACATCGTGGTCCGTCTGTCTGAGAACACTTGATGGCAAAAAATTCACGCCTTGCAAAATAACCTCCAAATCGCGCAATTGGTGGCGTGCGATTCGGACCTACGTTAACGCGGGTCGTAGAAGCCTGAATCCGCCGTCTCAATTCTCTAGCGCTCCGTGGATCGCCACCAGACCGTGGCGCGCAGCAAGATGCAGCAGCTTGAAGTCAGTATCCGCGTTGAGCTTTTGCCGGATCAACGAAAGATAGTTAAGAACAGTCTTCTGACTGAGCTGCATTGAGGTAGCAATGTTGTTTGCTGATTCGCCATGGACCAACATGCGCACCACTTCAAATTCCCGTGGTGTCAGATGCCTGAATGCGCCTTCACCGTCAATCGCGTCCTGCGCAAGTATTTGCGCTATATCTGGCGAGAAAACACGTTTGCCGGCGGCGATGCGGCGTATGCCGTCAATCACGTCGTCAGGCTCACAGTATTTGCTCAGGTAACCATGAGCACCGCTACGCAGTGCCTGGGTGATATGTCCGACATCGTCGTGCATCGAAAGGACCAGGATTTTCAATCCGGACTGACGCGCAAGCATTCCGCGTATGGCCTCAATACCACTGCTACCCTTTAGAGTGAGGTCAACCAAGGCAACATCGGGGGTCGTTCGCATGACCAGGGCATTGGCTTCATCGGCTCTGGATGCCTCGCCCAGCACCTGCATGCCTGGCTCGGCGTCAAGGAGACGGCGATAGCCCGTTCTAACGACGGCATGGTCATCGACCAGAATTATGCGAATCATGTTGTCTCCAATACTGCTTTTTGAACCAGGGGCAGACGGACCTGAAGTTGCATGCCACGTAGAAGCCCTGGCTTGATCTTCAAATTGCCGCCCACCATGAGCAAGCGCTCCTCAATCCCAAATAGTCCGACGCCGCGACGCAGGCCGCCTGGCGGCGGACCGCAACCGTCATCTTCAATCTGAAGCACCAAGTCACTCGCATCCACATTGATCTCCACCAGGCAGTTCGTTGCCTGGCTGTGACGGACAACATTGGTCAGCGCCTCTTGCACAACCCGGTAGAGGGTGAGCCCTGCGTCCTCACCGATTGCAGGAAGCGTGCCGCGTAACTCAAACCTGAAGCGGATTCCCGTTGCGCGCTGCTGCCAACCGGCCACCAGATCGCGCAGTGCGCAGGTCAGTCCCGAGGCGTCCAGACCATGGGGTCGCAAGCGTTTGAGCATGGCGCGCAACTGCTCGCCACTTGTTCGAACATCGCGTCGAACGTCATGCGCGCATTCAATCACGCTCTGGGGGGCCAGTTGTAGGGCATTTCGTTCGAGGTGCGCGGCTGTCACGCCAATCGCGGTCAGCGTTTGGCCCATTTCGTCATGCAGCTCCAAGGCCAGTGCGCGTCGTTCATCCTCTTGCACGCAGATCAGTTGGCGAGAAAGCCGCCGCTGGGCATCCTGAGAAGCAGACAAGGCCGCCGCAAGATCATCTATGGCGGTGGCGACCCGCCGGAACTCACGCAGGGCAAACCCAGGCAATGCTGCCTCTTTTTCTCCCCTGGCCAGCCGTTGCAACCCGGCCTCCAGTTCGCGGACCAGGGCCAGCGCGCAGTCGGCTGACCACCAGACGACAAGCAAGGTTGCCGCAGAAAAAAGGAACAAGGCGATACACAAACGAATGGTGTCGCCAAGACCTTCTTCGATTTCCGAGACGGGATTCGGGGTAATCCACAAATTGTGATTCCCCATGCGAAGAAGTTGTGGCGCATCGTTGACCGGTTCGACACCCAATAGGGTTGCCAGCCAATGCGTCTCGACACGACGGCTTACGGTCGGCGGCTCAGCCCCGATGCTGACAGACACATGCCTGAGCGGAGCACTCTTGAGGATCGCTTCCAGGTGAGCAGCGGCTTCGATCGGAGGCAAACTGCTGTCGATCTGGCCGACTTCAGACAGGAACTTGACCAACTGCATGGATGCGTCCACCTCGGCAGTGACGTCGCTACGCAAAGCGAGCAGATTCGCCAAAACGGTCAGGGTCAGCAGCGCCAGCAACAGCGCACTTATAAAACCGACCAAGCGTTTTCTCAAGTCCATTGACTGTTCCAGGCCCAATAAATGATGTAGAGCTGCAGGTTTCGTGCCACGCCCTGTTTGAGTATCCCGGACGCAGCCGGGAACTAATCCCGGTTTGTCCGCGAATAAGTCCCGAGACGTTTCGCCGACCTTATTCCAATAATTGAAATTATTTACATAGAGGGCAACTCGTGGACGCTTCAGATCACTACAAATTGCCAGCGATAGCCCTTCATTGGTTGATGGCCATCTTGTTGATCAGCCTGATTGCGCTGGGCTACTATATGGAAGGCCTGCCAAAAAACACGTCGGACCGAGCCTATTTTTTCGCCCTGCACAAATCAATGGGGCTGGTGGCGTTGGCGCTGATCCTGGTGCGCATCGGTTGGCGAGCCACACATGTCGTACCGGCGCCGCTGCCCGGTATGCCGACCTGGGAGATCATGGCCGCAGCGTGGTCGCACCGGCTGCTCTATCTATGCATGTTTCTGCAGCCGCTCACGGGTTATCTCTCGTCCTCATTCAACAAGTACGGCATCAAGTTTTTCGGCGTGAGCCTGCCCAATTGGGGCTGGGAAGACACGGCGCTGCGTGAACTATTTGCGGGCGCGCATGACGTTGTTGGTATGGCATTGATCGCATTGATCGTCGTGCATGTGCTGGCCGCGCTGAAACACGGGTTGATCGACAAAGACCAGATCTTTCAACGCATGCTGCCCAAACCTTCACGTTAACAGACCGGGAACTATTCCCGGGTTCCCCGCGCATATGTCCCGAGACGTTTTGCGACATCCATTTCTATACTTATTTCGCCTGTCAAACAGATTGGGCTACCCGAGGTTTCGGCAACGTAAAGATTTAAATCACAGGAGACATAAAGACCATGAACACATTCCGACTCAGTACCCGACCAACCGTTCTTGCAGCTCTGTTGGCTGCCACGCTTTTCGCGCCAGCGATGGCGACCGACAAAAAAGTGACCTGGGAAGATATTCAGAATGATGAGAAGACCACAGGGGATGTACTGACCTACGGGCTTGGCCTCAAGGCACAACGCCACAGCACGTTGACAAAACTCAACACGTCAACTGTTGCCAACCTTGTTCCAGCCTGGAGTTTCTCTTTTGGTGGTGAGAAGCAACGCGGTCAAGAGGGGCAGGCCCTGGTACACGATGGTGTGATCTACACAACTGGCTCCTACTCGCGCTTCTTTGCTATTGATGCCCGCACAGGTAAACGCCTCTGGGAATACCAGCATCGCCTCCCGGAAGGCATCTTGCCTTGTTGCGATGTGGTTAACCGTGGGCCAGCTATTTACGGCGACAAAGTCTATTTCGGTACGCTAGATGCACAAGTCGTTGCGCTCAACAAAAAGACCGGTGCAGTGGTTTGGAAAAAGACATTGGGCGACTACAAAACCGGCTACACCATGACCGGCGCGCCCTTCGTTGTGAAGGACCAGAAAACCGGCAAGGTATTGCTGGTGCACGGGTCATCCGGTGATGAATTCGGTGTGGTCGGCTGGCTCTTTGCTAGGGACCCTGACACCGGCGAAGAGGTTTGGGCACGTCCCTTGGTGGAAGGCCATATGGGGCGTCTCAATGGTAAAGACAGTGTGACCACCGGTGATGCCAATGCGCCCTCGTGGCCACGGGACAAAGACGGCAAGTTGAAAGATGCCTGGAACCATGGCGGTGGCGCACCATGGCAGACAGCCAGCTTTGACATCGAGACCAATACTATCGTCATCGGTGCCGGTAACCCGGCACCATGGAACACTTGGGCACGCACCAAGGACGGCGACGACCCGAGAAACTGGGACAGCTTGTTTACCTCAGGTCAGGCTTACGTGGATGCCAGCAGTGGCGAACTTAAAGGCTTCTTCCAACATACGCCCAACGATGCGTGGGACTTTTCTGGTAACAACTCAGTGGTTCTCTTTGAGTACAAAGACCCGAAAACTGGCAAGTTAATCAAGGCATCAGGACACGCTGACCGCAATGGCTTCTTCTTTGTCACGGATCGTGAAAAGCTTGCCACGGGTGCTGGCTACCCTAACAAACCCACCTCTCTCATCGGTGCCTGGCCCTTTGTCGACAACATTACCTGGGCATCTGGTTTCGACCTGAAGACTGGCAGGCCCATTGAGAAAGGCAACCGACCCCCAGCAATCAAGGAAGGCGAGAGCAAAGGCGAGACCGTCTTTGTTTCACCGCCATTCCTCGGTGGAACGAACTGGCATCCCATGTCGTACAGCCCGAAGACGGGCCTGTTCTACATTCCGGCAAACCATTGGGGCATGGATTACTGGACCGAGAAGGTGGCCTACAAAGCTGGCTCTGCTTATCTCGGTCAAGGCTTCCGCATCAAAAAGATTTTTGACGACCACGTCGGGATTCTGCGGGCGATTGACCCCAAGACCGGGAAGATCGCGTGGGAACACAAAGAAAAATTCCCACTGTGGGCAGGCACACTGACCACTGCGGGTGACCTGCTCTTCACAGGCACATCTGATGGCTACCTCAAGGCGTTCGACGCCAAAAACGGCAAGGAGTTGTGGAAGTTTCAGACTGGCTCCGGTATTGTGTCCGTGCCGGTTACCTGGGAAATGGATGGTGAACAGTATGTCGGCATCGAATCCGGTTACGGCGGTGCGGTTCCACTGTGGGGGGGGGATATGGCCGACCTGACCAAACAGGTCACTCAAGGCGGTTCGATGTGGGTATTCAAACTGCCAAAACGATAAGCCATGGCTGAGGGGGCGCAAATGCCGCCCTCCTCAGCCGCTCAGTCTCATTACCGGGTCTTATCCATGAATCCCTTTGTTTCTCTCTCCTTAGTGACGACGTTGCTGTTGTCAACAGCGGTGGGCGCTCAGGCGCCCGATGTGGAGCCCATGGTCATCAACGGTTGTGGCATTTGGCCGCATGCCCAGTGTCGCGGCGTAGATTTGCGTCACGTCAATTTGTCTGGCAAAAATCTGGTCGGCGCCGACTTTACTGGTGCCAATCTGGTTCGTGCGGACCTGCGCGGGGCAAACCTCGCTGGGGCCATATTTGATGATGCGGACTTGACGGCTGCGCGACTCAACAAATTGAGTGCACCAGCTGCGAGTTTCAAGCGGACTCGTTTGATCGGGGCTGATCTGGAATTTGCGCGTTTGTTTCGGGCTGATTTTACCGGTGCTGACCTCGCCGGGGCGAATCTGGAAGCGTCTCGGCTCGGGTTTGCCTTGTTTGTGGGAGCAAATTTAACCAACACAAACCTTCAGGAGGCCAAGTTCGTTTCCGTCAATTTGAAGGATGCCAATCTTGAGGGTGCTTTTCGCCTTTACACCATTTTCCCTGGTTCATTTTTTGAAGGTTGCACCGGTTGCCCAACGGATCAATGAACATGTACTTCAAATCGATTTTTAATAAACTCATCGCACTTGTTTGTATGTGCCTAGCCGCTTCCGCGTTCGCAGCCGAGGTTGCCGTGGCACCGGTACTTGACCGGACTGGTCTTGCACCGTCGGGCGATGCCTGGTTGAAAACCAATCCATACCGGGGTAACCAGCGAGCGATTGAAGTTGGCCAATCGGCTTTTAATCAGTCCTGCGCACGCTGCCACGGGCATGATGCCAACACTGCGGGCGGTGTCCCCGCGCCTGATCTTCGGCGACTGCACAGTTATTGTCGGCGCATTGCGAACTCCACCTTGCAAGCCGCATGTCTGAGCGACAACGATCAGTACTTTAAGAAGTCCGTATTGCAAGGGAAAACAGTGGTTGGCATTGTGCATATGCCAGCTTGGAAAGATGTCTTGATCCAGGACGACATTTGGGCAATCCAAGCCTTTATTGAATCACGCGTCAGTGCGAAACCACCATGAGTTTGACCAACGGCCGTCGCCTATGTGGAGGGGATTCGGTTTGCCATGTATGGCCAGGTGAATGTGCTGTCGTGGGCGGTTGTAGTGGTCAGCGCCACGGTTTTCTTGTGCCTGGCCTGGTGGGGTTATGACCCACAGCGAGGTTGGATTAAACAACGCGTCGCGGCATAAATTTGCCGGGTTCGCTGCCAGCGCATCCCAGGAAGTGCTGTGACAGCTTTTGCGCACAGTGATTCAATATTGAACACTGTCACATCATGGGTCGCTGGCTTGTGGGTGTTTTTGGCGTAAAACCAAGTTTTAATTAGGGAAACCCCTTTGTGTTGTTGGGTAATATCGTTGGCACAGAAGTTGCGCATGGGTTAAGCGGACATCAAGATTAGCTTGGTCCACAGTAACCCGGGCATGCTGCTCCGGATCAGTAATTATTCTTA
Organism: uncultured beta proteobacterium; assembly: GCA_903873485.1. GTDB lineage: Bacteria > Pseudomonadota > Gammaproteobacteria > Burkholderiales > Burkholderiaceae_C > Rhodoferax. The sequence goes on along the minus strand of CAIQOO010000198.1, from coordinate 2,717 downwards.
CCCCTCAGCAGGAGACAACACAGTGAAAAGAAAACTACTCAGCATTTTGGTCATGGCAGCATGTGCCCAAGCCGGTGCCCAAGTGACCGATGCCATGATTGCCAACGACGCCAATACCCCAGAAGACGTGCTCAGCTGGGGCATGGGCACGCAGGGCCAGCGGTTTTCTACGTTGACCGACGTCAATGCCAAGACCATTGGCCGCCTGGTGCCGGTGTGGTCCATGTCGTTTGGCGGCGAAAAGCAGCGCGGCCAGGAATCTCAGCCCCTGGTTCACAACGGCAAGATGTTTGTTACCGCGTCGTACTCGCGCATTTTTGCGCTGGATGCCAAGACCGGCCAGAAGCTGTGGAAGTACGAGCACCGCCTGCCAGAAGGCATCATGCCTTGCTGCGACGTGATCAACCGTGGCGCAGCACTTTATGACAACCTGGTGATTTTTGGCACGCTCGATGCCCAACTGGTGGCCTTGGACCAGACCACCGGCAAAGTGGTTTGGCGCGAGAAGATTGACGACTACAGCGCGGGTTACAGCTACTCTGCCGCCCCCTTGATTGCCGAAGGCCTGCTGATCACCGGTTTGTCTGGTGGTGAGTTTGGTGTGGTGGGTCGTGTGGAAGCACGTGACCCCAAGACTGGCAAGATGGTCTGGTCACGCCCCACGGTTGAGGGCCACATGGGCTTTCTCAATGGCAAGGAAAACGGCATCACTGGCACCACCAACGCCACTTGGCCGGGTGAGACCTGGAAAACCGGCGGCGCAACACCTTGGCTGGGCGGCACCTACGATGCCAAGACTGGCCTGGCCTATTTTGGCACCGGCAACCCCGGCCCTTGGAACAGCCATGTGCGCAAAGGTGACAACCTGTACTCAGCGTCCACCATCGCCATCGATGTCAAAACTGGAAAGATTGTCTGGCACTACCAAAACACCCCCAACGACGGTTGGGACTATGACGGTGTGAACGAGTTCATCACTTTCGACATGGATGGCAAACGCATGGGTGCCAAGGCAGACCGCAATGGCTTCTTCTATGTCAACGACGCAGCGACCGGCAAGCTGGTCAACGCCTTTCCGTTTGTGAAGAAAACCACCTGGGCCAGCAGCATTGACCTGAAAACCGGCCGCCCGGTCTATATTGATGAGAACCGCCCAGGCGACCCCACCGCAGGCGATGGCAAAAAAGGCAAGACCGCCTTTGCAGCCCCCGGCTTCCTGGGCGGCAAAAACCAGATGCCCATGGCCTACAGCCCGAAAACCGGCTTGTTCTACGTGCCCACCAACGAATGGTTCATGGACATCTGGAACGAACCCATTGCCTACAAAAAGGGCGCCGCTTACCTGGGCGCTGGCTTCACCATCAAACCGCTGTTTGAAGACCACATTGGTTCCCTGCGTGCCATTGATCCAAAAACTGGCAAGGTGGCTTGGGAAGTGAAGAACACCGCGCCGCTGTGGGGCGGTGTCATGACCACGTCTGACCTGGTCTTCTGGGGTACACCTGAAGGTTTCCTGAAAGCCGCTGATGCCAAGACCGGCAAAGTGGTTTGGGAATTCCAGACGGGCTCAGGCATCGTGGCGCCTCCCATTACCTGGAAGCAAGACGGTGTGCAATACGTGAGCGTGGTGTCAGGCTGGGGTGGAGCAGTGCCGCTGTGGGGTGGCGAAGTGGCCAAGAAAGTCAACTTCCTTGAGCAAGGCGGGGCTGTCTGGACCTTCAAACTGCTTAAATAATTGGCATCTGACCCGTGCGGCTGTACGGGTCAGTTTGCCTGACTGTCAGAAAACCATGAATTCAAGATTATTGACCATCCCTTTTCTCGTGATCGTGATGGCGACAGCGGCACAGGCCGAAGATAGCGCTGAAATCAAGGAGTTGCTGCAAGCCAGTGGCTGCCTGTCGTGTCACTCCATCACGGAAAAAATCGTTGGACCAGCGTTCAAAGACGTGGTCGCCAAGTATTCAAGTGACCCGGATGCCGTGGGCACCCTGACGCAAAGCATTAAAAACGGTTCGCGCGGTAAATGGGGTCGAATGGCCATGCCAGCGCACTCCAGCTTGAGCAGTGATGACCTGAAAGCCCTAGCTACCTGGGTCATGTCCCAAAAGCCGTGACTAGAATTTGCTGGCTTGTTTTTTTAAATCAATTTTCGCTATGAAACTTCAAATCAAAATGATGGGCCTGCTCGGTGCCCTGGTGTTCTCGGGCTCTGCAGTGCTGGCTCAGCATCCGAATGACGATACCTCCAAAAAAATGGCAGCTAAAGCCGGTTGCTTTACCTGTCACAGCATCAAGCTCACGGTTCGCTGATTTCAAAAGCCACTTCCTCAGATTGACTATTCAGCCCTTGGTAAATCGTTGTCGGCAGTCCAAGCAAGTCCAAAATACGCGTTTGCACTGCGTTGAGCGGAGCCACGCTGTTCCAACTTGCTTCGCCCACGGTGATCTCGACCCGATTGATGCCAGTAAAAGCCTTCAGCATCATCTCGGTCGTTGGCTTGGCCGTCGCTCGTTTGGGATTTCCCGCGTAAATGCCGGCGAGCTTTTCTGCACTTTTGCGTAATGCCTCGCGCACCGTGAACTCGAAGATGCACAATACCCGCAGACCGATGCAAAGCAGGCGAATCAGTCCTTTGATGCGGGTGGTCGAATTCAGGTACAGCGGGGTCATGCCCAGTGTCTTGCCACGCAGGCGGTTGAAGCCATGCTCAATG
>CAIQOO010000197.1 GCA_903873485.1 uncultured beta proteobacterium | reverse complement strand
CCCGTGCCGGGTTGCGCAGGCTCAGCCGTGGCCTGTTGCATCGGCGCGGCAAAGACCGTCACCGCAGCCCTGTGCGGCGAATTCGGTGCCAGCACACCAAAATAGCGGTGCCGATGGGTGCGCGGTGGTGGCACCAGCGCCGCAATGCTGGCTATCAGTTCCAGCGGTCTGAGGTGCAGTTCGTCGACCTTGGCGTCACGCTTGTCCGAGCCAGGCTCGCTGTGCTGTTTGGCGCAGCGGTACACCAGGGCTGCGCCCTCTTTGCGCAGGCGTTCACAAGCAAAGGGTGGGCGGGCGCAGTAACGCAGCAGCCGCTCCAGGGCGGCGCGGTCGTCTGCTTCGATGAGCACACCGGCGTCCACCGAGAAGCCGCTGTGCTGGTAGGCCAACATCTCTTTGGCATCTGCCTTCTCGATCAGACCCCGGCCCACGAAGGCGCGCAGTATGCGGCGGCGCAAATCGGCCTGCACCTGGGCCACAGCGGTCTCATCGATAGCACTGGCCGGGTGAAAGACGATGCCCGGCGGCGAGGATTGGGCATCGGTGTCGCCCGCCACTTGCTCAAACACCCCATCGACCGCGCACACATGAGCACGATTTGCCTGCCCAGGTGCGCACTGGCCAGCGCTTGCACTGCAGGTCTCGAAGTGCTCGGCTATGGTTGGGTCCAGCAGAGTCCGCTCGGGGTGGCTCGGGTTGTAGAGTTTGGGCTTTGCACGCGCTTGCCCGCCCGCATGAGAATGCGCTTGCGTTGGGCGTGCAGTGCCAGCATGGGCTGGGTGCCTGATGATACTGGGTTTATATCCAGCTTCACCGCGTGCAGAGCCAACCATTGGGTACGCCAGATATTCCTGAATTGATAGCTGCCTGCGCATACTCCACAAGGGCTGCAGCCCGATTTGACTCACAAACCCAAGCCCAACCAGTTCCGCCCCACCGGGCAACCAGCGCCGCCAGGACCCGGTCTCCATCCCCACGCACTACCTACTTGCCGCTGGGTCGTCCTGCGCCCGACGCACCCGGCGCAGCACTATTGGCTCTGCCGACGGTGCATTTTCATAGTGAACTTGCAACCCGGGCAGGAAATCCAGGGTTTGCAAGGGGTTCGAGGCACGTTTCTGGGCGCGATACTTCGGCTCGTGCGTTTTAATGGCCTATCCGTCTCAGGCATCGGGTCTGGTAAACAGGACGGCTTGGTTTCGTCCGAGTGCCTTGGCCTGATAAAGGGCATGATCAGCCGCCCGCACCAGCGCTTCCGGCGAATGGTCTTCATCTGCGATCATGGCAGCCATCGCAGCCACGCCAACGCTGGCAGTGACACACGCAAAATTTGACATGGCATGCGGCAACGCCAGCGATTGCAAGGCTTCGCAGAAGTTTTGCGCGATGCGCAACGCATTGGGACCATCGGTCGCGGTGGCGATAAAAACAAACTCCTCGCCGCCATACCGCGCCACCAGATCGCCCGGCCGCATGACGCACAACTTCAGCAAAGTGGCGACCCGGCGCAAACATTCGTCGCCGGCCGGATGACCGTAGTGGTCGTTGTATTTCTTGAACCAGTCGATGTCAATCATGGCCAGCGCCAGTGCTTGACTCAGGCGGGCAGCGCGATGCCACTCATCGGCCAACACCGCATCAAACTGGCACCGGTTGGCGATACCCGTGAGGGCATCGGTGGCACTCAACTCGGCCAGTGTCTGATTGGCTTTTTCCAAGGCCAGCGTGCGCTCCAGTACACGCGCTTCGAGCAATTCATTGTCATGAATTATTTTGACCGACATGTCACTGAACTTTTGCGACAAAACGGTCAGTTCATCGTTTCCCTGGTGAGCCACCTGTACCGGACTGCTCCCTGTTCCGGTTTGCTGAATCAGCAGCATCAGTTGTTTGAGAGGATCCAAAATGCTGTGCCCGATAACGAACGACAGCAAGATCGCCACGATCAGCCCCAATGTACCCATCAGGGCAATCGTATTGCGCACCGATATTGCCTTGGCAATCAGGCTGTCATAGGGGATGGTGTTGACGACAAACCAGTGGGTACCGGGTATCTGTGAATAAACCGCCACCACCCCAATGCTGCTGGAGTAGGTGATGGAACCGGTCGATTGCCCAAGTTTTACTGTCTGCAACACCGCCTGTTTCAGCTCCAGGTGGGGTGCCTCGTCATTCATTCTGGCCAGCCTGGCCTTGGACTCCACGATGATGCTGCCATCAAGCGCGTCCATCAGGTAAATTACGCTACCCTCAACCAGATTGACATCCTCAAAAATTTCCGAGAAATGGGATGGCTTCAGACCCAGATAAAGGCCACCGGCCACCCTGTTATTGGTCTTGAAAAATATCTGCCGTGCCATCGCAATGCCTTTTTGGCCGCTCGACAAATCGATCGTCCCCCAATAAGCCTGGCCTTTCAGTGGTGACATTTTGCCGGCAAAAGTTTGCACGCTTCGCCCCAACTTGGTAAACACCTGGGAGTCCATGATCTGGTTGTTGCTGGTCAAAAAATACATCTGGTTGATGTAGTCAAACGAACCGTAGGCGTTGAGCAGAATGCTCGGCATGGCGGCATGGGCTTGCGCCTGGTCGGCTGCATCTTCGCCAACATACTGCGCCAGTGCCGTTTGAACCCTGTCGGACAGTATCAGCGTCTCCACATTGGCATCAATCTGTGCCATGCGCAACTGCACATTTTTTGCCACCTGCTTGACCATTTCGGTCGCAAAAATTTGTGTTTGGTGCTGAATGGCCTGGCTTGATTCAACAAAGGATACATAGCCCGATACCAGCAAGGGCAGCACCGATAGCACGACGAATGCACCTATCAGCCGGTAGCGGATGGTGGTTTGCCTGAGCAGCGAGGTTACCGCTGCGAGCGTCCGCTTGGTCATTTTGAGGTGCCCTGGGTTGGCTGGTGCGCCGGACGTGCCTACTGGTTATGCCGGCGTACTTCGGTTTTGATGGATTCATCCAGTCTCTTGGCCGCCTGCTGCGGCGAGGCTTTGCCAAGCAAGACATCCTGCATCAATGGGTGCAGCATTTCAATGCTTGTGGCGGGAAGAAAGGAGTAGTAAGGGCTGGCCGTGACCGGCAGTGACTGCGCATATTTGACATATTGCAGGATCTGCGCGTCGGCCACCACCACCCCGTCCACCTGTTTAAGTGGCGGGATGTTTTGGCGCTTGTTCTGATAGACGGGAAACCCCTTGCCAAACAAATACTCCAGAAATTCAAACGTGGCCTGCGTGTTCCCCGCTTGGCTCACGGCGAAGCCGGTTTCGCTGCCAATCACCGGGACGATTTGTGTGCCGACGGCATTCCACGGGGGCATGAAGACACCGGTTTTGAAACCCTGACCATGCATCAGCAAGCCAGCGGCCCAAGTGCCATGAAATGCCATCGCGGTCTTGCCTTCGGTGAATAACTTGATACCGGCATCGTAATTGGTACTCATGTAACCGTGCTGCACATACCCGCGCTGTGCCAATAGTTTGATCTTGGCAAAAATGTCCATCACCTCTGGCGTATTGAGGTCAAGACTGCCGTCACGCAGACGCTGTTTCCAGTCCGGGTGACGCGCCACCACCTGATTGGCAAAACCAAAACTGAACGGCCCGTTGCCCAGCATGTTCGGGAACCCACCGTTCCACATGATGGGGACAAAGCCGGCCTTTTTGAGTTTTTCGCAGACGCGGAGGAACTCTTCAAAATTGATTGGCAATGTCTGGATTCCAGCCTTTTTAAACATATCCTCGTTGAAATACATCAGGGTGGCGGCCACTCCGCCAGAAATTCCATAGTGCCGGCCTTTGCCAGAGGTCCAGTCGGCCTTCAGGCTATCGAGCGTATTGTTCCAGGCGCTGGTTTGGCCCACCTCGGCGAGTAGCCCTTGATCAGCCAGATCGGCCGAATAGGCATTCGGATTCACCGAGATCAAGTCAGGCAACTTGTGGGATGCCACTTTGGGTTTGAGATTTTCTTCGACCGAATTGCCGATCATGAATTGCAAGTCAACCCGAATGTGGGGATGGGTCTTGGTAAATTCAGTCACGATATTTTGCATTTCGTCCGACCAGTCGGGTGCCCAGACCAACGCGGTGATGGTGACGCGGGACTTCGCAGGGATCGCGCCATTGCTGTCCTCGTGACGGTTGGAGCAACTTGCCACCAACATCAGCAGGATCAGCATGGAGAGTATGAATCCCACTGTTTTCATCAATTTAATTTCCTGAGCTGAACAAGCTGGACACTGTTTCAGTTGAAAGGGATTTGAGAAATTCTATTTTAACTTTCATGGTCTGGTGACCACACGGATAGGCATTTCAACCACATGAGGCCAAGTATCGGTCCTTGGAAGAGCAAGTATCGGTCCTTGGAAGAGCCCTCACCCCACGTAGAAACCCGCACCGCGCCCGCAGCAAGGCCGTGCCTGGCCGATCCACCGCCAAAATGCGCTGTTCACAAGAGGGATTAGCGGTGCGCCGGGTATGCCGACCCGGCAGCGAGTCTGAGTCACCGTTTTGCCCGGTCACCAGTTGATGCGCTGATCGACCTCGTAGTCGGGGGCCGCTTGCGCTGCCAGATCCCAGTCGGGCTCGGCCGCAACACCATCACCGACATGCGCATCGCAGTCATCCCACAGCGGTGGTCCGCGCGCCGGGGATATGTGTGGTGGCTCGCAGGCCACCCCGATGTGATCGAGGATCTTGTCTGTCTGCGTGCCCTCGGTAATGAATGCGATCAGGCGCATCTGCCCAGCGCACAGCGGGCACAGCGGCCACCATCGTAAAGTTGCGCACATGGCACCAGCAGGTGACTTGAACAAAATCGTTAAGCCATTGTTGCACAAGATAATTT
>CAIQOO010000196.1 GCA_903873485.1 uncultured beta proteobacterium | reverse complement strand
TCATCGACTCGCGCCACCTTGATTATTTTCTGGGAAGTTTTCATGATTTTTGCAACCGATTTTGAAAAAAATACTACTTTACCGCCATCTCAGGAACTCGGATAGCAATTGCCCGAACCGTGAGATATCAGGCTCTAGCCCTTGCTGCGCTTGCGCTGACAGCTATTAGTTAAATAGCATTTTGAACCAGCAAAGGGGTCGGGCGGCAACTGCGACAATACCGCCCCTATGAACCCTGTTTACATCCTGACCCTGTCCTGCCCCGATCGCCTTGGGCTGGTGCACGCCGTTTCCGGCTTTTTGCTCGAACGCAGCGGCAACATCGAACAAGCCGCCCAGTACAACGATGCCGACACCGGCCTCTTTTTCATGCGAGTGCAGTTTGCCTGTGCCCAGCACAGCTTTGACGAACTCAAAAGCCAGCTTGACGGTTTTGCCGAGCCGTTTGAAATGCAATGGCAATTGCACGCCCAGGCGCAGCCGATGCGCACCGTGATTTTGGTCAGCAAGGAAGGCCATTGCCTCAATGACCTGCTGTTTCGCTGGAAAAGCGGCCTGCTGAGTCTGGACATTGGCGCCATCATTTCCAACCACCGCGACTTCTACCAGCTTGCCGCCAGCTACAACGTGCCGTTTCACCACCTGCCGGTAACGGCCGACACCAAGGCGCAGGTGGAAGCCCGGCAGTGGGAGATCATCCAAAGCGAAGATGCCGAACTGGTGGTGCTGGCGCGCTACATGCAAATCCTCAGCAATAACCTGTGCCAAAAGCTGACCGGTCGCGCCATCAACATCCACCATTCGTTTTTGCCCAGCTTCAAGGGGGCCAAACCCTATTACCAGGCGCATGACCGGGGCGTGAAACTGATTGGCGCCACCGCCCACTATGTAACGGCGAACCTCGACGAAGGCCCGATCATCGAGCAGGACGTGGCCCGCGTCGATCACGGCAAAACGGTGGAAGATTTAACCGCCCTGGGCCGCGACACTGAAAGCCTGGTGCTGGCGCGTGCCGTCAAGTGGCACAGCGAGCACCGGGTGCTGATCAACGGGCACAAGACGGTGATTTTCAAATAACGCGCCAACCGCCAAGCGAGTTGCCAGTCGGCAGCCAGCGAATGCGATACTTGGATTCGGGGGTTTGAAAAACCGGTTCTCAGGCGATGAAGGAGACTGAAAAATCATGTCTATACAGCCAGCACTGCTCAACTACACGGTGCAAGATTACCTGCAATGGGAAGGAGACTGGGAGTTGATTGATGGGCAACCGGTCGCCATGGCACCATCGCCAGCGTTTGGGCATCAGGTGACGAGCTTTGCGATAGCGCTTCAGTTGGGTGAAAAACTCGACGACTGCCGGTATTGCCAGGCGCTGTTCGAGACGGATGTCGAATTTGCCCAAGACACCATTGTGCGACCCGATGTGCTGGTGATCTGCTATCAACCCGAAGGAGATCGGTTAACCCGTGCGCCCGATCTGATTTTCGAGGTGGTCTCGCCCAAGACCGCCCGGCGTGACGAAGTGATCAAATTCGACCTCTACCGCCAGGAGGGTGTGGCCTTTTATGTGCTGGTTTATCCCGATGCCAAAAAAGCCAAGGTATGGCAACTCATTGAGGGCAACTACCGCAATGTGGCAGACTTTCACGATGAGACACAGCGCTTTGATCTGAGCAAATGCAGCATCGAATTTGACTTCAGCCGATTGTGGAAGCGCAAGGGTTAAAACAGGCCAGGCGCAAACCATCAGGATGCCGCCGGGATGGAAACCCGGTCAGGTCAGTTCGCGCTTGACCGCTGCGCCATCAGTTCGCCCAGCCGAATGGCGGCACCGGGTTGCCAGACCGGGTTGAACTGCAACCGGCCTTTGGGAAACAGCAGCACCACGGTGGATCCCAGCAAAAATCGTCCCATTTCATCACCCTGCCCAAGGCGTATGCCGCCATCGTTGTAGTGCCAGTGCTGAATCTCGCCGCTGCGCCGGGCATTGACCACCCCATGCCAGACGGTGGCCATGCTGCCGACGATGGTGGCCCCCACCAGCACCAGCACAAACGGACCGGTTGAGCCCTCAAACAGGCAGACAACCCGCTCGTTGCGGGCGAACAGGCCCGGCACGCCCCGTGCCGTGGCCGGATTGACCGAAAACAAATCGCCTGGCACATAGATCATGCGGCGCAACACGCCATCACAGGGCATGTGGATACGGTGGTAGTCACGCGGGCTTAAATACAGCGTGGCAAAGTGGCCGTCGTCAAACTGCATGGCCAGGTCGGCATCGCCACCAAGCAGCGTCATGCTGCTGTATTGATGTCCCTTGGCCTGAAAAATCTGCCCGCCGACCATGTCGCCAAACTGGCTGATGGCGCCGTCAACCGGACAAACCAGCGCAGCGGTTGCAATGGGTCGGGCACCCGGCTGCAGGGCGCGGGTAAAAAAATCATTGAAAGTGGCGTAGCTGGCCAGCTCCGGGTTGGCCGCCTCGGCCATGTTGACCTGGTAGCGCCGGACAAACCAGCCAATCAGCGCGGTGGTGACGTTGCCGCCACGGGCGCTGGCCAGCCAGCCCGCCAAAGCCGTCAGCGCCTGTTTTGGCAAAAGGTACTGCAACAGCACGGCAAGACGTTCGGACATGGGGGAACCGGCAAAGTGGAGGAGAAAACCGATTTTACCGGGCCGCTCCAGCGCGTGCGCCCTTTTCAAACCCTGAATGCCCGCTGCATGAACAACACCCCGGCCTACACCGCACTGACGGCCAGCTTCACCCGCCTGCACCACCTCAGTCACCTCGGTGCCATCGCTGGCTGGGATCAAGCGGCCATGATGCCGCCCAAGGGCAATGAGGCGCGTGCTGCCGCATTGGCTGAGTTGCAGGTGCTGCTGCACCAGACCCTGACCGATGTCGCCTTGCCCGGCCACCTGCAAGCCGCTGCCGCTGAACCCCTCGATGCCCGGCAACAAGCCAATCTGCGGGAAATGCGGCGCGACTGGGAAATCACCAACCTGCTGCCCGAACGTCTGGTGCAGGCCCAAAGCCTGGCCGGTTCACGCTGCGAACACGCCTGGCGCAGCCAGCGCAAAGCCAACGATTGGGCCGATTTTTTGGCGACGGTAGCTGGCATCGCGCAGCAGGTCATTGGCCGGCAGACCTGGCAAGCAGCGCAGCACCTGCCGCCAGCGTGGTTGCCCGGCGCTGGTAGCTTTGGACATCAGAAGTTCTCGTGGTGGTGGCCCGGATCGGGCAAGAGCGACGGATTCTAGCGAGCCAGCGGTCGAGTTGCCGGCACCAGTGCAACAATGCCGCTATGACCGCCGCCCGCATTCCCCCGATTCAATGCCGGCTGACCTAGCAGCCTGTCGGACTTATGCACGAAATTGGTAAATCATGTTGAAAGTGGGTGGCAGGATGGTCTGTACACTCGACCAACCCTTCTGAGCAAGACTTCCATGAGCAAATTTCGTGACATCGACAACAGTGCAGTGTTC
>CAIQOO010000195.1 GCA_903873485.1 uncultured beta proteobacterium | reverse complement strand
GAATTACCTGCAAGGCCAGCATGTTCTGATTTTGGGCCTGGGTGCATCGGGCCTGGCAATGGCGCGCTGGTGCGCGCGCTGTGGTGCGCAGGTCACGGAGGCCGATAGCCGCGCCGCGCCGCCGCAGTTGGCCAGCTTGCGGCGTGATCTGCCGACCGCCCGTATTGTCGCTGGCCCGCTGGGGGCTGGTCTGGTAGAAGGCACGGACATTGCTGCAGTCTGGCGCAGCCCGGGTTTGAGTCCCGCCCAACTTGCTCCTTTTATGCTAGCTGTCAGCGCAATAGGGATAAGGGCTGGAGCCGAATTAGGCTTGTATTCCGAGGCGCTGCTTCAGTTGCAGCGCGAGCGCGGCTACCAGCCGGTGGTGCTGGCCATCACCGGCACCAATGGCAAAACCACGGTCACCTCGCTGGTCGGCCAGTTGGTTGCGCGCGCCGGCAAGACGGTGGCGGTGGCGGGCAACATTGGCCCGTCCCTGCTCGACACGCTGGCCGCCCGGCTCGACGCGCAGACGCTGCCCGAGGTCTGGGTGCTGGAACTGTCGAGCTTTCAACTCGATGGCGACAGCGGCTTTGCGCCGACCGCTGCGACCGTGCTCAACATCACCCAAGACCATCTGGACTGGCATGGTTCGATGGCGGCTTATGTGCAGGCCAAGGCAGCCGTGTTTGGCCAACAGGGCCTGATGCTGCTCAACCGCGAAGACCCGGCCGTGATGGCAATGTTGCCGCCACCGGTCAAAGTCAAATTGCAGCGGCCACGGCAGCGCCGGTATCTGACATTTGGCGGTGACATGCCGCAACGACCAGGCGACTTTGGCATTGAGCAAGTCAACGGCATGAGCTGGCTGGTGCGGGCGCAGGATGCCGATGAGACCCGGCGCAAGCGCCATGAGGCCGCCGAGGAACTCCACTTTCAGCGCCTGATGCCGGCTGATGCGCTGCGCATCCGGGGTCGCCATAACGCCATCAATGCCTTGGCAGCGCTGGCGCTGGCAAGCAGTGCCGGCTGTGCGCTGGCGCCGATGCTGTATGGCTTGCGCGACTACGCCGGCGAGCCGCACCGGGTGCAGCCAATTGGCCTGGTCGATGGGGTGGAGTATTTTGATGACAGCAAGGGCACCAATGTCGGCGCTACCGCAGCGGCACTCAATGGTCTGGGGGCCGAGCGCCGGGTGGTGGTGATTTTGGGCGGCGAGGGCAAGGGGCAGGACTTCAGCCCGCTGGCCGAGCCGGTGCGCCGTCATGCGCGCGCCGTGGTGCTGATCGGCCGCGATGCGCCGCTGCTTCAGGCGGCCTTGCAAGACACCGGGGTCGCCATGCATGATGCCGTCAGCATGGGCGAGGCGGTGCAGGTGGCAGCGGCGCTGGCCCATGCCGGCGATGCCGTGCTTCTATCGCCAGCCTGCGCCAGTTTTGACATGTTTGACAACTACCAGCACCGCGCCCGGGTCTTTGTGCAGGCGGTGGCCGACTTGGCCAGCCAGGCTGGCGTGATGCTGGAGGGCGCACCATGAGCCGCGTGGCCGCCAGCTTCAGCCAGCGCCTGGGCCAGTGGTTTGGGCACCTGGCCACCCCCGCCGGTGATGTGCTGCCGGTGCGGCTGGGAACCACGCGACTCGCCACCGGTGCCGCTCCGACCACGGTCCAGGGCATTGATCAAGCCCTGGTGTGGGTCACGGTGGTGCTGCTGTTATGGGGTTTGGTGATGGTCTATTCAGCCTCCATCGCCATGCCCGACAACCCGCGTTTTGCCAAATACACCCACACTTATTTCTTGCTGCGCCATGCGCTATGGCTGTTTTTGGCCTTTGTCACGGCCTTGCTGGCCTACCAGGTTCCGCTGGCGACCTGGGAAAAGTCGGCGCGCTCGCTGTTTGTGGTGTCGCTGGTGTTGCTGGCGCTGGTGCTGATTCCGCATGTCGGCAAGGTGGTTTATGGTGCCCGGCGCTGGATCAGCCTGGGGCCGCTGAGTTTTCAGCCGTCCGAACTGGTCAAGTTGACCGTGCTGCTGTATGCGGCCGACTACATGGTGCGCAAGATGGCTGTCAAAGAGCGCTTTTTTCATGCCGTCTGGCCAATGGGGGCGGCGGTGGCCGTGGTCGGCGTGCTGCTGCTGGCAGAGCCTGACATGGGGGCTTTTCTGGTGATTGCGGTGATCGCCATGGGCATTCTGTTTTTGGGCGGGGTCAATGCCCGCATGTTCTTTTTGATCGCCGCCGTGCTGGTGCTGGCCTTTGCCGCCATCATTGCGTCGAGCGAATGGCGGCGCGAGCGCATTTTTGCCTACCTGGACCCCTGGAGCGAAAAGAATGCGCTGGAAAAAGGCTACCAGTTAACCCATGCGCTGATTGCGGTTGGCCGTGGCGAGGTTTTTGGTGTCGGGCTGGGTGGCAGTGTGGAAAAGCTCAACTGGCTGCCGGAAGCGCATACCGACTTTTTGCTGGCGGTGATTGGCGAAGAATTTGGCTTGCTCGGTCTGGTGCTGGTGATTGGCCTGTTTTTGTGGATGGTGCGGCGCATGATGTACATCGGTCGCCAGGCGATTGCCCTGGAGCGGGTATTTTCCGGTCTGGTAGCGCAAGGCGTGGCAGTGTGGATGGGTTTTCAGGCCTTCATCAACATGGGGGTGAACCTGGGCGCGCTGCCAACCAAGGGGCTGACCCTGCCGCTGATGAGTTACGGTGGTTCGGCCATCATGGTCAATCTGGTGGCGATTGCGGTGGTGCTGAAGATCGACCAGGAAAACCGCAGTTTGATGCACGGGGGCCGGGTATGAGCGCCGCCGCCAAATCTGCACTGGTGATGGCCGGCGGCACCGGTGGCCATATATTTCCTGGCCTGGCAGTCGCCCAGGCGCTGCGCGAGCGTGGCTGGCGGGTGCACTGGCTCGGTGGCTGCGGTTCTGCTGGTCAGCCCAGCATGGAAAGCCAGTTGGTGCCGCCGCAGGGCTTTGCGTTTGAGACGATTGACTTTGGCGGCCTGCGTGGCAAGGGTCTGGCCACTGCCGTCTGGCTGCCGCTGCGCCTGCTCAAGGCATTTTGGCAAAGCATTGGCGTGCTGCGCCGGGTCCGGCCCGATGTGGTGGTGGGGCTGGGCGGCTACATCACGTTTCCGGCTGGCATGATGGCGGTGCTATTGGGCAAGCCACTGCTGCTGCATGAGCAAAATTCGGTCGCCGGGCTGGTCAACAAGGTGCTCAGCCGGGTGGCAGACCGGGTGTTTACCGCCTTTCCTGATGTCATTGAGGGCGCGCAATGGGTGGGCAACCCGCTGCGCGCGGCCTTTTTGAACCTGCCTGCGCCAGAGCAACGGTTTGCCGGGCGTAGCGGGCCGCTCAAGCTGCTGGTAGTGGGCGGCAGTCTGGGCGCCAAGGCGCTCAACGAGATCGTGCCGCAAGCGCTGGCCTTGCTGCCCGTTGATCAGCGCCCGATCGTGCTGCACCAAAGCGGGGTTAAGCAGATTGATGCCTTGCGCGCCAATTACGCCGCTGCCGGGGTGACAGCCGAATTGACCCCGTTCATCGACAACACCGCGCAAGCCTTTGCCGATGCTGACCTGGTGATCTGCCGCGCCGGGGCCAGCACGGTGACCGAGATGGCGGCCGTTGGTGCCGCCGCGCTGTTTGTGCCGTTCCCTTATGCAGTCGATGACCACCAGACTGCCAATGCCAGGTTTCTGGCCGATAGCCAGGCCGCCTGGCTGGTGCAGCAGTCTGAACTTCAGCCTCGGTATCTGGCTGATTTACTACTAAAAGTAGAGCGAACTGCGCTGATGAATAAAGGGCTGAAGGCCAAAATGATGCAAAAACTTGATGCCACCGAGCAGATCGTCACCGCCTGCGAGGAACTGGTCCAATGAAACACGCTATCAAGCACATCCATTTTGTCGGCATGGGCGGTGTCGGCATGTCCGGCATTGCCGAGATATTGTTCAATTTGGGCTACACCATTTCCGGCTCCGACCAGGCCGACAGTGCCACGCTGCAGCGGCTGGCCTCGTTGGGCATCCTGACCTTTATTGGCCATGCCGCAGCGCAGGTTGAAGGTGCCGATGCGGTGGTCACCTCGACGGCGGTGCAGGCCGGCAACCCCGAGGTGCAAGCCGCGCGCGACAGGCGCATTCCGGTGGTGCCGCGCGCCCTGATGCTGGCAGAACTGATGCGCCTGAAAACCGGCATTGC
Organism: uncultured beta proteobacterium; assembly: GCA_903873485.1. Taxonomy (GTDB): domain Bacteria; phylum Pseudomonadota; class Gammaproteobacteria; order Burkholderiales; family Burkholderiaceae_C; genus Rhodoferax. The sequence continues at coordinate 8,593 of CAIQOO010000195.1, read as the reverse complement.
GATTGCCGGCACCCATGGCAAAACCACCACCACCAGCCTGGTCGCCAGCGTGCTGGCCGAGGCCGGGCTGGACCCGACCTTTGTGATTGGCGGCCGCCTCAACAGCGCCGGCGCCAATGCCCGGCTCGGCCAGGGCGACTACATCGTGGTCGAGGCCGATGAGTCCGATGCCTCGTTTTTGAACCTGCTGCCGGTGATGGCGGTGGTGACCAATATTGATGCCGACCACATGGAAACTTATGGCCACGACTTTGGCCGGCTCCAGCAGGCATTTGTCGATTTTCTGCACCGCATGCCGTTTTATGGCACGGCGATCTTGTGCACCGACGACGCAGCGGTGCGCGCCATCGTGCCGCAGGTGACTTGTCCGATCACCAGCTATGGCTTTGACGCGGGTGCCGAGGTGCGCGCGGTCGATGTGCAGGCGGTGGCTGGCCAGATGTTTTTCACGGTGCAGCGGCGCAATGGCCTGGTGCTGCCTGATTTGGCGGTGGTGCTGAACCTGCCCGGCCGGCATAACGTGCTCAATGCCCTGTCGGCGATTGCCATTGCGATTGAACTCAATATTGCCGACGATGCCGTGCTGCGGGCGCTGGCCGAGTTCAAGGGGGTCGGGCGGCGCTTTCAGCGTTATGGTGATTTGCCGGCATGCGATGGCGGCAGTTTCACCCTGGTTGATGACTATGGACACCATCCGGCCGAGATGGCGGCAACGCTGGCGGCGGCGCGCGGCGCCTTTCCGGGGCGGCGCCTGTTACTGGCATTTCAGCCGCACCGCTACACCCGAACCCGGGATTGTTTTGACGACTTTGTCAAGGTCATCGCGCAGGCTGATGCAGTGCTGCTGGCCGAGGTTTATGCGGCTGGCGAGGCCCCGATTGTGGCCGCCGATGGGCGCAGCCTAGCGCGTGCGCTGCGGGTGGCCGGGCGCATCGAGCCGGTATTTGTCGATGACATCAACGCCATGGCGCAAACCATTGTGATGAATGCCAGGGCCGCTGATGTGGTGCTGTGCATGGGTGCCGGATCGATTGGTGCGGTCAGTGCCAAAGTCGTCAGTTTGCTACAAAATTCAGAGCTACTAGCGCATGAGGGACGTGGGTTATGAGCCTATTTGATATAAAAACCGAGAAGGTCGCGGTGCTCCTCGGGGGGCGCTCGGCAGAGCGCGAAGTCTCGCTGATGTCAGGCCAGGGTGTGTTGCAGGCGCTGCAACAGCAAGGCGTTCATGCGCATGCGTTTGACCCCGGCGAGTCTGACCTGAGCCGGCTCAAGGTAGAGGGCTTCACCCGCTGTTTTATTGCCCTGCATGGTCGCTTTGGCGAAGATGGCACGGTGCAGGGGGCACTCGAATTGCTGGGCATTCCTTATACCGGGCCGGGCGTGCTGGCATCTGCCATCGCGGTGGACAAGATCATGACCAAGCGCCTCTGGCTCGCCGATGGCTTGCCAACACCGGCCTGGCGGCGCGTCACCAGTGTGGCAGCCACGCTGGCGGCGTTTGCCGAGCTGGGTTCGCCGATGATCGTCAAGCCGGCCCACGAGGGTTCGACCCTGGGCCTGAGCAAAGTGGCAAGCGTAGAGGAATGTGCGGGCGCGTTTGCGCTGGCCGCCAGTCTGGATGATCAGGTGCTGTGCGAGCAGTTCATTGCCGGCGATGAGGTGACGGTACCGGTGCTGGGCAGCGCTGCCGATGCGCGTGCCCTGCCGCTGATTCGCATCAAAGCCCCGGGCGGCAACTATGATTACCAGGCCAAGTACTTTGGCAACACCACCCAGTACCTGGTGCCGTCTGGCTTGCCAGACGGCGAAGAGGCGGTGATCAGGCAACTGGTGCTCGCCGCTTACCGCAGCCTGGGTTGCCGGGGCTGGTCGCGCGCCGACGTGATGATTGATGCGCAAACCCGCCAGCCGTTTCTGCTGGAGATCAACACCAGTCCGGGCATGACCGGACATTCACTGGTGCCGATGTCGGCCAAGGCGGCCGGCATCAGTTATGGCGAGCTGTGTCTGGACATTTTGCGCCTGGCCACGCTGGACCACTCCCGCTCATGAAAAAACCTCCGCTGCCCACCATGATGCCGTTTGATGTTCGCCTGATGAATGCGCTGGCCAGTGCGCTGTTTGGCGTGGCGCTGCTGATGCTGCTGGCGGCCTTGCTGGTCTGGCTGGTGCGCTTGCCGGCGTTTGCCATCCAGGGTCTGCGTGTGACCGGTGACCTGGCGCATTACAACGCCAGCACCCTGCGTGCCAATGTCATGCCGCACTTGAAGGGAACTTTTTTCACCCTGGACCTGAAAGAAGCCCGCAACGTCTTTGAATCGGTGCCCTGGGTTCGCCAGGCCGTGGTACGGCGCGAGTTTCCCAATCGGCTGCGGGTGCAGTTGCAGGAACATCGGGCGGTGGCTTTTTGGGGTGCCGACGGCGACTCGAGTCTGCTCAACAGTTTTGGGGAAGTGTTTGAAGCCAATGTCGGCGAGGTTGAGCAAGACAACCTGCCACGGCTGAACGGGCCAGAAGGCCAGTCGGCGCGGGTGCTGGCGATGTACCAGACGCTGCAGCCGCTGTTTTCGCTGGCGGATTTGTCGCTCGAACAGCTTGAACTCACCGCCCGCGGCGCCTGGCGTGCCGAGCTTGACAGCGGCACGGTGCTGGAACTCGGCAGCGGCGAAACCCCCGAGTTGCTGGCGCGCGCGCGGCGCTTTCTGGGCACCGTGACAAAGGTGACCGCCCGCTACCAGCGTCGTCCGGCGCAGTTGGCATCGGTTGACTTGCGTCACAAGGACGGCTATGCGATTCGCCTGCAAGGGGTCAGCACGCTCATTGGCGACGAAATCAAAAAACAGTAATGCAAGACAACAGGTGACAGACATGGCAAAAGAGTACAAGGATTTGGTTGTCGGTCTCGACATCGGCACCTCCAAGGTGATGGTGGTAGTTGCCGAAGTGATGCCCGGCGGCGAACTCAAGCTCGCCGGGCTGGGCGTGTCGCCCAGCAATGGCCTCAAGCGTGGCGTGGTGGTCAACATCGATGCCACCGTGCAAAGTATTCAGCAGGCGCTGCGCGAGGCCGAATTGATGGCCGACTGCAAGATCACCCGGGTTTATACCGGCATCACCGGCAGCCATATCCGTGGCATCAACTCGCATGGCATGGTGGCCATCAAAGACCGCGAAGTCACGGCGGCCGATGTTGGCCGGGTGGTGGAGACCGCCAAGGCCATCAACATTTCCACCGACCAGCGTCTGCTGCTGGTCGAGCCGCAAGAGTTCATCATTGACGGGCAGGATGTGAAAGAGCCGATCGGCATGAGCGGCATTCGCCTGGAGGCCAAGGTGCACATCGTCACCGGTGCCCAAAGTGCGGCCGAGAACATCATCAAGTGTGTGCGCCGCTGCGGCCTCGATGTTGAGCAACTCATGCTCAACCCGCTGGCTTCGAGCCAGTCGGTGCTGACCGAAGACGAGTGCGAACTCGGTGTGGCGCTGGTTGACATCGGTGCCGGCACCACGGATTTGGCGATTTTTACCAACGGCGCCATCCGCCACACTGCCATCATCCCGATAGCCGGCGACCTGATTACCAGCGACATTGCCATGGCGCTGCGCACCCCGACCAAGGATGCGGAAGAAATCAAGGTTGAAAACGGCTACGCCAAGCAATTGCTGGCTGACCCGGAAGCGCAGGTCGAAGTGCCCGGTTTGGGTGATCGCGGTCCGCGCATGCTGAGCCGCCAGGCGCTGGCCGGCGTGATCGAGCCACGGGTGGAGGAAATTTTCAGCCTGGTGCATCAGGTGATGCGCGAATCGGGTTTTGAAGAGATGCTGTCCTCCGGCATTGTGCTGACCGGCGGCAGTTGCATCATGCCCGGCATGGTCGAGCTGGCCGAAGACATTTTTTTGAAACCGGTGCGCCGGGGTGTGCCCAAATACCGGGGAGCCTTGTCCGATATGGTGTCCCAGCCGCGCGCTGCCACCGTCATGGGCCTGCTTGAAGAGGCCCGCATGGCGCGTCTGCGTGGCTTCAAGGTGGCGCAAAAAAATGGTTCCATGAAGACTGCCTTTGGCAGCATCAAGGACTGGATTGTGGGGAACTTTTAGCCATGAAAGCCCCTTGCCGGCGCAGTTCCGCCACGATGCGGGTGACCGGTGGACGCCCCACCTTGAACGATTTTATTTTTCAGTTTTCTTTTTTAGTTTTTCCCATTGACCCAACCCATGAAACATCAGGAGAGCAACATGTCCATTGAACTTATCAATGAAGAAGCCTTTAACCAGGGCACCCAGATCAAGGTCATCGGTGTCGGTGGCGGCGGCGGCAATGCTGTCGCCCACATGATCGCCTGTGCCGTGCAGGGTGTGGAGTTTATTTGCGCCAACACCGATTCCCAGGCGCTGTCCACCAGTGATGCGCACCGCGTCATCCAGCTTGGCACCACCGGCCTGGGTGCCGGCAGCAAGCCCGACAAGGCGCGTGAAGCGGCCGAAGTGGCGATTGACCACATCCGCGAGGCGATTGATGGTGCCCACATGCTGTTCATCACCGCCGGCATGGGCGGCGGCACCGGCACCGGTGCCGCCCCGGTGATTGCCCGGATAGCGCGTGAAATGGGCATTTTGACGGTGGGCGTGGTGACCAAGCCGTTTGAGTTTGAAGGCAAGCGCCGCATGGAGAATGCCGACTGTGGTCTGGCCGAACTCGAAGCCAATGTCGATTCGCTGATTGTGGTGCTCAACGAAAAGCTGCTCGAAGTGCTGGGCGACGAAGCCTCGCAAGACGATGCCTTTGCCCATGCCAACGATGTGCTGAAAAATGCCGTCGGCGGCATTGCCGAGATCATCAATGTGCCCGGCCATGTGAACGTGGACTTTGAAGACGTGCGCACCGTCATGGGCGAGCCGGGCAAGGCCATGATGGGCACCGCTGTCGCTGCCGGGCCGGACCGTGCCCGCATTGCCGCCGAACACGCTGTCGCCTGCCCGCTGCTCGAAGGCATTGACCTGTCGGGTGCCCGGGGGGTACTGGTGCTGATCACCGCCGCCAAGGGTTCCCTGAAACTGAGCGAATCCAAGCTGGCCATGAACACCATCCGTGCCTACGCTTCGCCCGATGCGCATGTGATCTATGGCACCGCCTATGACAACCATCTGGATGACCAGATTCGGGTCACGGTGGTCGCCACCGGCCTGAGCCGCACGCGGCCCAAACTGGTGGTGGCGCCGCCTGCGCAGCAGCTTGGACTGCGCACTGGCACCCATGATCTGTCGTTCCAGGCGTCTTCGCAAGATACGTCAGTCAGCATGCCGGCGCACAGCGGCACCGGCCCGGGTCGCGGTGCCACGCAGCCTGACTATGGCAACCTGAGCACACCCAGCGTCTGGCGCAACCGTACCTCGGCGGCTGCGAAGGTCGATGCGCTGTCGAACGGCGGTATGGATGACTTCGAGATTCCAGCGTTTTTGCGCAAGCAGGCCGACTGAGCCGGCTCGGTAAAATCGGGTTGTGCTCAAACAACGAACCCTCAAAACCCTGACCCGCGCCGCAGGCGTCGGGCTGCACAGCGGACAGCGGGTGGAAATCACCCTTCGACCGGCCCAGCCCGACACCGGCATTGTGTTTCGCCGGGTCGATTTGCCGCAACCGGTGGACATTGCCGTGACAGCGCTGGCGGTTACCGACACCCGCATGGCCTCCACCATTTCCAATGGCAATGCCAAGGTGAATACGGTCGAACACCTGATGTCGGCTTGTGCCGGTCTCGGCGTCGACAACCTGTATGTCGATATCACCGCCGAAGAGGTGCCGATTCTGGATGGATCGGCCGCCTCGTTTGTGTTTCTGCTGCACAGCGCCGGCATCGAGTTGCAAAACGCGCCGCGTCGTTTTATTCGATTGCTCAAACCGGTTGAAGTGCGTCTGGGCGAGGGTGCCGATGAAAAATGGGCGCGACTAGAGCCTTACCACGGCTACCGGCTCAGTTTCGAGATTGATTTCAGCCACCCGGCGGTCGATTCAACCGGTCAGCGTGTGCTGTTTGACATGAGCACCGGCGCTTACGCCAAAGACATCGCCCGCGCCCGCACCTTTGGTTTTACCAAAGATGTCGAAATGATGCGTGCCAACGGCCTCGCCCTCGGCGGTGGCCTCGACAACGCGATTGTGATGGACGACTACAAGGTGCTCAACGCCGGCGGCCTGCGCTACGACGACGAATTTGTCAAACACAAGATACTCGATGCCATGGGCGACCTGTATCTGGTGGGCAAACCGCTGCTGGCCAGTTACAGCGCGTTTCGTTCCGGTCACGCACTCAACAACCTGCTGCTGCGCGAACTGCTGAACCACCCTGAAGCCTGGGACGTGGTGACCTTCTCTGACGAAAAGCAGGCACCAAAAGGTTTTGCGCAACTGGCGCGAGCCTGGTAGTTGCGGCTCCAAGGCCAACCGGGTTGCCCATGCTGCTGTTTCGCTGGACCATGCTGATGTTGCTGCTGGCGGCGGCTGCGTGTTTTGTGTTTTGGGTCGGTACCGGGCAGGCGCGCTACAAGCACTGGGGTGTGAAAGTGCTGAAGTGGACGCTGATTGCGGCATTCGGCTTTTTTGCCGTGCTGGTGCTCGAACGGGTGGGGTAGGCAGCAAGCTGCGCAGCGAAAAAGCATCGTGCGTATCGCAAAATAGCTAATCGCACAATTCTGTTTTATTTGCCGTGCCTTGAGAAATCTCATGCCCGGGTTATTCGATCATGGAAACATGGAATTGGCTAGACGAGGCTCATTTGTGAATCGTCTCCAAATGAAGAAATTGAACATGTGCGCAGACAAGGGCTGAAATAGGTTACGGGTCGGCGCATAATCCAGAGACACTTGAGCAACTCAGTTTATTGCCCAGTGCCTTGATGGCACGGATGCTTGTGACTAGAAATGCTGCGGGTTCTGTCGCGCGATTCAGCAGTCCCAAGTGACGGTGTTAGCGACATTTTGACGAGGTGAATGATATGAAACTTCTAGCAGTGCTTTTGAGTACCTTGATGCTGGCCGCATGCGGTGGCGGCGATGACAACGGATCGGCTCCAACCCCAACCCCAACCCCAACCCCGACGGTAGTGATTTTGGATAGCTTCGGTCGGACTGTTTTTGACAGCAACACAGGCGGTGGTTCAGATGGTGTTGGTGGCGGCGATGCGGGTGCCGACGGCACCGCCGGAGATGGTGCACCAATTGTTAACGGCACCGTCACAGTCACCGATGCCAACAACAAATCCGTGACCGCAAAAACCGATGCCATCGGCTACTACCGCGCTAAAGTGACCGGCTTTACGCCGCCCCTGGTGGCCAAGGTGGTCAAAACCGATGGCAACGTACGTTATTCGTTGAACATCAAACCCATCGTAGCCAACAAATTTATCACGCTGAACATCACCAGCCTGACCGACAAAATTGCCTCGGATGTCGCGATTGCAGGTGGCAAGACCGGTGCGGCGCAGCTTACACCGCAGATTGTTGCTGCCAACACAGCCGCTATTACGACAGCCATTAACAAGCTTGCCAGCCAGTTCAGCACGATAATTACCAAGGCCGGTCTTGATATCGCAAAATTTGATCCTCTGAGCGCACCTTTTGTTGCCAACCGCACAGGTCTTGACAATGTGCTCGACAACGCAGTTTTAACCAAAACTGCCACCGGTGCAACTGAAATTGCGGTAGTACCGGTTTACATTCCGCCAGCGTCTGTGATTCCGGTCGAAAAGCCGTCAACCCTGGTCGCCTTGACGGGTACCTGGGAACAAACATCAACTTCCACCGGCTCAACGCCCGACGTTGAAATTGTTCCCGGTTCTGACGTTCCGCCATCCCAGGCTGCGCTCACTGATTATTATTGGGTCAGTACCTATCTGAATATGCAGGCTGACAAACTAAATGCTGGTAATAGTAGTTACAGAATTTCATTCTCGAATATTAAAATGTCTGCAACAGGCTTTAGTTTTGTTTATAACGGTGTCGGCATCGGTAGCAGTACGGGATCATCCTCGACCATGAATGTCAGCATCAACTTCAGCAATTATGTGGGCTGTGGTAGCTGCGGTACTGGTACTTCGGTGAAGTTCAATTACGCTACGACGAGCAATGGCAGCTACACCTTCGGTGGTTCCACAGTACCGATGGCTACCGAGACCAGCACCGGATCTGTCAGCTATCTGCGCAAATCCTAAAAATCATCCTGGTGTTCGACCACCTGCCCTGAAGTTGGATTTGCATTGGGTGCCGTGCCGACACAGTATTCAACGTCGGCATGCAGAGCCGGCCCAAGGGGCAGATGTGTTCGGCCAGCAACGGCGGCAGCGGTGTGATACAAGCAAGCTGCTAGCCTGGCTTCTTTCAAGATTGAGTGTCCGGATGCAATTTTTGATCTCTATGGGTCAATTCCGCGCCCCTTGGGGCGCTATTCTGATGCCTAAGCATCAGAGGATGTTTGGTATTTTGGCTGCTTTGTATTTAATCATTGTGGGTAAATTCCCCGCCCCTTGGGGCGGTATTGGTATTCTGCGCGGATGAGCGAATATATTCACAAGGATCACAACGTCACGGCATTGCT
>CAIQOO010000194.1 GCA_903873485.1 uncultured beta proteobacterium | reverse complement strand
TTCAACGACAAGACATCCCAAACCGGGGTGACTGCAAAACTCAATGCTGCGGGAGATGGCATCACATTAACGAACAGCGCGGGCAACGACATAAGTATTACGAATAATTCTTTGGTCGCAAGTAGCTTGACTCTTGGAACTCAGGCTATTGCCGGTGGTGCTGTGACGGGCTATGTGACCGGTACTGTGGTATTGGATTCGGACAAGACTTTTGGCATTAGTAACGCCGCTAGTGCTGGTGGCGTTGGCTACTTCAAAGCTGCGACAGCTTCAAGTGAATTGCAAGCGACCAGCAGTCTGGACGTGTCAACGGTTGCCTCGGCCACCCGCACCATTTCCACCGTGGATTCGGCGCTGGCGACCGTCAATAGCCAGCGTGCGACCTTCGGTGCCTTGCAATCACGCTTTGAATCGACAGTTGCCAACCTGCAAAGCAGCTCCGAGAACATGAGCTCCGCCCGCAGCCGCATCCAGGATGCTGACTTTGCCTCGGAAACCGCCAACCTGTCACGCGCCCAGATCCTGCAACAGGCCGGCACCGCCATGGTGGCGCAGGCCAACCAGTTGCCGCAAGGTGTGCTGGCGCTGCTGCGGTAAGCCAGTCAAGTCAAGGCACAGCCAGACCCGACCCAAGGGTTTGGCACACAAGGCGACAACAGCCCGGCTGTTGTCGCTTTTTTCATGCTAAATCGCCTTGCAGCCCTTATGCAACCTGCGTAGTCTGCTATCAAAGGTGATTCGTACTTGCTAATGCATACCAGACAAGGCATACTTTAATTTTAATTCTTGAAAGTACGCCATGGAAGCTATGGATGTAACGCTGGCGCAGCGTGGCCAAATTGTGATTCCCAAACAAGCCCGTGACGCACTGGGCCTCAAACCAGGTGCCAAACTGCAAATTCGTATAGCAGATGGTCGGCTGCTGATCGAGAAAAAGGTAACTCTTGACCTGAGTCGCTGGGTCGGTCGGGCCATTGATGACGGCTTGTCCACCAACCAAGCGCTGGCTGAACTGCGTGGCCGGCCCGTGCCCTGGCAAGGTATGGATCCCCAGGCATGAAAATCGCTGTTGATTCAAGTGTGCTGTTTGATATTGTCAAAGGTGCGCCAGGTGCTGTAGCCGCTCAAACCGCGCTGGAGGCGGCTTTGGCCCACGGCCACCTGTGTGTTTGCGCGGTGGTGGTGGCCGAGCTTGGTCGTTACTTTTCGAGTGAGCAAGATTTGCGTGAATTTTTGGGTGCGTGCCAAATTGACCATGATCCGCTGTCGATGGAGTCTGCGCTGGAAGCCGCACGCATCATGCGCAGCTATGCCTGCAACAAGGGGCCGCGCACACGCACGGCCCCTGACTTTTTGATCGGTGCTCACGCCGTAAAACAAGCTGATGGGCTGCTGACTAACGATGCTGGTTTTTTTCGCAACTACTTTGCGGCGTTAAACGTGATAACGCCGGTCAACTGATCGACTTCTTCATGGGTTTCTCGATATGGATCGAACGTATGCCTATGCCGGCCATCCAACTACTTTTTTTTTCGCATCCACTGCCGAGCGCACAAATTCGCATAGCTGAAGCTGACCGGCTGGAGACCGGTGGTTTTAACCTTCTGATTGACTGGTTACGCAGTTCAATCGCCTTCCCCTAATGAAGAGACTCGCTGCGGAGCCCTTTCTCTCCACTGGGGAGTGCGTAACATCAGTGATTGATAATAAAATTAAAGTATGACCATGACGCATGACCATAGGGCGATAAAAATGATGTTACCAACTCAAACCGAGATAGGTGCCGGGGCATTCAAAAGCCAATGCCTCAAGCTTCTCGATACCGTCGCCTTGACGCGCACACCGATCATCATCACCAAGCACGGTAAAGCGGTCGCCAAGCTGGTTCCCATGCCAGTCACAGCCGATCTTTTTGGGGCCATGTCAGGCAGTGTGACGTTTGCAGGCGACATCATTTCACCGCTGGAGAATGAATGGGAGGCAGCCTGCCCGTGATTACCTTGCTCGACACCCATGCGCTGGTATGGCTGCTCGAAGGCAACCCGAGACTGGGCCAAAAAACACGCGACCTGGTTTTTGCGGCAGCACAGGCAGAGCGTCTTTATGTGTCGGCCATTACGCCCTGGGAAATTGCCATGCTGGTGAGTAAGGGCCGCTTGGCATTTGCACAGGAAATCGGAGAATGGTTAAAGGTTGCCTTCGCCATGCCAGGCATTCGACTGGCTCCGTTATCGATTGAAATTTCTGTTGCCAGCACACAGCTTCCGGGTGATTTTCACGCTGATCCGGCAGACAGAATGATCGTGGCCACGGCCAGGCATCTGGGTGCCACGCTGGTGACGGAAGACAAGTTGATCCTTGGCTACAGCCAGACAGGCTACCTTAAAGTTCAACGCGCTGGAACTTGAATGCGCTGATGCGACAAGCATTCTGACTCAGGGGGTTATTGGCAAATGCCTCAAGTCACCGGGATTTAAGTCGAAAACATAGATGTGGCAAGTTTTATGTTGAACCGAGGGTGCGATCAGTCAGGTTGATTGACTGCTTATTCGCAGTTCTAAAGGGCTTGCCGGCCGCATAATCAAATTGAATTGATCAGGAGCGGTCAACCGTTATTTCAGGAGTTCATCATGGCAAGCATTTCGTCAGTGGGCATCGGCAGCGGGCTGGATGTCAAGTCGATCGTGTCACAACTGGTGGCGCTCGAACAAAAGCCGCTGGACAAGCTCAAGCTTGCTGGCACCACGGTCGATACCAAAATTTCGGCCTTTGGCGAATTCAAGTCGATGTTTTCGACGCTTGCCAGCGCCGCCAGCTCACTCAACAGCCTGACCACCTGGAATGCGGTGACGGCCACGTCGTCCAACACCTCTGCCGTCACCGCCACCGCCTTGGGCGGCACGGCGGCATCTAATTTCAGTGTCGAAGTGCTGACTCTGGCCAAAACCCAGTCCACCGCCTCGCAAGCCTTTTTGCCAACTGGCTCGATGCCGGGGGCCGGGACTTTGCAGATTCAGTTGGGCACCTGGACCGCCCCTGGCGACACCTTCACAGGGGGTTCTGCCACTGCCGTAGATATCACAGTGGAGGCAACGGACACGGTTTCAGGCATCGCCAGCAAGATCAACGGTGCCAACGCGGGTGTCACAGCGACGGTGCTGACCGATGCATCGGGCGAACGCCTGTTGCTGCGCTCGAAAAATTCGGGGGCCGATGCCGGTTTCAAAATGTCGGTGACTAACGACGGTGGCATCACCGACCCCCTCGACCCGACCTTGACCGACGAATTTGGTTTGTCCGGGCTGGTGTATGAGGCCACGCCAGGCTCGACCATGACCCAACAGGGTTTTGATGCCACTGCCAAGCTCAACGGCATAGCCATCAGTTCGGCCTCGAACACCTTCAGCAATGTGGTGTCAGGGGTGTCGTTTACCGCCTTGCAGGAAACCACCAGCGCCGCCGAAATCAGCATTGGCCGGGATGAGAGCAGCATCAAGACGGGCATTCAAACCTTTGTCGATGCCTACAACAAAATCAACCAGTCCATGAGTGATGCGACCAAATACGACGCAGGAACCAAGACATCGGGCTTGTTTCAAGGCGACAGCGGTGTGAATAGTCTGCTCAGCGCCATGCGTGGCATATTGCAGGCCGCCACCGGTGGCGGGGCTTATTCGCGCTTGGCTGATATTGGCATTACCGCCGAACGAGGCGGTAATTTAACCCTCGATTCGGCCAAACTCGGCACCGCGCTGAGCGCTAATTTCAGTGATGTCAAAAATCTGTTCAAGGCCGATACCAGCAACGACCTGAGCAATGGTGTGGCGGTGAAGTTCAAAAAATTTGCGGACGGACTGCTTTCGATCGATGGCTTATTTGCAAGCAAAGATGCGTCACTGAAACGATCGCTCGCCCAGAATCTAAAAGACCAGACCAAGTCGAGCGACCACATCAGCCGCTACGAGGCACAACTTAACGCCAAATACAGCGCCCTCGATGCCAAAATGGCCAGTCTGACAGCGCTCAATTCCTATGTGGCGCAGCAGGTCACGACCTGGAACAAGAGCGGCGGTTGAACAAGGCTTGCCAGGACGTGGAAAGAAGGTTTAAATAATCGCTTTAAGGACTTGATTTAGCATGGAAACTGCCGATAAAAAATACATAGAACAAAGGAACAACACCATGTTTACATCAGTCAGCGCCAGGTCCGCCAACGCCTACCAAAGAGTCAGCATCGATGCTGGCATCGCACAGGCAGACCCGCATCAATTGATTCAAATGTTGTTTGACGGTTTATTGAACAACGTGGGCGCAGCCCGGGGCGCTTTGGCACGTGGCGATATCAAGGCCAAATGCCATCACATTTCAATAGCGGTCAGAATTCTCGAAGAAGGTCTCAAGGGTGGTCTGAACCTGGCTGATGGCGGCGAACTGGCAGCCAACTTGCAGAATGTTTACGACTATTGTGCGCTGCGCCTGACGCTGGCAAATGCACGCAGTGACGATGATATTTTGCAAGAAGTGAGCCGGGTGATAGCACCCATCGCCGACGGCTGGAAGCAGATTGCCGGCACTCGTCCGGCTGGCACCCGCCTGATGTAACTAACGGAGTCTGTCATGTCACAAATACTCATCGACTTTTACAAAGCCATCGAAAACAGCAGCGCCAAAATGCTCGACGCTGCCCGCTCTGAAGACTGGGACCAGGTGGTGCGTTTTGAAGGGGCTTGCGCAGTGCTGATCGAGCAACTGCGCGACCGCGCCACCAGCGAGCAATTGGCACCTGAGCAGCGGGTTGAAAAAACCCGCATCATGCAGCGCATCCTCAACAACGACGCGCAGATTCGTTACCTGGCCGAACCCTGGCTGATGCACTGCGAGCAGAGCATTGATAGTCCGCACCAGTATCTGCATTGATTTGCTATTTAAAATATAGCTACTTGCGCAATGAATACAAGGGCTAGAGGCCAATTTGGCTAGTTTTTTATCGTGCAAGCCGGCACTCCTGCGCCTGACCGCCATGAGAAAATCGCCAAAATCCTTCCATTGGAGAAAATATCATGGACATCAGAGTCAACGGCAACGCAGCCCTCTTTACCCCCAAAGTGACAGACAATGCACCGCGCAGCCTTGAGCCAGCAGCAGGCATTGCCCGACCTGATGCCGTTCAGGCACCAACTGCGGCTCAAAAATCAAACACTGCGTCTCAAAAGTCAGCCGCTGCCAAGCCATCAGCCGATGAACTCAAGCAAGCCGTCGAAAATATCAACAAGTCCTTGCAGTCTTTGTCGCAAGGACTTGAGTTTTCAGTCGATACCGAGTCCAAACATACGGTCGTCAAGGTAATCGACCACCAGACCCGGGAGCTCATCCGCCAGATTCCGTCTGAGCAGGCCTTGCAAATTGCCAAAACACTTGATCAGTTGGTGGGCAAGCTGCTCAACGAAAAAGCCTGAAGTCTGAAGGCACAAGCCCGATGTGGCAGGGCTTGACGCGCAGACTGGCGTCACAACAAATTCTTTGATGCCAGCAAATGTCAATGGCATGCCAGATTGACTTTGAACCGGCATCACCGCTCTTGAAAGAACAAGTCATGGATGCCTCAATCTCGGCCCTTGTCAACGCATCAACTCAAATGCAGCAAACCCAAGTGGCTCAGTCAGCCCAGATTCTGGTGCTAAAGAAAGCCATGGACCTGCAGGCTGCGGGTGCATTGGCTTTGCTCCAGGCCCTGCCCGGCAATTTGCCATTGGCCTCCAGCGGCAATCTGGGTACGCAAGTCAACGCCATGGCGTAAGGCCACGACTGCGCATTGCTTCGCGTCATCGTTGGTCAGCCAGCGAACCAGCATGTTGGTGTCCAGCGCCGCCATTAATCCCCGCCCATGCGCATGTCAACCATGGAGACAGCAACGCCATGCGGCGGCTTGAGCATGCCCTTCAGGTCTTTGATGGATTTCGTCTTGGCTCGCAGCACCACCGTCCCGTCGGGCATGGGGGTGAACGTGAGCCGGTCCTTCGGGTTGATCGACATCGACTTGCGGATATCGGCAGGGATGGTGATTTGACCCTTGCTGGTCAGTGTGGCTTCGGACATGTGCAACTCCTTACATTTTAAAATATTGTAAGGAGACATGCCTGCCAGGTCTATCAGTCTGGCTATCACCTTTATATGCAAAATGGGCCTGTAGCCCCCGTCCTGTAAGCGCAGGCAGCTATGAATTTAGATATTTTGATGCTGACCGTGATCAGGTCTGACAATGGTCATTTGGGCGAGCGCTGAAAGATGCCGTCAGCATAGGCTTGCACCTTGGGCACGGTGTCCGATGTGGCCTTTGTCGTATCACTGACATTGCGACACAACATCGGTCTTTGATGCCCGCATGGCCTGTGCCACACCCGACAAAACCAGGCAAAAACCAGTGATTTTCAGGTGGCACGGATTTAGCTAACTCATCCTTGTGCGGCCAGCGGTTGGCCGCGAAAAGGGTTTCCATGCAGTCAAGCGCCAACACCGGTTCGATGCCAGCCAGAACCTATGTCAGCATCGGCCAGATTCAGTCGATCAAGGCCAGGCTGGCGTTGTCCGATGCCGGCGGCAGCAGCGGCGGCTGCTACACAAAAAGCGTGCAAGATCAGATCAGTTGCGGCGCATCAGACGGCCCGGACGACATGCCCCAAGCCATCTGGGACAAGGTCAAGGATCACCCCTGCTATTCCGAACAAGCCCATCACCACTTTGCCCGCATGCACATTGCGGTGGCACCGGCTTGCAATATCCAATGCAATTACTGCAACCGCAAATACGATTGCTCCAACGAATCCCGCCCCGGCGTGGTGTCGCAAAAGCTCAGCCCTGAGCTGGCAGTCAGAAAAGTGCTGGCAGTGGCCAGCGAAATCCAGCAATTGACGGTAGTCGGCATTGCCGGGCCGGGCGATGCGCTGGCGAATCCGAAAAAGACTTTTGACACCTTGCACATGCTGCAAGCGCAGGCACCCGACCTCAAGCTGTGCATTTCCACCAATGGCCTGGCGCTGCCCGACCTGGTTGATGAGTTGTGCAAGTACAAGGTTGATCATGTCACCATCACCATCAATATGGTGGATCCGGCCATTGGCGCAAAAATTTACCCCTGGATTTTCTGGAACCACAAACGTCTAACCGGTTATGAGGCATCCAAAGTGCTGCATGAGCGCCAGATGCTCGGGCTGGAAATGCTCACCGCGCGCGGCGTGCTAACCAAGATCAACTCGGTGCTGATTCCCGGCATCAACGATGCACATCTGATTGAAGTCAACCGCGAAGTGAAAAAGCGCGGTGCCTTCCTGCACAACATCATGCCGCTGATCAGCGAGGCCGGCCACGGCACCGCATTTGGCCTGAGCGGCCAGCGTGGTCCGAGCGCCGCAGAACTTAAGGCGGTGCAGGATGCCTGCATGGGCGGTGCCAAGCTGATGCGCCACTGCCGCCAATGCCGCGCCGATGCGGTCGGCCTGCTTGGCGAAGACCGCAGTGACGAATTTTCATTGGACAAGCTGGCGCAAATCAACCGGGTGTATGACATCGACAAGCGCCACAGTGACTTGGAAAAGGTGGCGGCCGAGCGCGATGCCCAGCAAGCCGCCCGGCAAAGCGCCAAACAACACGCCCAGGCAGCAGCGGGCAGCATCAGCCAGGCAACCCAGGACCTGACGGTGCTGGTGGCGGTGGCGACCAAAGGTGGTGGCCGGGTCAATGAGCATTTTGGCCATGTCACCGAGTTTCAGGTGTTTGAAGTGTCTGCCGCCAAAGCTGTGTTTGTCGGCCACCGCCGGGTTGATCAGTATTGCCAGGGCGGTGCCGGGGATGACGGACAACTGCCCTCGGTGGTGCGCGCCATCAATGACTGCCATGCCGTGCTGGTGGCCAAAATTGGCGCTTGCCCAAGGGACGAACTGACGGCTGCCGGGGTCGAACCGGTGGAGCGTTATGTCGGCGAGTTTATTGAAAAAGCTGCGCTGGACTGGTTTGGCGACTACCGTGCCCGCATTGCCAGCGGTGCCGCGGTGCATCAGAACCGTGGCGATGCGCGGATTCGCCAGGGTGCCTACACCCACCTGGCAGACGGTGTTGCGCTGGCGGCCTGAGTATTTTTCTTTATTTTGTCAACCTTGTTAACTTTAATAGGAGTGTCACCATGACCCACAAAATCAACACCGAAACCTGCACCTCTTGCGATGCTTGCGAGCCGGAGTGCCCGAACGTCGCCATTAGCGTCAAAAAAGGTGTCTATATCATCAACGCCACCAAGTGCAACGACTGTGAAGGCCATTTTGACGATCCGCAGTGCGTGGCGGTTTGTCCGGTCGATGGCTGCATCACCGAAGTCTGATGCCTGCAGCGCTTTGAAAGAGGCTCCCGCCATGCCACCTACTATCACCCTGACGCCCGCTGCGGCGAAGTTCATCAACCGCATTCTGCGTTTTTCTGGTCTGCCTGCAGGAGCTGGCTTGCGCCTGGCCGTGACCGCCGGCGGCTGTTCCGGTTACACGTCCGAGTTCAGCGCCCAAGCCGCCCCGGCTGCAGATGAACAACTGCTGGATGTCGGCGGCGTGCTTTTGTTTCTGGGCGCCCAAAGCTGCCTGATGCTCAATGGCCTGACGATTGACTTCACCGAGACCGCGACCCAGTCAGGCTTGAGTTTTATCGACCCCAACCGGCCAGCCTGTGCCTGTAGCAGTGCCGAGACCACGCCCAAGGCGGGCATTACCAAAATCGAGATCAGCGCCATCGGGCGTGGTCGCCCGGCACCGGTTATGGTGCATTGAAATTACCGATCAAGCCATGAACGCCAACAGACTGCACTTTGACGATGATTTGGCTGCTTTTGCCGATGGCGCCATTGGCGGCGGCTTGAGTCCGCAAGTCAGCGCCCTGATAGCCCAGGCCGGGCAGTTGCGGCATCTGCCGCTTGAGGCCCTGCCCCTGCTGGAGCAAGCGCGGACGGCGGCACCGCGTCACCCGGCCCCGCTGATCGCGCTGTACCGCTTTTACTTTTATGGCCATGAACTGGCGCAGGCACGGGCCGTTGGTGAAAATGCGCTGGCGATAGCCCGCACTGCTCTTGGCCCCAACTTTGGCGATGAAGCGCCAGACGATGAGGCGACCTGCGACAACGCTGCGGTGCGCTTTTATCTGTTCACGCTCAAGGGGCTGGCATACCTGAACATGCGGCTGGCAGCACTCGACGAAGCGCAACGGATCCTCAAGGAGTTGCGCCGCCTTGACCCGAAAGACCACATTGGCGGTGCCTTGCTTTTCCATGTGCTGACACGCCACCAAAACGGCGGGGCAGGCGATGCACCGGCAGACTACCCGGTGCGTGGCTGGAATGCCACCGGCCCAATATGAACAACGCCGCCGCATCCTTGGAAACCAGTCGCGACGATGACGATATCGAACTGGCCTACCCGCCGCGCTTCAGTTATGGCGAGCGGGTGATTGCGCGCTCGGTGGTGCGCAACGACGGCACCTATGGTGGCCACGACATCGGCGATGTGCTGGTCCACAAGGGCGAGATCGGCTATGTGATCCACATCAACACCTTTTTGCAGCAGTTCTATATCTACGCAGTGGATTTTGTCGAGTCGGGTCACCGGGTCGGCATGCGTGCCAAAGAGCTGTGTACGCTGGACAACTTGCCCGCCGAAGTACTGGCGCAACTCGGTGCCGGAGCCGACGCATTGCACACGCTTGGATCTGCCAGGCCAACCGGAGCACCATGATGAATACCGCTACCCATGCCACTGTCAACGCCTTGCCAGGCATCGAACCACGCGAGCCGACTTATGCCTGGGGCCAGCGCGTCATTGCGCAGGACGATCTGGTCAACGACGGCAGTTACCCGGATCGCCCAGTGGATGCGCTGCTGGCGGCACGCGGCTCGGTTGGCGAGATCGTCAAAATTGGCCATGCCCCTGATCTGAACGAGCCGGTCTATCTGGTGCAGTTTGACGGCTGCGTGGTCGGCTGTCTTGAAATTGAGCTGGTTCCGGCCCCACCCGGACTGCTGCCCGAGACTGAGGCGCTGGCGTGAACCCGGCTGCCGTACTTGCGCCGGCCAGCGGCCCGGTTTATGACCTGCTGCAGCACAGGCTGGCGCGTGCCCTGCGCGCACGGGTGCGCTACCGCTATGTACAGCCGCGCGTGTTGCTGGAGGAAGGTGGCAGTTACCGCATTCAAAGCCCCTGCTGTTCCCGCACCGTGGACGCTGCAGGCGGATTGATCGACATCGCCCTGCTGGTGCCGCATGAAGGTCAGCACTGGTGCCTGTGTTCGCGTGACCATGCCGGCCAGCGCTGGGTCACCCGCTGTCAGAATCAGTCCCTCGATGCTGTTTTGGACTTGCTGTGTATTGACCGCGAACGCGCCTTCTGGCCCTGAAAGTCCAGCCCGGTCGCATCATGATTTACCTGGATCACAACGCCACTACGCCGCCGGCCCCCGAGGTCATCGCGGCCATGCTGCCGGTGCTCTCGGGCCTGTGGGCCAACGCATCTTCGCAACATGGGCCAGGGCAACAGGCCAAGCGTGCCTTGAGTACGGCGCGCGCCACAGTGGCAGAGGTGCTGGGCTGCAAGCCCGTTGAGGTTATTTTTACCAGTGGAGCGACCGAGGCCAACCACCTGGCGGTGCGCGGTTTGCTGGCAGCCAGTGTGCCAGCGCGTCGGCGTGTGCTGTTTGGCAGCGTCGAGCACGCCGGCCATCTGCGGCTGGCGCGGGCTTTGAGGGATGCTGGTGTGCCGGTGGACTTGCTGCCGGTGCAGCGCGACGGCACGCTTGACCTGGCTGCTGCTGCCAGCCTGATCGGGCCGGATGTGGCACTGGTGTCTTTGATGGCCGCCAACAACGAAACCGGGGCGCTGATGCCGGTAACTGAAGTTGCCGCACTGGCCCATGCCGCAGGTGCCTTGCTGCATGTTGATGCAACCCAACTGATTGGCAAGTTGCCCTTTGAATTTGCTGGCTATGGAGCAGATGCGGTGTCCTTGTCGGCGCACAAGTTTCATGGCCCCAAGGGTGTGGGTGCCTTGCTGCTGCGCTTGGGCCTGCCCTGTGTGCCGCAGATATTGGGCAGCCAGGAGCGCGGACGACGCGGCGGCACCGAGAACCTGGCAGGCATTGTCGGCCTGGCGGCGGCGCTGGCGCTCTTGGGCGATGTGCGCCCGCAGGCGGCGCGGCTGGCCCGGCTGCGTGATGCGCTTGAAAGCGGTCTGACCCGTGCGTTACCCGAAACGCATATCTGGTGTCGGCAGGTGCCGCGCCTGGCTGGCACCAGTTACCTGCGCTTTGGCCAGCTTTCGGTCGATGTGGTGCTGCAACGGCTTGACGGCTTGGGTGTTGCCGCCTCCAGCGGTGCCGCCTGCGCGTCGGGTGGCAGCCAGCCCTCGCATGTGCTCATGGCGATGGGCGTGCCAGTTGAAGAAGCACTGTCGGCGGTGCGATTTTCTTTGGGCACCAGCACCACGCCAGCGCAGATCAACACCTTGTTGGACGCACTGCCACCGCTGCTTGAACCTCTGCTGCACGAACAGGTTTTGGCTGCGCCCTGAAGGCCAGCCTTTGCCCTGTACGCTGCATTGACCCCCGATTTATTCCCGATTTACCTACCAGGAGCCGACGACGATGAAACTGATGATCCGCAAAGACAGCAAAGGTGTGCTAACGGGCTATGTAGCCAAAAAAGACCTGGAGGAACCCATCATTGCCATGGCCAATCCAGACATGTGGGGCGGGGTTGTCACCCTGGCCAATGGCTGGCAATTTGATTTGCCAGCCATGCCGGGTGCAACATCGCTGCCAATCACGGTCGAAGCGCGCCGCCTGGCACTGGCCGAAGATGCCGGGGATTGAGCATGGCCATCACCCCGGACTATTTGCGCGATGCCGCTGAAGTCGTGGCTGCTGCCAGCTCGGTTCGCGAAGCTGCTGCCGCCTGGCGTGCCCGTGACCCGGCGATGCGGGTGGTGGTGGTCGATGCCCTGGACATGCGAGACGAAACCCCGGCGCTGACGCTGGGCCAGCGCCGGATTTTTCTGGCAAGCTCCAATGGCCATTGCTGGTCCACCACCCAGCAGGCAGCCGAAGCGACGGCGCTGATCCTGACGCAAGACTAACTTCCATCCCCGGTATTTCCCCTTCCTCCTCTAAAACCATGACCGACCTGATCCAGACCATCGCCCGCAGCCTTGATGCCGGCGCTGTCATTCCCTATCTGGGGCCTGACATGCTGTCACTGTGTAGCGACCTCCTGGTGCCGGGTACGCCGCTGGCACTGGCCGAGAACATGACAGCCAAGGTCAGCGTGCCGCACAAGATTCGCAAGCGCCTGACCCAGGCCGCCCAGTTCATCGAGAACTTCAAGCACCGCAAATCGGTGGTGCACCTGATGAACGAAGCTTTTGCCGCAACGCCAGCCCCTTCGCCGCTGCACCTGGCGCTGGCCGCAAGTGGTGCCAGGCTGTGGGTGGACACCTGGTATGACGACACCTTCGCGGCTGCACTGTCGCAGACACCAGGGCCTTGGATACAAGTTCAGGGGCTATCCCAATCCGAGCATTTTGGCCATTGGACTGGCGCTTACGCCGCTGACGGATCTGTGCTGGCAGAACTGCCGGCAAAGCCGACACGCCTGCTTTACAAACCCCTGGGCAGCCATGGCCCGGCAGGAAACTACCTGGTGTCGGACAGCGACTATGTCGAGGTGCTGACTGAAATCGACATTCAGACCCCGATTCCGGCAGCGGTGCAAGCCTGGCGCAGCGGTCGCCATTTTCTGTTTGTCGGCTGCCGGTTTGACGACCAGCTCACCCGCTGTTTTGCCCGCCAGATCATGAAGCGCTCCAGCAGCCAACACTGGGCCGTGCTGCCCAACGAGCCAACCCGCATGGAAGCGCGTTTTTTGCAAGAGCAAAACATCAGCCGCATTGACCTGCCGCTGACACAGTTTGCTGCCGCGCTGATGGCGGCCATGCAATGATGATGTGGCCAGTGCCGCTTGCTGCCTTGGACGCAGCCCGCAGCGCAGGCCAGGCAGAAAAAAACAGCGACCGAAAAATCACGTCAAACCGCATCCGAAGTTGGCTTGCAAGGCGTGAAGGGCTGAAATTGCGGCGTTATCGTCGGTCCACCAACGCATGGGCAATGGTGCCCAGATCGACATACTCCAGCTCGCTGCCCACTGGCACACCGCGCGCCAGGCGGGTCAACTGTAAGCCACGGGCTTTCAGGCCCTGGTTGATGACATGGGCAGTGGCCTCGCCCTCGGCGGTGAAGTTGGTTGCCAGAATCACCTCTTGCACGGTGCCATCGAGTGCCCGGTCAAACAGCTTTTTCAGGCCAATGTCTTTGGGGCCAATGCCATCGAGCGGGCTGAGCTTGCCCATCAATACAAAATACAGCCCTTTGTAGGCACCGGTGCGCTCTACGGCAGACTGGTCCGCCGGTGTTTCCACCACACACAGCTTGCTGGCATCGCGGCGCAGGTCCAGGCAAGTGGCACACACCTCGTGCTCGGTAAAGGTGTGGCAGCGTTGGCAATGCTGGATATGTTGGGCCGCCTGCGTCAGGGCACGCGCCAGCGTCTGGGCGCCAACCCGGTTGTGCTGCAGCAAATGAAACGCCATGCGTTGCGCCGACTTGACCCCGACACCCGGCAAACAGCGCAGCGACTGGATCAGCGACTCCAGCGCGTTGGCATCAGACATGCAAGGTTTTGGTCAGTTGGGGACAGAGCTTGTTCACTGCGTGTAACTGCGGTCTTTCCCACAAGTTCTCAGAGAGGGAACTTCATGCCGCCGGGCAGGCCGGGCATGCCTGCCGTGATCTTGCCCATCTTTTCGGTCGTGGTGTCTTCCACCTTGCGCACGGCAGCGTTAAAGGCCGCAGCCACCAGGTCTTCTAGCATGTCGCGGTCTTCGGCCAGCAGGCTCGGGTCAATGGTGACGCGGCGCACCTCGTGCTTGCAGGTCATGGTGACCTTGACCAGGCCGGCGCCGGATTCGCCGCTGACTTCGATGCTGCCCAATTCGTCCTGGGCTTTTTTCATGTTGTCCTGCATCGCTTGCGCCTGCTTCATGAGGCCGGCGAGTTGTCCTTTGTTGAACATGGTTTTCCTTGGGGGTTAATTTAACAAAATGATGGAGTCAGCCACCTCTTGAGCGGCGTGCTAAAGAGGTTTGATGCTGCCGGGCACGATTTTCGCCCCAAATTCACGCATCATGGACTGCACAAAGGGGTCGTCAAAAACGATTCTCTCGGCCATCAACTGTGCTGCCGCCGCTGCTGCCGCATGGCGTTTGGCCGGGCTGTCGTTGACCCGGCCAACTTCAACCACCAGCTTGACCGGATAACCGGCGGCGGCCAGCGCAGCAGTCAGGCGATCACGGCTGCCGCTTTGGTTGAGCGACTCTTGCTCGACCCGCAGCAGCCACTGATCAGTGTCGCGCGCCAGCAACTGCGACTGCAGCGCCAGTTCGCGCACCATGCCGCCAATCGCTTCGCTGGCGATCAGGGCTTGCACGGTAGCCTGCCAAAAGTCGCCATCGGCACTCGCAGGCACCGCTTGCGACGCGTCAGCGATAAGCACATCCCGTTGGGATTGGGCCTGCACCCGCACCTCAATTGCTTCAATTGTTGTAGCTGTCTGCGCAGGCTGGGTATGGGCTGGAGGCCGATTTGACTCAAAATTTTCGGCACTTGACGGCGCACCTGGCATGGCGACAACCGGCAAACGCCAGCCAGTTGGCGAATTCATGTTCGCTTCAACAAAAGGAGCACTCAGCGCAGAGCTGGCAAGGGCTGGGGCCTGATTTTGTACATAATTCTTCGCAGCCAACGCCGGGTCGCTGGCAAGCCTCGCGGCCAGAGCGGCCGGCGGTGCGGTTTCGGCCAGACTGGCGGTTGCCAGAGCGGCGGCTTGCGGGGCTGCAGCAGCGGCTGGTGCTGGTGCGGCTGCCACCGGGTCGCGCGCGGCCCCGGACGCGGCGGGCGCAAGAGCTGCCGTCGGCTGTTGCAAAGCTGCCGGATCAACTGCTGCCAGCGTTTTTTTCAGCGTTTTTTTTTCTGCCCTGGCACTGCTGCTGGCGGGCTTGAAGGCCAGCAAGCGCAGCAGCACCATGGTCAAGGCGGCGTATTCATCGGGAGCCAGGCCGAGTTCACTGCGGCCATGCAGGCAAATGCTGTAGAGCAACTGGGTTTCGTCGGGCGGCATCAGATCGGCCAGGCGACCGAATTCGGCCTGTTCGACATCCAGCTCATCGCCTTGTGATGCATCGGGAACCGCCTGCAACACCGCCATGCGCTGCAATACCGCGCCCATTTCCTCCAGCGTCGAGGCGGCACTCAAGCCGTTGCGGCGCAACATCTCGGAGGTTTCCACCACGGTTTTGCCATCACCTTGCGCCAGCGCATCAAGCAGGCGAAACACATAGGATCGATCAACACTGCCAAGCATCTGGCGCACCGTGGCTTCTTCGAGCACGCCCGAGCCAAAGGCAATGGCCTGGTCGGTCAGGCTCAGGGCATCACGCATCGACCCGCGTGCCGCCCGCGCCAGCAATCTGAGCGACTGCAAGTCGGCCGCCACCTGCTCGGTTTGCAATACCAAGTGCAGATGCTCACGAATTGTCTCGGGCGCCATTGGACGCAAATTGAACTGCAGGCAGCGCGACAGCACGGTAACCGGCACTTTTTGCGGGTCGGTGGTGGCCAGCACAAACTTGAGGTATTCGGGCGGCTCTTCCAGCGTCTTCAGCATGGCGTTGAACGCCGTGTTGGTCAACATGTGAACTTCGTCGATCATGAAGACCTTGAAACGACCCTGCACCGGTTTATAGACTGCCTGCTCCAGCAGCGCCTGGACCTCATCGACACCCCGGTTGGAGGCGGCATCCAACTCGGTGTAATCGACAAACCGGCCACTGTCAATGTCGGTACAGGCCTGGCAGACCCCACAGGGGGTCGCGGTGATACCACCGCTGCCGTCGGGTCCCTGGCAGTTAAGCGACTTGGCCAGAATGCGCGACACCGTGGTTTTGCCAACCCCGCGGGTACCGGTAAACAGGTAGGCATGGTGCAGCCGCCCGGTGGTCAGCGCATTGGTCAGGGCCTGCACCACATGGTCTTGCCCGACCATTTCAGAAAAGTTGCGGGGACGGTACTTGCGGGCGAGCACGAGATAGGACATGGCGCTGATTCTAAAGGTGGCATCGTGCGCGTCGTATTTTCAGGGCCACCTGCGCCAACCGGCGGTTCGGCATGGCTACAATCGCGCTCGACGGGCCTTCCCGCATGGTAAAGCGGCCAACCGGGTCAGGTGGGGAACCAAGCAGCCCTAACTGTGGAGCCAGTGCCGGGGTCAAGGCTCGTCAACCTTATTTTCAAAGCTGTTCGTCATCTGGCAAATCCGCCATAACCCCAGCCACTGGCAGCAGCGCCGGTGCTGGCAGTGTTTCTACAGCGCGCAGTTTTTTCTGAATCGCCCGGGTACGCACGCCGACCTCGTTGAACCTGGCGGCAGCCGAGTCAATCGACTTCTTGGTGGCATCGACAATATCGCCAAATTTGGAAAACTCGGTTTTCACCATGCCCAGCAGGCTCCACACTTCAGATGAGCGCTTTTCAATCGCCAGCGTCTTGAAGCCCATTTGCAGGCTATTGAGCATGGCTGCCAGATTGGCCGGGCCGGTGATCATGACGCGGCAGTCATTTTGAATCGCTTCGACCAGACCGGGGCGGCGCATCACCTCGGCAAACAAGCCTTCGGTCGGCAGGTACAAAATGGCAAAGTCGGTGGTGTGCGGCGGTGACACATATTTGGCAAATATTTTCTTGGCCTCGAATTTCACCGATGCCTCAAAGGCGGCGCCAGTCTGCAAAATGGCCACCTTGTCCACGGCATCGTGGGCGTCCATCAGACGCTGGTAATGTTCTACCGGGTATTTGGAGTCGATCGGCAGCCAGATCGGGTGCTCTTCGTGCTTGCCTGGCAGCCGGATGGCAAATTCGACCAGTTCATTGCTGCCCGGCACGGTTTTGACGTTTTTGCCATATTGGTCTATGGTCAGCACATTTTCAATGATGGCACCAAGCTGCATTTCACCCCAGGTGCCGCGCGATTTGACGTTGGTCATGACACGCTTGAGATCACCCACACTGGCCGCGAGGGTTTTCATTTCTCCCAGGCCCGCTTGCACTTGCTCCAGGCGCTCACTGACCAGCTTGAACGATTCGCCGAGACGCTGCTCCAGTGTGGCATGCAGTTTTTCATCAACGGTGCGGCGCATTTCTTCGAGCTTGGTGGTGTTATCAAGCTGGATGGCGGCCAGGCGCTCATTGAGTGCGACACGCAACTGCTCGGCGTTTTGCTGGCTGCCGGTCACCAGCGCGATGAGTTGCTGCGAAACCGACTCCTGCAATGCCGAAAACTGGTTTCTGATCTGGCTGGCATTGCCATCCAACTGGTCTTTCAGGGCACCAGACATGATGCCGAGCTGGCTGTTGATCTCAATGCGAAAGCCCGCCAGCGCATCAACCAGTTCTTTGCGGGTGGTGGCTGCATCGGCTTGCGCCTGTGCCAGATGCGCCAGCAAGCCTTTGCTGGTTTCGTCGAGTCGGGTCGAAACGGTTGCCTGCACTGCATCGAGCCGCTGCTCCAGCTTGCCTTCAAAGCCCTGAAAGGCGGCCAACAATTCGGCGCGCCCTTGGCGCGACTCGGCCACCGTTTGTGTCAGTTTTTCATCGATCGCACGTCTGACTGCATCCAGGCTGGCTGCAGTCGCCTGAGTAAAGCTGCGGATCTGCTGGGACAGGCCCTCCAGAACGCCCTCATTCTTGGCGCTTGCCTGCAGCGTAGCGCGTGATGACTGCTCAATAGCATTGAGCCGCAGCAGCAGTTCGGCGGGAAGCTCGATTTTCGGTTGGCGCAGCAGCAGCAAGATTTGCAGGACGACCATCAGCCCGAAACCGGCAGCCAGAAAAAGAAGTTCGGTCATGATTGCATTTCAGAATGCCGGTTGCATTCACCGGGCACGGTGATGGGTGGCCAGCCCGGAGGGACTCGAACCCCCTACCCATGTCTTAGAAGGACATTGCTCTATCCAGATGAGCTACGGGCTGACAACTGACCATTTTAAGCGAGGCCGACCGGCATCAAAGTCGGCTCACACGGTTGCCGGCCAGCGGTCGAAACTTGGGTCGGCTCACACGGTTGCCGGCCAGCGGTCGAAACTTGGGTCGGTTCACACGGTTGCCGACAATCTGGTCCGGAGTGGTTTCGCGTCGCCTGATCATTCGAGTCACGGCGTGCGCCAACGGCGAATTGGCCAAGTGTGATGCAGCTTCGGCAGCTTCGGCAGCTTGCCGTGTTTGCCCCTGGGAAAGCTGCCGCACGGCAATGCATGCCCACCCCAGCGCCTGACGCTCGGCACGACGGGAAATTGAAAAATCTGTGCCGCAACGGCTGCATACCGGCGCATCAGCCAGGCGCGCGCGGCAAGCCGGACACCGCTCCATCTGGTCCATCAGTTGTCAAGGTAATACAGCACATCGGCCAGCGCCGCCATGGCTTGCTGGAGTGACGCATCGTCCACTCCTTCGGCATGGTTCATGGCATCGCGCACCGCTTCAATGTTGTCGATCAGGTCTTCCCGGTCATCGGCACTGGCAGACTTGAGCCGGTGCTCGGCCTTTTCGACCAAGGCAGTCGCCTCCACCAGATTGCGGCGGTGCTCCTGTGGTGATTCAGCGCCCGGTGAATCCGACTCTGGTGCGTCGGCGTCGGCATCTGCATCTGCATCTGCATCCGCTTCGGTCTCGTCACCGAACATTGAACGGATGCGGTCACGTGCCTGATCAAGCTTGCCATCCTCGAAGCGCGAAATCGCGTTGTCAATGGTGATGGCGTATTGGAGACCGGTTTTTTTCTCGCTCGCCCGGACTTGCAAAATGCCGTTGATATCAATAGCGAAATCGATCACGATCGGGTTGCCGGACGGCACCTTGCGCAGGCCCTCGACCATGAAACGGCCAATTTCGATGTTCTCAAGAGCATCCGGCGACTCCCCTTGGTAAACCGTGACATCGACCTTTTCCTGATTGTCGAACATGGTGTAGAAGACCTCGCTGCGCGCGGCCGGAATCGGCGTGTTGCGGCGAATCAGGGGAATGAAACAGTATGGATACTCTCTGCCGCCAAGCTCTGCCACCGAACTGGTGCCAAAGGTGTACGGGGTGACATCGATCAGCACGGTGGGTGTCGCCCCGCCGGCGATGGTTTCGCCCTGAATCGCGGCACCCATCGCCACACACAGGTCGGGATCAATTTCGCCATGGGGCGCAATGCCGGTGAGTGCTTCGAGCAGTCGCGACACCATCGGTGTGCGTGTGGTGCCACCGACCAACAACACCTCGTCAATATCCGCTACCGCTAGCTTGGCACCAATCAGTGCCACATGGACGGCATCCATGGTTTCGGTGATGTAAGGCTCAATCATTGCCTCATATTCATGACGCGAAATTTCCAGTGACAAATGAATCGGCGCGCCGTCTTTCTCAAACAGAAACTCCTCGGCCAGCGTGGCATAGGGATGGTCTGACAGGGCAATCTTGGCGGTTTCCGCCGCGCGTTGCAGCCGTGCCATGGCAATTGGCGAGGCCGATGCGGTCGCGGCATCAATGCCATGCACGGTGCTCAAGTGGTCCAGCACGAACTCGACGATGCGGCGGTCAAAGTCATCGCCGCCAAGGTGGTTGTTGCCATGACTGGCCAGCACCTCGACCACATCGCCCTCCATGTTGACAATCGAGACATCAAAGGTGCCCCCGCCCAGATCGTAAACCAGCGCCTTGCGTGCCTGGGTGGCTGCCGGGGCGGCGCCTGCTGCACTGCGGTGGGCGCCGTAGGCCAGCGCGGCGGCAGTCGGCTCGTTGAGGATGCGCACCACCTCGAGTCCGGCAATTTCGCCGGCCTCGCGCGTGGCTTGCCGCTGTGCATCGGAAAAATAGGCCGGCACCGTGATGACGGCCTTGCTGACGGGAACTCCGAGATAGGCCTCGGCAATTTTCTTCAAGCGCAGCAGGATCATGGCCGAGATTTCCGCCGGGCTGTACTGCTTGTCGCCCAGGCTCAGGTGGGTCGCCTCGCCCATGCGCCGCTTGACTGAACGTATCGTGCGTTCAGGGTGAAGGATGTACTGGTTGCGCGCTGCGGCGCCAACCAGCAACACATTGTCATCACCCAGACCAACCACAGAGGGCAGGATGGGCACCCCATTTTCAATCTCGATGACCTCAATCCGGCCATTTCTGACAACGGCAATTTCCGAATTGGTAGTGCCCAGGTCAATACCCACAATGACATCGTTCATGATTCAATTTCTCGTTTGTTAACAATAACTTCAGCCAGACGCAACAATTCTTCGTCGCGCCAATAACCTCGCCGCGCCTCGCTGAGCACTTCGCCCGGACTGCGCTGGGCGATAAATTGAACGCCGATGGCACGCATGGTGTTGGGATCAAGCCGTCCACCAATGGCCTCGATCGGCCGCACATGCCGCTCGGCGAGCATATCGTCAAGCCGGCGCAGTGTCAGTTCCATGCCCTCACCCAAACCCTGCGCGAGTTTGACTTCCTTGCGCGCCAGGCGGGAAAGAAACCCGGGCCGGTAGCCGCTGACCGAAGCCAAGGCAGCGGCAATGCGGTCGCGCAGATCAATCATGTCGAGCAGCAGACTTCGCTCCGTCTGGCGCTGCGCCAGACCGGCTGTCTCGCGGGAGCGTTCAAGGTCGCGGGCAAGCCGCCGGTTCTGCTCGCCGAGCAGCTCGGTCAAGGACCGCATTTCATCGAGTGCGGTCTTGAACTGGCGCGCCTCGACACGCACTTCGTTGCGCAAAACCGACAATTCGGAGAACAACAGCGCAAGATTGACCGGGGAATCATCCTGCAAGGCATCGTCAGCATCGCCGTCAGCTTGATGCCATTCGTCGAGGCAAGCGCGAAACTCTTCGATCAGCCGCTCTTTTGCTTCAGCGTCCATCACTGCCGCCCTTGAGTACGCGCAGCAACGGCGCCACATCGGGCCGGCGCTTGGAAAACTGGGTTTCGAGCATGTGCAACAACCCCCGGTGCGTCGGTGCCTCGCGGTCGAACAGCGCGTGGGCCAGCCGCAGGCGATGGGTTGCCACATCATCAAAAGCTTTGCGCACAGCGGCAAAACGCTCGGCATCACGGTCTGGGGGGCAAAGGCGCACAGCGGCGAGATAGGCGGCGCGTACCGCAGCGTCGTCAATATCGCGCGCAATACCAAGTACCTGGTACGGATCACTCATTTAACAGCCCCCTGCCCTTTGACAGGCGCTTTGGATTGGCCAATTTTTGGCAGAACGTGTGGCGGTGGCCGGTTTATTTCACCTCCCATCATGGACATCATCATATTGATGATACGTTCCAGTATGAGTTTTTTGTTGCCACCACACTCCTTCTCAATTTGCCGGTACATCACATCGCCCATGTCGTTGCGAGCCTGTTTCAGGAAAGCGGTGCCACCGTCGATCTTGGTTGCCAGTTCAATCATGGTCCGGAGCGCTTGCGGACCCATTTTGTCGAACATTGCAGGCAATCCGGCAGCGCCAGGCGAACTCAGGTCGTCGAGCAAGTCGATTGCATCGGAATCAAAATCGAAATCAGGCTCGGAGTCGGAGTCATCGTCTTCAAACAACGCTTCCATGCGCATGACCAGCCGCATATCCTTGCGCTGGCGCGCGCGCACTGTCGCGTCATCCAGGTCATCGTAGTCACGATCAGTCTCGATGCAGCCGTTTTTGTGGAAACGTGCCGCAACTGCATGAAAAACAAAAATCGGCTGATCGGGCCAGCGTTTGCGCGCTGCATTGGCAAACTGCTCGACCAGATCATGCTCCTGGTGACGGCTGAGTGCTTCGCAAATGCGAATGGTTTCCTGCGCATCAAAGACAACTGAGCGAGCCATGCCGATGATGGCCTTGCGCCAAGGCAACAGCGGGTCTTGGCCCTTGCGGACAAGTGGGGCTTCTTGCTCTAGCACCAGCACCAGTTCGAGCACATCGGCCGGCAGCAAGACTTTTGCCGTGCTGATGCCGGCCTCGCTCAGCAGCCCTGTCAGGGTTGTGGTGCCAGCCCGGGCAAAGGCTCCTTGGGCCTCGCGCAGCAAGCGCCAGCCGGCAGCCAGCCCCGCACCCCAGGTAACTGCCGCAAGCCGCGCCAGACGCAGACGCTCAACGCTTGCGGCTGGTTGACACCAGGCCTGCAGCAGTTGCATGCGACCCTGGTCCAGCGCCGACTCCAGCCAGTTGGCGGCTTCCTTGATCTCTTTCTTGGCGGCTTCCAGCTTGCCTGCGGAAATCTGTTTGACCGCATGCGACAAATGCGCGTTGCCAAGCAAGGAGCGCGCCTTGCGGTTCAGCGGGTCGAGTTCGAGCAGTTGCCGCGCAGTTGTTGCTGCCTTCTTGAAGGAGCCTGCCGCCAGGGCGGTTTCAATCGCCTCGGCCAGCAGCGCAACATTGTCTGGAAAGTGGACCAATGCCAAATCGAGTTGTTCCCGCGAGCGCTTCAAGTTGCCATTGCGACGCCAGTACTGGACCAGCCGCACATGCACATCGCAGTCATCGGGATCCAGGGTCAGGCTTTGCGTCAACGCCCTCTCTGCGGTCTTGTCGATGACGCCATCGCGCGACAGATGCTCCGATGCCAGCGCAATGTGGCGCCACACCAAGGCGGCGCGCAACCGGTCCTGCGGATCTTGGCTGGATGCCAGCAGTATTGCTGCCTGCGCCCAATGATTTTCAGCATGGTCCCAGTCCCCGCTGATTTCTACCGCCAGCGCCTTCGCGCATTCCTCGGCAGCCGGAGATGGGTGGCCAAAAATGCGCGGACTGGCACAACCGCGCCGTGTCGCCCAAGGCACCAGCCATTGCCATACGCGAGTCGCCAACGGCTCGGGCAAATCGCGGGAATGTCGCTGCACCAGATCAAACAAGGCGGCAGGCGCCAAATGAACATCCGTTTCGGCCAGCGTGCGCAGCAAGGAAGCCAGCGTCGGCGGGCAACCCAGCAAATCCAGTGCCATCGCTTGTTGGGAGCCATCGAGACCGGCCCAGCGCCGCAGCCTCTCAGGCCCGCTGATCAGCAGCGTGCGCAAGGGTGCCGCAAGTGGCTCAAAGGGACCATCCTCCGGCAGCCGGACAAGGGCCGAGCGCGCCGACTCCTCATCGGTCTCCCAGAGCAGCATCGCCTTGAGCAGGGTACGAAGGTCGCGGTAGGGGGAACGAAATGAAATTTCCGCCAGCGCTTGCTCCAGCGCCGCCGCGTCCTTGCTGGAATATGCGGTCAGTGCCGCAAGAGCATGCGGGCGGTGGCGCAACAGCAGCGACTCGGCCGGCAGCAATGCCAGCATGGCCTTGTCGGCGGTCAGCAGGCCAGGAGCCAGTTGGGCTTCGAGGAAGGCGATTTCATCATTGCGTTGACCGTCAGGTGGTGTGGCGGAACTGGCACGCTGCTGCGCCAGGTAAGCCAGCGCTTCTGCCAGCCGGCCATCCCTGACCAGCCAACCCGCATAGGGGCCATCCCAGAGCGGCGTGCCGCAGAGTTCGGCACGACTGCGCCAAAGTCCGATCGCCTCTTGCAGCATGCCCTTGGCCGCAAGCCCTTTGGCCCGTCCGGCATAGGCAGCGGCCAGACCAACAAGCCACTCAGGACGCCGCTCTGTCTTCAGCAGCGCCTTGTAGCAAGCCACGGCGTCACGATAGCGGCCTTTTTCCAGGTGAACCAGCGCAGTTTGCACTTGCACATTGGTGGCGACAGCAGCAGTGATCGGTTTTTTAATGGGAGGAGGCAATTTGCGGGACATGAATTGATTTTATTGGCCATGAACAAGATAAATTTCGCTCAATTCTAATGATCCTAAATTCAGGTTTTTCGTCATGCAAAAAAAATCGGCACCAGCAGGGCATCCTGCGCCACCCGAATCATCTGTTTGAAGCCAAATCAGGCATCGGCACCAATCGCCCTTTACTTGTCCCGCCCGGTTACCATTTGGCCAAATCGAACACACACCGGTTTTTGAAGTCACCAGCCAGCCCCTTGTTTTGTCACCCAAGCAACCCATGACACCCCATGACCTCCAGCAAAAATCCATCGCGCTCGTCCATCGGCAGCAAGCCATCCGCCGCATCGGTACATATCGCTGAAAACCTCGCAGCATTGAAGACCATGATGGCCAGTGCCACCGATTTTCAAAAACCTATGGTTTTTTTCATGGATGCCCTGGTGGACGACCCCAATTTCATGGCGGCTGGCAAACTCTCGCGCGACAAGAAGCTCAAGGGCTTGTTTCGCCTCATCAGCGAAACCCTGTACCGCCAGGTGATGCCGCAACATGCCCAAACCGCTTCACACTTGCTGATCACCACCCTGGAAAAATTGAGCTTCTCCCATAGCGGTGGCCAGATCGGCAACAACATCCTGACATTCATCTACTTCCACGACATCGACCAGGGGATGGCCGCCATGGCCGGCATGACAGGTCCCGGAGAAACACTGTTCGCGCGCTTTTCAGCGCAGCAATTTATCCCCTCTGGCGACTTCAGCTTTGTTCCGGGCAACAGCCAGACACGGCACTAACGCTTGCATCCGTGCCAAGACGACACCCAGCATTCCCTCGTTGTGGAGAGCAGTCATTCAGGTGTGCCGCTCAGTGAACTGCCCTTGCCGCGAACAACCGGACAATTAACCGAACAAGTAGCACGATTTTTGGCGCCTCTAAAAGATGGCCCGCCGGGCGTGCGTGAGGCGATGGATGGCTTGGGGCTCAAGCATAGACCTACTTTTTTGGCGAACTATCGGCAACCTGCCTTGAAGTCCGACCTGATTCAGATGACGCAACCCGAATCACCCAATATCCCCACGCAGAAATACCGCTTGGCAAAAGTGGATTTTTGAGTATTGCCGAGCGACGGATAAACACGTTGAGAACATGCGGGCTAGGGCAATTTTGTAAAGTTGGGTGGTTTTGCCGAAGCCGGTTTCACCGCAGACGATCATGACCTAGTGCTTGTCCATTGCCGCCATGATCTCTTCACGGTGAAGTGTTGACCGGCAGGGATTCGGGAAATTCGATATTCAAAGGTGCGGACATGGGGCCGCAATGATCGAGGCCGCGTAAGGGAGCGGCTGACAGGCGGCTTGTTTTATTGATGAAATTGGCATCTAACCCTTATGGGATAAGCGTGAGTAGCTATTGAATATATAGCTATTGGAGAACGTCGAGTGTCGGATGGTACTCAGTGGCTGTGGCTGGCTGGGGATGGGTTGGAGCGGCGACCTCATACTGTCAAAGGCCCAGAAATCGGCCGCCGCTCCAACCCATCCCCAGGAGCAAGCTACTTTTGAACTCACACAGGCAGGCAAAATGCAGGGGGTCAAGTGTCAGCGGCGTAGAAAGGCATCCGCACTATCAACTGTGGTGTCGCAAACCAAGGCAATATTGGCTCGGAATCGGACGTTTGATATGAACGCCTTGTCATCGCCATTGATTTGCGGCGCGGGAATCCGTGCCGCAGGGATTATGCGGAGATTGTTAAGCGCTGCCTCCAGGTCGAAAATCAGTTCGTCCGCTGCTTCGGCATCTTGTCCAAGTTCGGCCAAAACAAGGGTCCAAAGCTTTTGTTGCTGAACCGGCGGAACCCGTTGGGCAATGGCATTGGCAAGGCCAAGCACGGATATCCCCGCTGCAGAACGAGACAATAACAGCGATGCGATTGCGTCACCAGTGCGGCCCCCTCTTACTTGTGCGAGTGCGAAATCATGTTCGCGCATCGAACGTTCCGTAGTCTTGACTTCCAGCCGACCATCGGAGAATGCGAAGTCGTAGGTGTCTGTGCCTGCAATATGCCACGCATTAATGAAGTCAGTAGCATTTTTTGCCGCGTAAATGATCAGCAATTCACCCCACAAGCCAACGATGGTTGTCTTTGCAGGCCGTTCCAACTGTCGAAATAGTTCAAGCATCGCGTCTACAGCTTCATCTGCATCCAACTGGCTTAAGGTCGTACCGTGAATAGATGCGGTTGCCGCCAGCATTTCTACAAAGTAAGGGTGCAACGACACGCTGGTCGGCTCGCAGATAAACTTGCAATAAGTCCCGCTTGTCACCTCACTTGAGGCTGTATCCGTCACTTCAAATAGCAACTCGAATCCAACGCTGACATGCTTTAGCTTGATAGGTGCCCGCAGTGTTTTACGCGGCTCCGTCGCAAGTAGAAGAATAGGCTCGCCGTAGGTTCCTTTGATCAGCAAGTGCTGCTTCGCCCCACCGCAGCGAACTGCCGAAATCGCGCTATCGTTGTCCGAATTCGAGAGCGCTTCAAATGCGACCCAAAGTTGACTGCGCGCGCCCATCACTTATCGGCCTGAAGCAAAAAACGCTTCCTGAAGCTATTCGGAATGTGAATGGCATACCAAGGAATATTGGCAAGCCCAGGGTTGGCGGGATCTTTCAACATATTGAATATCCTTAAGTGAAGCGTCACACGATCCGTAGCAACAAAGTCCTTGTCGCCACCATAGTTTAACTTTGCACGATCATTGGTTCCAGCAGGGGCCTTGCCTGAATAGACCTGCTTGATCGTGTCTCCCGTGGCGCAACCTCTGTTTTGAGGTTGAAGTTCGCCCATAACAAAAACATTTGAAAAAGTTTCACCACTCTCGATGAGCCGACGCAATGCAAGGATGGCACCAGCCAGTTGAAAGGCATCATCTGGGTGCGCCATTTGGATCCTCTTCAAAAACTGGTCAATCACGAACTCCAGTGGTACGCTGTCGTGAAGGATGTTGCGCGGTGAACTTACACGCTTGTCGATGTAGCGGATCGGGTCAATATCCGCCGCGTTCGCTCCGGCAAATGAACAGTCAAGTTGACGTTGGAACTCAGCGAGGGCATTGCGATTCACCGTCACAAAGTCGGCGTTCCGATGTGCCGCCTTTGGCTGCATCCAACCTGTAGCAACGAGTTCTGTTACGGGGATTCCGATAACACCCTTTCTCGTCGGCTGCATGCTGCTATCCAGGGTGAACTGTCTCACCCAGTCCTTCAGCGGCAGACCCCGCGTCTTGGCAAGACTGATATGAATATCGGCTTCATGCTCAACGTATTGCTCGAAAGCGCCACGAACGTCGCCCCTCAGATAGACGCGGCAGTAGCCAAGATACTTTTGCTTGTAGCCGTAAAAACGTGCGCGCTGCTGGAGGCTGTCCGCGTTTCCGAGTGCGAGCGGTCGGGGCATGTAGGTAACGGTTAACCCTTCAACGGTAAATCCGCGATCAAGCTTCGCGCCGCCCACAAGAATCCAATATTCGCATGCCGTCCAGCTTATGGCGGCAGTGCCGGTACCCGTTGAGTTGACCTCTCGAACGCTGACCAAACTCATCACCAAAGATAGCTGTTTGACTAGCGAATCAAACGATGGCAGAGCATCGCCGACGGTCTTCAAAAGGTCGGCGTAGGCATCCTTGAAATCATCAAAAAATGCCAGCAATAAATTCTCATCCGCCGTGATGACTCGCCAGCTTTCTACAAGGTCAAGCACCCAACGCAAATAATCGTTGTGCGGTCCTGTTTGCTGCGAAGGATGAACCATCATTGTCCGGTTCGTCTTGACCTTTAGCTCTTCTGCTGCGCAAGCTCCGAGCAAGAAAACCCTCAACGCCTTTACCAGCGTTGTGGGCGGTCCGATACTTGTCGCGAACGCTGCTGATGCCTCTACATCAGGGATAGTTGCTGCATAGTTGCCATGCGCCTTGAATAGGGTGCTTCCGCCGACATAGCCGTAGCCAGGAGACAGCAACTCGGCAAATTCCGGAGTCAGCTTGTCATCCAAAGAGATAAGTAAATTGGCTTGTGGCGTCGCTGTATATTGCACATAAGAGTGATGCGGTAGCACATCCTTGAGTGCAAGTACTTCGACGTAATTCGTGCTCTTGCGATTGCTGCCAGTGGTTCTATTTTTCGCGGCAAAGGTATTCAGGCTTGCCTGATCAGCCTCGTCATCGATCACCAGCGTTGGCACCTTTGTCAGGTCAATTCCCTTTAGACATTGCCGCAAGCTTGCCAGACGCTTGTGCTGTTTTAAGACGACGACAAGGCAAACACGCTTCTTGTCTTTCGGTATCAACGGATTCACCCAGTTGCACAGGTGACGTTGAAGCATACTTGCCTCAGGTGTACCTGGTGATGGCCTGTCAACCACCATCCACGGTCTTGTCGAGCCGTTTCCATCGAGCTTCAAATCCGATTCAAGGCGACTCTTGGTCTGAAGCAGGAGATTTTCGATCGTCCCCGCAATCAGAATGATGAGGCCGAAGTCGTTGTCGTGAGCGAGGGCACAAAGTGTTGTGAACGATAAGGTTTTGCCGCTCTGAACGAAGCCGACGACAAGGCCGGTCGTTCCTTTTTTTGGTGCGGATGGGTCAATGCAGCGCCCGAGTATTTGTTGCGCTTCGAAGACGATGTTCTGCAA
This sequence comes from uncultured beta proteobacterium, assembly GCA_903873485.1. Lineage (GTDB taxonomy): Bacteria > Pseudomonadota > Gammaproteobacteria > Burkholderiales > Burkholderiaceae_C > Rhodoferax. The sequence continues at coordinate 14,520 of CAIQOO010000194.1, read as the reverse complement.
TGCCGGAATGGGAATTCCGTTTTGCTTGTTCTTTCGATCGATAAACGCCGCAGTTTCGTTACGTTCGAATGGCTCCCAACTCAGAGGCGGACGCACGCTTTTCAGTTCTCTTACAACGATGCTCATTTTCCTCCCTGTGGCAGACATTCTCGAAATATTCGATTGAGCCAGTGCATGGCAAAGCGCACTGGATAACCCGCACGGCTCGACTTCTCAGCCGACAGTGCAATAGCTACTGCAAGACGAAGAAAGAGTTCCGCGTTTTCATTTTTTGGGCCGATATATTGCTGAACAAAAGGATGGGCCATCGATACATCGACTTGGATGTCGTTGATAGCCTGAAGGTCGATTTGCTGACGCTCGGTCTTGCCAACACGGATCATCTCCGTCACAGCAGGATCGACTGATGTGCGGACCACGACATTCCACACTTGGTCGTCCACGAGAAGACTGAATTTGCTCTCACTTGCGATCAGCGAGGTGACCGGAACAAACGGATCGGATGCCGAGAGGATACCCTGCGTGGCCCCTTCAATTGAGAGTGCCTGAGCGCCGGTACGAACCATGTCATTGGCTAGAGACTGTCCAGCCTTCTTGAGTACCGGCTGGAGGGCTGTCTTGCTTGGTCTGACACGGAAATTTTCCGCCTGCGACAGCAAATCCAGCGGCGCCTCCCGGAGATTGTCACGCAGCTTTTGCAAGAACTCTTCCTCAAAGTCGTCCCATACGAAACCGTCCTTTGTATGACTTACGTCGACCCCCTCAATGTTCAACTCGCCGCACAAGCGCTGGAACCGATAGCTATTACTATTGCCGAAGATTTCCTGAGGCCTATAGGTTTCGTCATCGCTCCCGAGTATCAGCCTGTTACGCCGCAACAAGGAGAACCCGGCATGCGTAGTCGAACCCTCCGCCCGGAGCGCCGCAAAGCCAAATACACGGCGGTTTTCACCCATGTGGAAGTTGATGTCCTTTCGCCAATTGACCGGCAGCGCATTCGGCGACGCGTATGGCGGCGCAACCATGACTTCAGGTTCACTGTGCTGCAAAGGCGACTTGTCTTCATCGAAGAAAAGCTCGACCTCGCCCGACCTAAGATAGACCCGATAAATGCTCGCCAGGTGGTCACGCAACTTCTTCTGCGTGCGTTTAACCGGAAATTTCTTGCCCAGATTCTCTAGGCGAAGCACTGTGTAATGTTCGTGCGCAGGAGTTGGCGTTTCAAGAACCGGAAGACTGTCAAGCTTTGAACCCACGATTGAGTTCAGGTCAAATCGGATTAGCCTTTCGACTGGCTCTCCGATCGCCTTGGAACGTACGCTCCAGGTATTCGTAAACCAGCATGCAGCAGTCTTCATGCCCATGCCAAATTCCGACAGTCCAGTTCTATCTGCGGGGACTTCCGCCGGCTTAAATGCCCTTGGAAAATCGACACCCCGAATACCTGCGGCGTTGTCTGTAATCTCGATCAATTGGTTGTGCTGATCGAGCCAAACTCTGATTTTCAGTTTGAAGTCGTCCCCATAAAGAGCACGCAACATTTCCTTGTTTGCGATGTAGCTTTGGATGCTATTGTCAACGAACTCGGCGACGGCGAACCAAGCCTTGTAGTTGAGATGCGCGAGGACAGAGAGGATAGATGAATTCGGTCGAATACCGACGCTTGTCACAGAAGAGGAGCCGACAGGTTCTGGACTCAACATGTTTCAAGCATGGAATGTGTTGCAACTGGCCCGGATGAGGCGTTCGAAGACTGCCCGAACCCCGCGAGAAGAGCGCTTGCCACCTTCTCAACCACATTGGAATTCACCGCATTTCCCAGCGCATGAAACGCCTGCGTGGGGGTGCTGGGCAATTGTTTAAGATCGTCCATGCTCTGGAGACGAGCGCATTCGCTGGGCGTCATATAACGCTTCTGCCAAGCAATGATCGGCACTTGCGTGTCAGTCATTGCAATCAAGCTTGGTGCGGTGGTGCGCCGCTTCACTCGCACACCTGATGCTCTGAATTGCAGGACGTAGTCCCAAATGCCAGGCTTGCCGCCTTGCACATTCCATTCGAGCTTCTGAAAGCTTGAAGGAAAGCGAAGTATCTGCGGAAGCCATGGTTCGATCCAGGATCGGTTGACTTCGAAAAACGTTCTGTTCTGACGAATGAAGTCGCGCTTCCACTTGGGAAACGTAAACTGTTCCGTCCTCGCATGGCTCGGAAGAGCGGCCCATCGATCCTCAATGTCCTTGTAAAGGCCAATCTTGACCCCGTGACTTCCTTTAAATCCTTTGAGTCCGTCTATGCCGAGGCTGACACGCCGTGCATAGGGAGTCTCCACCTCATAGGGATAGGTCGCGCCCCACTCCATAGACCATAAAGGGAAAGACGGCAACACAACATTGCTAGGACATGCCTTCAAGAAGGCATCCCAAACAACCAGACATGCTTCTACCTGCGGTGAGAGCTTCTTTGCCTCTTCTGGATAGTCGTCTAGGACACTATCAATGCAGGTTTCATCATTTGTCACTTCTGGCCACTTAAACGAAGTCAGCGGAAGCCGGGACCCAACAATGTAAACCCGTTCACGAATCTGCGGAATTCCGAAATGATGTGGAGAAAAGCGTGCTGCACGGACATGGTAGCCAAGACCGTCAAGCCCAAGCCGCTGCTGAATTTCCTCCCATGTACGTCCACTGTCATGTTTCAACAAATTGGGAACGTTTTCGAGGATAAAAAAGCTCGGCTTCTTCTCATCAAGGATGGCTTCAACATTGAAGAAAAGTCCGCCTTGCTTGGTGCATTCGAAACCGAGTTGCTCTCCAGCTTTAGAAAACGGCTGGCATGGAAATCCTGCGGTCAAGATATCATGGTCTGGAACCTTTGATGGATCTACCAAGGTGATGTCGCCTTCGGGGTAAATGCCGTGATTGACCTTGTACAAGTCGCGAAGATTTTGCTTCCATTCGGCGGCGAACACGCAACTGCCACCCATGCGTTGCAGCGCGAGATGGAAGCCTCCAAGACCTGCAAAGAGGTCTATGAAGCGAAATGACGTTGTTTTCATAGGGTAGGCAAATCAAACTACTGAACGTATTCCATTTGTGCAGATTCACCGGCGGCATCGAACAAGCCGCAGCGCTCTTAGTGATTACACTTGAAATATGGGTTTATGTACAGTTTTTTTATCCCAATTCGATCATGCGAAATTTTGCTTTGATTTCTTTGGATCTTAGCCTGATACGCAGCGCTTCAGCGCAGATGAAGTAATTTAGTTGCGGATGAGCAATGCGGCGTTGCTGACGGCCTCTGCTGCGTCAGGCGTATCGCCTTGCTCGATATGGGTCGCATACAGGCTGAAGCCATCCGCATCGCAAAGGTCGGCAAGTGATGAAACGCTGGCAAGCGGTCAATCAAACCTTGCGCACCAGCGCGGTCGACGGTGCCACCGCCCATACCGATAATGCGTACCCGATAGTCGGGGCAACTCGAACGAATCCGGGGTCATGACATATTGGTCTGGCAGTGCAGCCAGCGCAAACCGGCTGCTGGCTGGGTGAAGTAGATACGCTCCCGTAGATTTTTTATGCATAAAAAAGGCCTCTAGCCCTTATGGGATATAAGCAAACAGCTACAAAAAGAGAAGTTAGTGACCCGCCCTTGGTGATCTCGATTGCGGTCGGCTTTTGGTTCCGACGACACAACGCTGCGCACGATTGAGCAAATAGACGTCCTTTGGCTCCGAGGCAGGTCCATCGTTCGAACCTTCGAAGTCGAGCACACCACATCGGTGTACTCTGGCATCCTGCGGATGGTCGATCTACTGGCACAGGGACAACTTCCACACGTCTGGCGCCGGGGGTAGATGCATCGCCGTCGCAATACAATTTCAGCCATGAAAACTGCAACACGCCCGCCAGTGCGAGTTCTCCTCGAGTTCAGGGCCGAAATCGGGTGTCGGCCCGGTGCGGGTGAAACCCTGTCCGAGCTTCTGCCAACCGCAGTGCGCAACAGTGTGCAGCGCAGACAGCATCAGCAAGAGTTCGTCCGGCGCGGCCTGACTTTTCCGGAAAACGCCAAGCTGGCCGGAGCGGCTGCTTGATTTTTTGCTGCAGCGAGAACCCATGCGCCATGAGGGCAACCTCGACTTGGTCGGGCGCGCATTGTCGCTGCCTGCCTGCGCGCTACAACAACAAGATGTGCTGGTCATGTTTGATCGTGACTTTGCTCGTCTTTTGCCCCCATAACATGTGTAATTGCCACAAACCACGCCATGAGTCTTCCCTTTAATTTCACTTTCGTCCCCTGGTTCCGCTCGGTGGCACCCTATATTCACAAGTTTCGCAACCAGACCTTTGTGCTGGGGGTGTGTGGCGAAGCGATTGCGGCAGGCAAGCTGCCCAATCTGGCACAAGACTTGGCCTTGATTCAAAGCATGGGCGTCAAGGTGGTGCTGGTGCATGGCTTTCGGCCGCAGGTCAACGAGCAGCTTAAGGCCAAGGGCCATGCAGCAAGCTTTTTCAAAGGCATCCGAATCACCGACGAAGTCTCTCTTGACTGTGCCCAGGAAGCAGCCGGCCAGTTGCGCTACGAGATTGAAGCCGCCTTCAGCCAGGGCTTGCCCAACACCCCGATGGCGGGTGCCACGGTGCGGGTGATCTCGGGCAATTTTCTGACGGCGCGACCGGTCGGGATTGTCGATGGAGTGGATTTTCAGCACTCAGGCCTGGTGCGCAAGATTGACACGGCCGGCATTGCCCATTCGCTGGCGATGGGCGCGCTGGTGTTGATGTCGCCGTTTGGCTTTTCGCCGACCGGCGAAGCCTTCAACCTGACCATGGAAGAAGTCGCCACCTCGGTGGCCATTGCACTGCAAGCCGACAAACTGATTTTTGTCACCGAAGTGCCCGGCATCGCAACCGATGTCACCAAGGCGGTCAGTGAAGACAATCCGGTTGATACCGAGCTGCCGGTGGATGCGGCCGAAAAGCTGCTGGCTGATTTGCCCGCCGCCGACAAGCCCACCGACACTGCGTTTTACCTGCAGCATTGCGTCAAAGCCTGCAAAGGTGGCGTGGAGCGCAGCCACATCATTCCGTTTGCCGTCGATGGCTCGATCTTGCTGGAGGTGTACGTGCATGATGGCATTGGCACCATGGTGGTTGACGAAAAGCTGGAGAGCCTGCGCGAAGCCAGCGCCGACGATGTCGGCGGCATCCTGCAATTGATTGAACCGTTTGAAAAAGACGGCACACTGGTCAAGCGCAGCCGCACCGAAATAGAGCGCGACATCGGCCTCTATACAGTGATTGAACACGATGGCGTGATTTTTGCCTGTGCCGCACTGTATGCCTACCCGGAAGCACGCACCGCCGAGATGGCCGCGCTGACCGTGTCGCCAGACGTGCAGGGGCAAGGTGACGGCGAGCGGGTGCTCAAGCGCATTGAACAGCGCGCCCGACTGGCCGGCCTAGACAGCATCTTTGTGCTGACCACCCGCACCATGCACTGGTTCATCAAACGCGGTTTTGAGCAAATGGACCCGGATTGGCTGCCCGAAGCGCGCAAACGCAAGTACAACTGGGATCGCAAAAGCCTGGTGCTGGTGAAAAAAGTCAACTGAGTTGGCCCGATACTGCCAATTTTGAGCATGACACTTGCTAGCCAGTCAGGGCAAGTCAATCAGCGTCAAATCTTCAACCTAACAGGAAAATTTCATGAGTTCTCTGAATTTCATCGGCGGCGAAAAAGGTGGTGTCGGCAAATCCGTGGTGGCACGGGTTTTAGCCCAGTATTTCATTGATCGCGATCTGCCGTTTGTCGGCTTTGACACGGATCGCTCGCACACCTCGTTTACCCGTTTTTACGCCGATTACGCAAGCCCGGTGCTGGTGGACAGCTACGAGGGGCTAGACCAGGTGGTGAGCGTTTTTGAGGAAGTTACCGCCGCCCAAGCGCAGCCCAGGGTGATTGTTGACCTAGCCGCCCAAACCGCCGCGCCGCTGGCGCGCTGGGTTGACGACTCGGACCTGATCGATGTGTTGTCAGACATGGGGATTGCGGTGAACTTCTGGCATGTGGCCGATGCCGGCCAAGACTCGGTGGACCTGCTCGACAAGCTGCTCGACACCTATGGCGCTGGCCCCAACTACCTGATTGTGAAAAACCTCGGGCGCGGCAGCGACTTCTCGCAGCTCGACGACTCGGCGGCCCTGGCCAAGGCACGGGATCTGGGTGCCCGGTTGGTCACGCTGGCGCAACTGCATGAGGGCAGCATGCGCAAGATGGACCGGCAAAATGCCAGCTTCTGGGCCGCCATCAACAGTCGGCCCGATCTCGATGCACTTGGACTGCTGGAGCGTCAGCGTGTCAGAAGCTGGCTGAAAAAGGCTTACGAAACGTTTGATACCCTGCCGCTGTAAGCCACTGCCGGGGTGCCAGGGCGGATGCTCTTCCGCAAGCGTTGGTTTGACAATCTCACATTGCTCATCGGGATGCGTGGCCGGAACAAATTTGCGTTGGGCTGACTGAACATGATCAATTGACACGGTTGCAGCTTTGCGGCAAAAATCATGTCGGCAGCCACAACACAACCAAGACAACGAGACCCGAATGGCAGAACTCAAAAAAACCCTCTCTCCCGGCACTCCAAAAGCGGTCTTGCAGCCCGGCAGCGCGGCTGCAACAACCTCGCCGGCCAAAAAAGTCGTCAGCAAAAAGGCCGCAACCGTTACCCGTCGCACGGTTCAAGGCGACATCAGCGGCGCCAGAACCAGCGCCGGTGTGGCAAAACATGCGGTACAAGCCAGCATGGATGCCGCTCAGGGAAGCCAGCAAAACGCCGTTATGGCCATTTTGGCCAAATCGACTGACAAGGCAGACGCGCTCAGAACGCTGCTGGCGGGCAGTTCGGCTGAAGACATTGCAGCGGTGCGCCAGATGTTGCTGGGCAGCCAGGTCAACCCCAACGGAAAATCCACCGATCCTGATGATGAACTGGCCACGGACTGGCGCACCGGCGGTTATCCTTACAAAAACCTGCTGTCGCGCCGACGCTATGAGGCAGAAAAATACAAGCTGCAGGTCGAACTGCTCAAGCTGCAAAGCTGGGCCAAAGAATCTGGCCAGCGTATCGTGATTTTGTTTGAAGGGCGCGATGCGGCCGGCAAGGGCGGCACCATCCGGCGGTTTATGGAGCACCTCAATCCACGTGGCGCGCGCGTGGTGGCACTTGAAAAACCCACCGAATCCGAACGTGGGCAGTGGTATTTTCAGCGCTATGTGCAGCATTTGCCGACTGCCGGCGAGATCGTGCTGTTTGACCGATCCTGGTACAACCGGGCCGGCGTTGAGCAGGTGATGGGTTTTTGTTCTGAAAACGAGTACCAGCAGTTCATTCATCAGGCACCGTTGTTTGAGCGGCAATTGGTGCAAAGCGGTGTCTATCTGATCAAGTTCTGGTTTTCTGTCAGCCGCAAGGAGCAGCGCCGCCGTTTCAAGGAACGCGAGTTGCACCCGCTCAAGCAGTGGAAGCTCAGCCCGATTGACCTGGCTTCGCTCGACAAGTGGGACGACTACACCAAGGCCAAGGAGGCAATGTTTTTTGAGACCGACACGGCTGACGCGCCCTGGACGGTGATCAAGTCAGACTGCAAAAAGCGCGCCCGGCTCAATGCGATGCGCTTTGTTTTGCACAAATTGCCCTATGCCAAAAAGGACACATCCAACATTGGCCCGCTTGACACGCTGCTGGTCGGGCGCGCCCATGTGGTGTATGAACGGGGCGAACACCCTGGAAACGCCTTGTTATAGCCAGTCAGTGGCTGCGGCGGGTGGCCTTGCGCCAAAGAATCAGCAAGGCCAAGGCAGCAATCAGCGTGAAACAGACAAATGACCAGTTGGCGATGGATCCGCCCAAAAATGTCCAGTCCACCCGGGAGCAGTCGCCGCTACCGCGGAAAATCATCGGGATGGCGCGGTTCAGCGGAAAACTCTCGATCATGCCGTAGAAGTCGCGCCCGCAGGTGGCCACCTCGGGCGGATACCACTGTAGCCAGCTCTGGCGTGCCGCCACAAAGGCACCAAATCCGGCACCGGCCAAAAGCAGCACAGCCGCCAAAACATGAATGACTTTTTTGCCGCTAGCCCCCGCCAGCACTGCGCTGATAGCTACAAATAGGAGAGCATAGCGCTGAACAATGCACATTGGGCAGGGATCAAGCCCGACACTGTGTTGCAGGTACAGGCCAAACGCCAGCATGGCAAAACACACCGCACCCAAGGCGAAATAGGCGCGACCGAGCGCGCCGTCGATCACCGAAAGCACGAAGGAAAACATCCGCTATTTGTTGGCTTCGTCAAGCGCCTTGCAGGAAGGCGAACACACCGCCTGCGACTTGCCCAATATCTTCTTGGACACCATCTGCGAGCGAGCACGGTGCTTGCCACACAAGAAGCACGACATGGTGGCTGCGCCAAACGAAGTTGCCGCCGTGAAGGGCGAACCCGACACTTTGGATTTGTAACGCAGGCCATCGGCCACAATTTTGGTTTTGGTATCTGCTTTTGCCATAGGGCTGGATTTTACTTCAGTCGCAGCACTTGTTCAAAAGCTTGCTAAAGTTCGTCTTTTGATCCAATCCACGAATGAAAAGGTAAACCATGGCGCGCACTGTGAACTGCATCAAGCTGGGTGTTGAAGCGGAGGGGCTGGATTTTCCGCCCTACCCGGGTGAATTGGGAAAACGCATCTGGCAAAGTGTCAGCAAGGAGGCTTGGGGCCAATGGCTCAAGCACCAGACCATGCTGGTCAATGAAAACCGGCTGAACCTGGCCGATGCCCGGGCCCGGCAGTACCTGGCGCGCCAGATGGAAAACCACTTTTTTGGCAGCGGCGCCGATGCCGCCCAGGGTTATGTGCCACCCAAAGCCTGAAACACCTGCCTGTGCCTGCGATGGAAGCTGGCGGCGCGCAGCGTGATCAGGCATCGGCCACCCGCTGGCAAAGTTTGGCCACCTGGCGGGTGCTCAATACCGACTTTGGCGACGGGCAGGCGTTTTTTGCCAAATGGCTGGCCTGGCAGCAGGATGCCCAGCGGCCACGGATGTTGCACTATGTGGCCTTTTGCCCCAGCCCTGTGGCAGCCGCAGTGCTGATTGACCGGTGTGGCAACAACCCCGAGCGGCAAGCGCTGGCACGCACACTGGCGGCCCAGTGGTTTGGGCTAGTTGCCGGCTTCCACCGGTTTTTGCTCGCCGATGGGCATGTCTGCCTGACGCTGTGTGTGGGGCAAGCCATGCACCTGCTGCGCCAGCAGCAGTTTCGGGCCGATTCGGTGCTGCTCTGGTGCAACCCGGATGATCGGCCTGATGCACTCGATCCCTTGTCTTTGTGGTCGGTCAAGGCGCTGGCACGCTGTTGCCGACGTGGCACCAGCCTGCGGGCGATACAGGCACAGCCCACCGATTTGCCCATGTTGCGCAGTCACCTCAAGCAATGCGGCTTTGCGGTCACGGCTGAAACAGCATTGACCAACGGCGCTGCGCAGTACCAGTTGGAGGCGGTTTTTGACCCACCCTGGACTCTCAAGGCGTCTCGACAGCCCGCCAGCACCGATGCCTTGCCGATCCAGCGCTGTGCCGTCATCGGTGCCGGCCTGGCCGGCGCCAGCGTGGCGGCAGCGCTGGCGCGGCGCGGCTGGCAGGTTTGGGTGCTTGATCAAGCTGCCACAGCCGCCGCCGGCGCTTCCGGCTTGCCGGTTGGACTGGTGCTACCACATGTCTCCCCTGACGACTGCCATCTGTCACGCCTGTCGCGCGCCGGTGTGCGAATGATGCTGCAGCAAGCCCGCTGGCACCTGCAAACCGGGCAGCAATGGGCACCCAGCGGCGTGCTGGAGCGCCAGATTGGCGGCACACCGCAGTTGCCCGCGCCGTGGTCCGATGCGGGCAAAGACTGGTCGAGGCCGGGCAACAACGCCCTGATTGACCCGGCAGCTGAGGCTTTGACCCCCGGCATCTGGCATGCCAGTGGTGCCTGGATCAAACCCGCCGAGCTGGTCAATGCCTGGCTTGCTACACCCGGTGTGCATTTTCTCGGCAATGCGGGCGTGGGCAGCTTGCAACATGCCGCAGGCGTCTGGCAGCTGCTGGACGAATCCGGGGTCGTTCTATGCACGGCAGAGCGCGTGGTGCTGGCCAATGCCTGCGGTGCCAGGGATCTTCTCAAGTCGCTCGCATCAGATGAGCCCGACCTGGCAGTACGACTCCAGCATCTGCCAGCCACTCAAGGGATGCGCGGGCTGCTGAGTTGGGCTTGGCACACCGAGGCAGTTGACCCAGCGCTGGCTTTCCCGCCTTTTCCGGTGAATGGCGCAGGCAGTTTGATATCGAAAATTCCGCTTGGCGACCGGTCTGGCTGGTTTACCGGGTCGTCCTACCAACCAGAAAACCAGTTGGAGCGCAGCGACACCGACAACCACGACCGCAACTTTGCGCATTTGCAGCAACTTGTGCCCACCTTGGCGCGTGCGCTTGCGCCGGTTTTTGCATCCACCGCGATCAACACCTGGAAAGGCAGCCGCTGCGTCAGCACCGACCGAATGCCGCTGGTGGGCCCGCTCGATGCTGGCCCGCAGCCCAGCCTGTGGATCTGCGCGGCCATGGGTTCACGCGGCTTGAGTTTTTCGGTGCTGTGTGCCGAGCTGCTGGCAGCCCGGATGGGCGCAGAGCCATTGCCAGTTGAAGCCAGTCTGGCGGCTGCCCTTGATGCCTTGCGCGGATAAGGCCAACTCCGGCTGACCGCCAGGCTGCCAAAAGACGGGCTGCACCGCCACGGCTTGTGTACCCAGAAGCCAATGCCAGGCAGCAGGGAATTGATGGACGAAGAGAAGTCAAGATAACCGTTGGCGGCGATGTAGTGCCTGAACGAAGAGTCATTTTTAAATGAAAATCATATAGTTATATGACTTTTCCAAAACGAAGATTTGTGCAAAACAATCGCTTTAGGCAACTTTCAGAAAATCGCCCTAGGGAAGGTCAATTTTTGAGCAAAATCTTCGTTTCAAAAAAATGGTGTAACGTATTGATTTATATTGATAAACAGGGTTTTCGTTCAGACACTATTTAAAAGACTTGTCTAGTAAAAATGCAAGACTTGGCTAGTAAACATCAAAATGGCATCCGTTTGCCGTCCATGCCTTATGCGGCGGCGTAGCCAGCAGGGACAGCAACTTTTGCAAAGGCTGGGCAATGACGCTTGCGGCCTGCAATTCGGCTTGAATGCTTGGCGGCATCTGCGGCGCAATGGCGCAGAACTGCACTTGCCATTCGGCGTGATGGGCGTGGTGCGCCAAAAAAGTATCCGCACCAGAACGTAACGCTGGCAAACTGCGCATCAATTTGGCCGGGTTACGCTTAACCCGCGCTGCTCAGAAGCATCCCGCTAAAACTAGGGCAACCTAGCGTGGCCATTGCTTCAATGAGCTGGGCCAACCCGCCCAGGCTACTCAACATCAGCGGCAAGACCATCCCACCAGTCTTTACGGCTCAGTCCTGAGCCTTTAGATAACATATTTGTTATCTTGCAGCGTGGAATACGCCATTGGTTACTACAGCGAGAACGTCGAGAAAAACATCCTTGCTCGCCCGACACCTTGGCAGCACGGTACATCGTCTTAACACGTCGTATGGTAGCGGTGGGTCCGTATCTTGGGGAGCCACACACCAAGTCGATGGGTGATGGCTTGCTTGAACTCCGCCTCAAAGGGGCTGAAGGCATTGCAAGGGTGTTTTACTGCACGCGGGTTGGAAGACGGATCGTGATGCTGTACAGCTTCCTCAAGAAGACCAACCGAACGCCACCGCGCGAACTGGAAACTGCACTTAACCGCATGAAAGAGGTGAAACATGGCCACGCATGATGAAATCGTCAAGAAACTGATGAGCCGCCCCGGCGTGGCGGCAGAAGTTGCACGCATCGAACGCGAAGAGGGTGAACTCCTCGATGCTTTGCTCAAAGCACGTCAAGAAGCTGGATTGACCCAAGCCGAGCTTGCACACCCGCATGGGCACGCTGGCCCCTGCAGTCGCCCGTCTTGAGCGCGCCTTGGCCACCGGCAAGCACTCGCCATCGCTGGCCACCCTGCGCAAGTACGTCAGGGCATGCGGAAAAGAACTGCAGCTGCAAGTTTCTTGATGCCAGCGCTGACCATCACCCTCGCGCTGAATCATCCCCTCAAACGCATGGGTAGCAAAAAGCAGCCGTACAAACAACTGCAGTGACCCCACAGTGACCCCAATTACCAATTAAACACACAACGCCGGGTCAATGTGCGGCAGCAAAGCCTGTAGTTTTTTGTCGGTGGTGAGCAGCTTGCAACCATAGCGCTGCGCCAAAACGACAAAAATCATGTCGTAGACAGGGTGACCATGCAGCAGGGCAGCAGCCATGGCCTGGATAACGAGGGGCTGATCGGCCACAAACTCATCAACCAACGCCACGGCATCGTCATACAAGTCAACGGCCGCATCCTGTGACAAACTGCCAAAGCGTACGGTTTTCCAGAGTGTGTTGCCCAGCTCGCTGTGAAACAAGCCAGGTGCAATAACCCAATCTGCCTGCTCCACTACACCAGTAAGCCGCACCCCGTCTGCCGTGCCCAGCACAATATTCGCTGCGGCAGAGGTGTCGAGTACCAAGCGCATGGGTTTTAGCGCTCTCGGTCTTGGCGAACAAACTCTTGGAGATCAGGCATGGCCACAGTCAAGGGCTGCTGAGCCTGGCGTTGTTTGATCTTTTGCAACACCTGCAGGCGGCGCTGCTTGCCGTTACAACCTACCGCAATGCTTAGCTCTGCCAGTGTTTGCTGGGTCAGGCTGCGGTGTGCCAATGCTGCCCTGAACGCCAAGGCGTTGTAGAGGTCATCGGGCATTTGACGAATTTGCAAAGACGGCATGACGAACCCCCATAGACTTGATATGACTGCATTATGCATGCATTGTTCATGCATTCATCCAATTCACCCGGGTTCGACACAAAATCGCAAATTCCCGTTGCTGAACTGTGCCGTTTTATCGAAGGCGATAACAAATAGTTCGGCTTCCGTGACACCTTGCAGCGGCGCTAACAACTCAATGCGCCCCTGTTTGTAGAGGGCTTTTACAGCTTGCATTAAAGGGTAGCGTCCCCTTTTTAAACCATGGCTTGCAACTTGGCTAGCACTTCCTCAACAACACTCGCGGGTGCAACCTCAATCAATTTGGCACCCCGCGCAGCCAGGTCAATAACTCGGCAACGGCTGACCACCACCACCCCTTGCGTTACCGTGCCTACCCCCGCTTGACGAGCTGATCGACAGCCTGGAGGCAGGCCGCGTCAGCCACAAGCAGGGCCTGCTGCGCGCCCAAAAGCTGCTGCTCAAGTTCCCCAGCCAGATGGAGATTCAAAACTTCATCGCCAACCGGCTCTGGAGCCTTGAGATGCGCGATGAATCCACCGACCTGCGCGAAAAAGCCTGCCGGCAGGCTACCGCCCTCATCCCGCCCGGCTTCAAAGGCCAGATTTCATGGGGGGAGGAGGACAACCGATCCTTCTTGCGCATTGCCCACGGCTATCTGCTGGGGCTGATGCACCGGGGTGACGGCAAGGCGGCTAAAGCCCTGGCCAAAAAGCTGCTGGCCTGGTGCCCTGCAGACAACCTGGGTGTGCGGCTGCTGCTGGGCGACATCAGCCTGATGACGGGCGACACCCAAAGTGCCATGAAAAGCTATCTGAAAGAAGCCACAGGTTCACCGGCGCACTGGTACCAGGCAGACCAAATTGCATTTCGTGAGGGGGATTTTGTGAGCGCCTGCACCTATATGCGCCGGGGCATTGCGGCCAACCCCTACATTGCGGAAGGGCTCACCGGCCGCACGAAAATCAACGAGCGTCTTTACTGGCATGCCAGCAACCGCAATGGCCCGGACTGGGCGACCGACTACCTGAGTGGGTATTCCGGCGGACCGTGACCGGTCATTCTGGTTTATCGTGACCGGCGATTCTGGTTTATCCTGAGCGCGCCAGTGTGCGACTGGACAGCTCAAGAGATCGACTTTGTTGACTGGGTGTTCAACTCAAGCGCAGTGCTGCGTGAGCGGGCCAGCCTGATGATCCAGCATGAAGGTCTGACCTACGAGCGAGACGCTGTTCGCCATGAGCCCTTTGCCCTGCGCAGCTCTTACTTTGTCAACGAGTTGACCGATGACTTGTCCATAGAGCTGGTGAAAAGGATTCAAAACCACTATGGCGTGGAAATCTGGCCTTGGGAGCGTACCGGATTTACACGTTCAACATAGACAGATGGGATGTAAGTGCTACAACTAAACAACCTCCGGCTGAAGTCGGAGGGTTTGAGTTACGGACTGGAAGTCCTGATACGCGTCGCCTGAACGACGCGTCTTGCTGCGGCTTCGTTTCATGATTGCCTGTTCGGTTTGACGCAGAAAGAGATTTAGGTACCAATTGATTTCACTGCTAACCGTTCCGGTACA
>CAIQOO010000193.1 GCA_903873485.1 uncultured beta proteobacterium | reverse complement strand
TTCAACGACAAGACATCCCAAACCGGGGTGACTGCAAAACTCAATGCTGCGGGAGATGGCATCACATTAACGAACAGCGCGGGCAACGACATAAGTATTACGAATAATTCTTTGGTCGCAAGTAGCTTGACTCTTGGAACTGTGGCTATTGCCGGTGGTGCTGTGTCGGCCTATGTGACCGGTACTGTGGTATTGGATTCGGACAAGACTTTTGGCATTAGCAGCCTCGCTGGCGGTCTAGCTGGTGGCTTAGGCTACTTCAAAGCTGCGACATCTTCAAGTGAATTGCAAGCGACCAGCAGTCTGGACGTGTCAACGGTTTACTCGGCTACCCGTACTATTTCCACCGTGGACTCGGCGCTGGCAGCAGTCAATAGCCAGCGTGCCACCTTTGGTGCCTTGCAATCGCGCTTTGAAACCAGCATCTCCAACCTGCAAACCAGTTCCGAGAACATGAGTGCGGCGCGCAGTCGCATTCAGGATGCCGACTTCGCCATGGAAACTTCCAATCTGTCACGCGCCCAGATCCTGCAACAGGCCGGTACCGCCATGGTGGCGCAGGCCAATCAGATTCCACAAGGGGTGCTGAAACTGCTGCAATAATCTTCTGGTTGCTGCAAGCCATTGCCCAGCACGGCACTCATTCAATAACGTTTATTTTCCATCAAAAGGTTAAAACCACCGGCTTCCAACCGGTCAGCTTCAGCCAGGAAAATGAGGGTGCTGGAGGTAAGAAATGGATTACAGATACGGAAGTTACACGGTATATCAGATTGAGTATTACTTTGTATGGGTGACGAAGTACCGCTACAAAGTACTAACATTGGAGGTAGCGGAACGGTTAGCAGTGAAATCACGTGATACCTGAATCTCTTTCTGCGTCAAACCGAACAGGCAATCATGAAACGAAGCCGCAGCAAGACGCGTCGTTCAGGCGACGCGTATCAGGACTTCCAGTCCGTAACGCAAACCCTCCGGCTTCAGCCTGTGGTTGTTTAGTTACGCCGCCCCAGCAGGTCCATTTGGCCGCAGACAAGCTGCGCGACCAAAGCCAGCACGGTGGCGTATTGGCAAAATGCGGGCACTGCCAGGGTGCGTCGATGGCGGTTTCAAACCTTCAAGCCAGATCTTCGGTCGCCCCCTAAAATTCGCCAATGAACTCCTCCCCGGCTTTACCCGCAGCCCTAAAGCGGCGCAAGCTGCCGATTGGCATCCAGACTTTTCGCGAAATCCGCGAGGACGATTGCTATTACGTTGACAAGACCGGCATGGCAGTGGATATGGTGAAGGCTGGCAAGTATTATTTTTTGAGCCGACCCCGGCGCTTTGGCAAGAGCTTGTTTCTTGACACGCTCAAAGAACTGTTTGAAGGGCATCAGGACTTGTTCGTCGGGCTGGCGGCTGAAACCCGCTGGGACTGGTCTAAAAAAAGCCCGGTGATTCGCATCAGCTTTGGGGCTGGTGTGGTGCATTCGTGTGCAGCACTTGATGCCAAAATCAGTGAGCAGCTCGATATCAATCAGCAAACTCTGGGCGTTTGTACCAGCCAGCCGACGCTCTCTGGCCGTTTTGGCGAGTTGATCCGTTTGGCCAAAGCCAAGTTTGGCCAGCGTGTGGTGGTGCTGGTCGATGAATACGACAAGCCGATGCTGGACAACATCATGGCAACCGATATGGCGCGCGAGATGCGCGATGGTCTGCGCAATCTGTATTCGGTCATCAAGGATTCGGATGCGCATATTCAGTTTGCCATGCTCACCGGGGTGAGCAAGTTCAGCCGGGTCAGCTTGTTCTCGGGCTTGAACAATCTTAAAGACATCACGCTTGATGCCCGTTACAGCGCCTTGTGTGGCTATACCGATGCCGATATTGACAGCGTTTTTGCCCCAGAACTGTTTGATCTGGATCGGGAAAAAATCCGCCAGTGGTACAACGGCTACAACTGGCTGGGCACGCCGGTCTATAACCCGTTTGATGCGCTGCTGCTGTTTGACACGCGCAAATTTATGGCCCATTGGTTTCAGACGGGTACGCCGACTTTTTTGATTGACCTGCTCACGCAAGGGCACACCTTTACTCCTGACTTGAACCGCATCGTGGCTTCCGAGAGCCTGCTGTCCACCTTTGACGTGGATCAGATGCCGGTGGAGGCCTTGCTGTTTCAAACCGGCTACCTGACCATCGCCGATGTCTGGGAGATGCCGGGGCGGTTGGAGTTGACGCTCAAATACCCCAATCTGGAGGTACAGGCCAGCCTCAATGAGTGTTTGCTGCAAGCCCTCAGTGGCGGCTCTGCGCGGCCCGGCGCGCGCATCGGACAACTCTACCGGCTGCTGCAAGTCAATGATTTTGCTGGCCTGCAAGCGCTGTTTACGGCTTTTTTTGCCAGCATCCCGCACCAGTGGCACATCAACAACCCAATTGCCGATTACGAGGGCTATTACGCCAGCGTGTTTTACAGCTACTTTGCCGCTTGCGGGCTGGATGTGGTGTGCGAAGCCAGCAGCAGCGTCGGTCGGCTCGATATGGCGGTGCGCTTTAACGCCCAGGTGTATTTGTTTGAATTCAAGGTGGTCGAGCTGGTACCCGAAGGTCGCGCCCTGCAGCAGATCAAGGACAAGGGCTATGCCAAACCCTACCTGGCACTGGGGCAGCCGATCCATTTGATGGGTGTCGAGTTCAGCAAAACCAGCCGCAGCGTGGTCCGGTTTGAGGTTGAGACTATCTGATTTTGATAGCTGTCAGCGCAGACTGCATAAGGGCTGGAGACTGAAATGTTATGCAACCATGATGGATTGCTGAATTGACGCTCCCCTGGGCGTAGTGGCCAAATGGCCAGTCAAAGCCCAAGGCCCTGAAGCTGCGCTATCAATTCCGCCTCGCTCAAGCCAACCAGGCTGGCGATGAGTTGCGGCGGCAGGCCGCTCTGGTGGGCCTTGCGGATCACGGCATGGCGCTCGGCCAGACGGCCTTGCTCAATGCCTTGCTCAATGCCTTTTGCCAGCCCCGCTTGCTCGCCGTCGCTTCTGGCCTTGGTGAGCGAATCGCGTTGCAGGATGATGAAGTCGCGGCGCTTGTGCTGGGCTTCTAGCTCTTCGGCACTCAAGCCCGCTTCGTTGATGATCGCAAAAGCCTGGCGAATGCACGGGGTGTTGAGGCTTTGTGGAATGAAGTCGAGTTTGCCCGCGTTTTTGATGAAGTAAATCCATTGCTGTTGGATGTTGTCAAGCTGATCCTGGCTGCGCTCAAATTTGGGCAGTTCGACAAACACCAGTTCGATGTCGTCACTGTATTCAATCAGCCGCTGTTCCTTCGACATGGAGCACCTGCATTTCGACGATGACCCGGCTGCCGTTGGCAAGCACTCAAGTCGAGGATGGCGTTGAGGAAGTCAATCAACACCGGTTTGGACTGCTGCGAACCAAAGACTTTGTTGAAAGCAAAGTCGGTTTGAACATCAAGAAAGCGCATGGCAGGCTCCGGTATCGTGGTCTTTTGGTCAAACATCTGCCTTGCGACGGGGCAGCAATGACCCATCAGTTGGTGTATCGGCAAAAACGGCATCAATGCTGGGTGCATCAATGGCGCGGTCAAACCAGGTTTCCAGCGTGGTCAGTGGCGCGGCTTCGATTTGCGCCAAAAGATCCGGGTCAAGCGGGCTGAAGCGTTTGGTTAGCAACTTTGTCACATAAGGCAATCTGGCCAGCGCCCGTAAACATCCTTAAACCGCACGATATCGTCCTCACCCAGAGAAGACCCTGATTTCACCTCGATCATCTCCAGCGCTACCTGCCCAGAATTTTCCAGCCGGTGTGAGACGGTTCTGGTCGTGCTGCTTGATGGATAAGCAGGGGGTCGGCGTGGATATGTGGACAAGCTTGCAAAACGCCCAGCTTGACCACATACCCATCCCTTTCACCCTACTTACCCACAAGGGTCTTGCCTACGGCCTGACGCGCTTCGCTTGCCAATATCCATTTGAAATTAAATACCATGAACAGCCAATACCAAGTTACAAACCCGCCAGGCTTGCAGCAGTGCGCAACTTTGCGCTGCGCAACTTTTGCTCGCTGCGCAACCGGTCACGATCGACCGGAATGATCGGTCACGATCACCGGAATACGCACTCTAGGAAAGCTGCCAGGTCTAAAGCACGAAACCGATTTGCTGATCGACCAAACAAGGGCAATTTCCAACACACGGTTCATGGGCACAAAACCCATTGCAACATTGAGCACCAACCACCTGCGACGTGTCGAAGCGGCTTTGCGACTGCTATTGACGCTGTAGCAAAAAAAAATTTGAGGGTTTTGGCTTTGAACCTGCTACTTCGCGTCCCAAAGGCCAAGAAAGCTGTCGGCTGTATTCACAGTTCGCAGCAAGCGCTGATGTGAACGCATGGGCTATCCAGTCACGATCTCTAAAATGAATCGGAGTAGTGCCTGGTATGGAGCAGATAACTTACTGTTGGTCTGCATGGGCGAATGCCCTGTTTGGAGGATGCAGATCGCAAACGGCTATTTCGGCAATGAGCCTGTTGCTGACCGAACCCGGTCAAATTTCATCGTTGAAATAGTGTCTGTCAAACGGTCGTTTTCGTTACGAGCCTATTTCTTTTCACATTCCTTTTTCCCGCTGGTATCTTGGTTGGGTGTGCAACTGGATTCTTTGTACTTATCACTGCACTTGCTTGAGTCACCGGCCACACAAACGCATGATTTCCCGGCTGGCAATTGACATTTAATGCCTGTTTCCGCAGTTTAAAGTATGCCTATGTGCTGGCGCGCAACAGTTTTGAGGCGAGTTTTCTGGATGACACGCTCAAGCGGCAGCACATCGACCGCCTGACCGCCACGTTCGAGACATTTGTGTAATACCCCAAGGCCAAAGCTTTGGGGAAGCCCTGAATTGAGGGGTAATGCACAGCTTTGTTGACGATAAACACCGGCACCAAAGTGCCTAAACTCCGTGTTATGGTTACCAGCATATCCACCAAGCCGACCAACAAGGCGATCATCACCAAGTTCTACAAAGTGTTGACGTTTACGCAACCCACCGACACGCAACTGACGGTGGAAGCGGCTCGGGTGGATTCCGGCGCCACCACACTTGGGGAGACGCTCAAAGCCATTTATGCCTCGCCGTCCTTCAGCCAGGGGCCGGCACGTGATGTGGCGCGCATGTTTTTTTTGGCGTTTGACCGTGCACCGGACGCCACCCTGTTCGGGTTGGCAATGGATGTACTGCGCAGTGGCATGACATTTCCGGATGTGTGCAAGGTGATATTGACCCTGCCCGGCCTTCCCTTAAGCAACGATGGCTTGCCCAAATCACTGGACTTCATGAACGCAATTTTTTTGCGTCTGGTTGGATCAGATTACAACCCGGTTTGGGCGACCGACTTCGCTCGCGGGCTGGACAACGGAACGTATACGCGACATCAACTTTTGGCGGTGGCATCCCACTTTGACAGCATCGCAGTCGCCTCCGTGCAAGCGATCGAAACTTCCTTGCTGTACCTTGCAGGTGCCGACCGCGAGGCGACCAAATTTGAATTGGTCCATGCCAGCGACACCACGCCTGGCCGCATTATTGAAGCCCTGCGGGCGGGGGGCTTGTCGGCCACGGCAGGGTATGCGGCACTGACCCGCACGGGCACCGATTTGACGCTCTCCAGTGATTTGGGTTCCGACCTGATCTGGGACATGTCCATGATGACCTTCAAGCTCGGTGGCGCAACCGCATTCAAGGTGTTTTACAGCGAAGACGAAGGTTTGTCTGGCTCGGTCGCTGCCTTTGAGCGCTCGCTGGCCAGCGGCACCACCAGTCTGGACGCCAGCGAGGCGATTGGCAAGGGCAAGGTGATCTATACCGGCGTCAGCGACAAACCCAATCTCTTCAAGGCCCCTGCGGCGGGTTCAACAGCCAAAGGCGGTGCAGACAAGGACACCTTGATTGGCGGGGATGGCAACGACACTTTTACCGCCACTGGCGGAAAGGACGTGATGACGGGGGGGCTGGGTGACGATACATTTATTCTGGCCGCGAGCAATGTGTACCAGGACAAGGCCAAACCGGCTGTCACCACCATCACTGATTTTGGCAATGGCAAGGACTTTCTGGATTTCAGTCGCCTGCTGAACAAAACGGTTGACATTACGGCGCTTAAGGCAGTGATGGCTACCCAGGTCCCAGTGTTGGCACCGGCATCTCCGGTCGTTCTTGCGATCAATGTCACCAATGGCTTGGTGACATTGGTTGAAAACAACGGAGCATGGGTTGATGGGTCCGGTACGGATGTGGTCTCACGTTCTGCCAACGAAGCCGATGTGGCGGCACTTTTTGGCGCGGGCAAGTTGTTCGCCGCACCCACCCAGGTCACCAAATCGGTGGTGATCACGGCGGACACCCGAAACAGTGCGGACGTGTGGCTGATCCTCAACAACACCGGTGTCACCGCCATCACCGACGGAACCACCGGTCCCCAGGAAGTATTCCAGGTCGCCCACCTGGAGGGTTCCTGGAATGTCTCCCTGGTAGGAACCATACCCGTTCTGATGCCCTAAACCCAAGCCGGAGCGCTTTATGGGGTCGGTCTGGACAGTGGCAAAACCCTGAATGAACCACGGGGTCATGCGGCAGGTTAAGCTTGTCTGCCATGAACGCCTACCGCGCCGCCATTCTTCGCTTTGCAAGTTACATTGAGCCATCCCAATCTGCGGTTCTTGTGAGCAGGACGGCCTGCTGGTGGTCGGGCCGGATGCAGGGGGGCAGCAGGTGGTGCGGGTGGTCGATACCGTGGCCCGCTTTGGAGGCGACGAATTTGTCGTGATGCTGGCTGAACTTGATGTGGATAAAGTCGAATCAAGGGCACAGGCCCAGTTGATTGCAGAAAAAATCCTCGCTTCCCTGTCGGCACCTTACGTCATGAGCCACAGGAAAGATGGGGGAACTGAAATAACCGTAGAGCACCATTGTTCGGCCAGCATTGGTGTAGTGCTGTTTGTCAACCATGAAACCCCGCGTGCAGACATCCTGCGATGGGCCGATGCTGCCATGTACCAGGCCAAAGACGCAGGGCGCAATGCGATTCGGTTTTATGAAGCCGATGGCGAAAATTCAGTTGATTGACTCCCATATTACTGCGATGCCAATGTCAGCGTCGGGGGCGCTTGATGTCCCGAAACACCCTTGAGGGCTTTGTACTGGGCTGCTCAATTTGACCACCGAAGTGCTATGGAGTCCCAATTCGTTCTACCAAAATCAAATTTGATTTGATAGTCAAATTGATAGTTGAAATTTTAGATCAAAAAAAAGTCCTTGAAAAACAAGGATTTTTAAATATTACTGGCGGAGCAGGCGGGATTCGAACCCGCGGAGGGTTTTACCCCTCGCACGCTTTCCAGGCGTGTGACTTAAACCGCTCATCCACCGCTCCGTGCGTCTTGAATTTTAACTGAGCATTGTTGCCGATTGACCCAATGCCGGAGTATGAGTCATAAAAAAGCCACCGCAGGGGTGGCTTCTGAAGGCAGCAGAACCGAATCAGTTCAAAGCGATCTTCTTGCCATCCTTGTAGGTTGACAGTGTCATCGACGGGTTTTTCATTTCACCAGTGGGTTCAAATGCAATCGATGCCGTGATGCCCTTGTAATTTGTGTCGATCAGCTTGGGGATATAAACCTTGGGATCGGTCGAGCTGGCGCGCTTCATCGCATCAACCAGGACAAATGTCGCATCGTAGGTATAGGGGCTGTAGATCTGGAACTGGTTAGGATACTTGGCATCGTACTTGGCCTTCCAGGCCGTGCCGCCCGGCATTTTGGCGATGGAAGAGCCGCCTTCTGCGCACACCACACCGTCAAGGCTCTTGGCACCGGAAGCGATCTTGATGATTTCTGTAGTGCAGATGCCGTCACCACCAAAAAACTTCACGCTCGACAAGCCCAACTGATCCATCTGGCGCAACATGGCACCAGCCTGTGCATCCATGCCGCCATAGAAAATGCCATCGGGCTTCTTGGACTTGATGGCTGTCAGGATGGCCATGAAATCGGTTGCCTTGTCGGTGGTGAACTGCTGATCAACAATTTCAATGCCCTTGGTCTTGGCTATTTTTGAAAATACCTCAGCCACACCCTGACCGTAGGCGGTGCGGTCGTCAATCACGGCAATTCTCTTGAGTTTCAAGGCATCGGCCGCATAAAAGGCCAGACCGGCACCGAGCGCGTTGTCATTGGCAATGATGCGGTAGGTGGTCTTGTAGCCCGGCTTGGTCAGGTTGGGGTTGGTGGCAGCACCAGTGATGTGAGGGATGCCGCAGTCGTTGTAAATCTTGGCTGCCGGGATGGTGGTGCCTGAATTCAGGTGACCCACCACGCCTGCCACCTTGGCATCGCATAGTTTTTGTGCCACTGCCGTGCCCTGTTTCGGGTCAGCCGCGTCATCTTCGGCGGCAATTTCAAACTTGACTGTCTTGCCGCCGATCACGACTTTTTGTGCATTCAAGTCTTCAATGGCCATGCGCACGCCGTTTTCATTGTCCTTGCCGTAATGGGCTTGTCCACCTGACATCGGTGCCACATGGCCGATCTTGACTACCATATCCTGCGCCAAAGCCACACCAGCCGCTGCTGCCAGCGCTGCCGCCACCGTCAATTTCAATTTCATCTGCATAGACAACTCCAGGTTAAAAAAAATTGTGAATCAAAAAAATCCAACACCTCTAACGATACAGCAATTTTTGCGCCACGTTGTTAGGGTAGTCACCAAGAACCACGCCTTATTGTGGCGCCGGTTCAGCTTATTTGGGTGTTTTGGCTTTCGCCAGGGTGCCGATGGCGTCAATCACCGCTTGTCGGACAAACATGTCCATCTCGTCTTGCAGCCGGGTGCTGATATCGGCCCATTGTCTGGCAACGCCGGCGCGCACCAGGCGGTCAAGTTCCTCTTGCAGACGCCGCTCAAAAATCGGTTGTATTTGCTGCTGTACCAGTGTCACCATGGCCTCCACGTCCGGCCTTGAGATGACGGTCAGACTGGTCAGGCTGGCCGGATCGACCACTTCGGTCAAGGTCGGTATGAACCGGGGAAGATTCTTGGGCGCTGTGCTCATGCCGTGGTTCGCTGATCCATGTCGAATTTGACCGGAGGAAAGCCCGCCTGGGTGTAATGCTTCCAGCGCTGGCGTGCCCACTGACGGTCGTCATCGTCACCCGTCACCACCTCGATGACCCGCTCAAAGCGCTCGAAACCTTCGGGAACCTGACTGCCCAGGTTAATCAGGATGCCCGGCAGCGCATCAATCACCGCTGGCGTTTCGGCCAGCACCACTGCTGAACGGCGCAACACGCCGTCAACCGCATCGGCCTGGCAATGCGGCACGAATTCGGTGGCTGAAAAAGTCCACAGTGCCAGATCGAGTTGCGCCAGCGTGTCGGGAGCACCAGTGACCACCAGCCTGGAACCCCTGGTGACGGCTTTGCGCAGCAGTCGACAGGTGTAGGCCAACTTGTCCGCTACCGGCAAATGAAAGGCGACAGATGTCACGTTGTGGTGTTCACAGCGGCGCAACACATCAAATACTCAAGCAACAGACCGACCGGTCTGCCGGTGGCACCTTTGGCGGTGCCGCTCTTCCAGGCGGTGCCGGCGATGTCCAGATGTGCCCAGGTATAAGCGCCGGTAAAGCGCTGCAAGAATTTGGCGGCGGTGATGGCGCCGCCGGGTCGCCCTGCCACGTTGGCAACATCGGCAAAGTTGGTTTTCAAGCCCTCGGCATAGTCATCGTCGAGCGGCATCGGCCAACACAGGTCCTGGGATGACTCCCCGGCCGACACCAGGGCTGCCGACAGCGCCTGATCGGCGGTAAAAAAACCGCTGCGCACAGCGCCCAGGGCAATCACGCAAGCACCGGTCAGGGTGGCAATATCGAGCACCACCCGTGGCTTGAAACGCTCTGCAAAAGTGAGCGTGTCACACAGCACCAGCCTGCCTTCAGCGTCGGTATTGAGTATCTCGATGGTTTGCCCGCTCATGCTGGTCACCACATCACCAGGCTTGACCGAGTGCCCGCCCGGCAGGTTTTCGCAGGCCGGAATCAGCCCCACCACGTTGATCTTGGGCTGCAAGTCGGCCAAGGCGCGAAACACCCCGAGCACACTGGCAGCACCACACATGTCGAACTTCATTTCGTCCATCTCGGCTGCCGGCTTGATGGAAATGCCGCCACTGTCAAAGGTGATGCCCTTGCCCACCAGAACCACTGGCTGTGCCGACTTGCCCGCGCCGTTGTAACTCAGTTCGATCAAGCGCAGTGGCTCGTCAGAGCCTTGCGCCACCGCTTCAAATGCACCCATGCCAAGTTTGGCCACCTCCTTGGGGCCATGCACCTTGCACTTGATGCGCGGCAACTTGGACAACGCCCGTGCCGCCTGCGCCAATTTGGACGGTGTTGCATGGTTGGCGGGCCGGTTCCCCCATTCCTTGGCCAATTCGATGCCCGCCACCGCAGCGACAGCCTGATCGAAAGCCGCCTGCAGGCCTGGCACATCGGCAACCACCAGCCTGGCGGTGTCAATGGTGCGCGCCTCTGCCTTGGGTTTGGTGGTGGTAAAAACATAGCTGGCATCGGCCAGCGCGGTCAGTGCCACCCGAAGCATAGTCGGGCTGGGGTCTTGTGCAAACAACAGCGTGACCTGCGTCGGCTTGGATGCCTTGATCGAAGCCACTGCGGCGCTTAGCACCTTGCGGACATCACTTGCCGACGCGGCATCGGTTTGCAACAAAACCAGCCTGGCACAGGCAAACCCGGCGGGGCGGTAGATGTCCAGCAATTGCCCGGCCTTGGCTGGCAAGTCGCCCGACTGGCTGACCTTGGCGATCAGCGCCGACACGGCATCTTGGCCGGGTTGAAAGGCGCTTGTCAAAATGACCAGCAAGGCATCGGTTTTTTCCTGCGTCAGGTCGGTCTGGGCCAGGGCCAGGAGTTCAAAGTTCATAATCAGCAGTTTCCTTTGGCATCATGTTATTCCATTCTTCTTTACGCAAAGAACTGTCGCGCAGTTTTGGCGCCACGCTGATTGTGCTGGTCACGGTGGTGATGACCATGACGCTGATCCGCACGCTTGGCCTGGCCTCGCGCGGCAGTTTCAATCCGTCGGATGTGACCCTGGTCATGGGCTACACGGTGCTGGCTTACATGCCCACACTGCTGACGATGAGTTTGTTCATTGCCATCATTGCCACACTGTCCAGAATGTACCGTGACAGCGAAATGGTCATCTGGCTGTGCAGCGGCAAGGGCCTGGCGAGTTTGCTCAGGCCGCTGTTGCGGTTTTCATGGCCAGTTTTCGTGGTGGTGGCAGCACTTTCCTTGCTGGTGTTGCCATGGAGCAACCTGCGTATTGAAGAGCTTAAAAACCAGTACCAGCGGCGCAGCGATATCGAACGCATAGAGCCTGGGCGGTTTCAGGAGTCGGCCGATGGCAACCGCGTTTTCTTTGTTGAAAAGAATGTTACCGAGAACCAGACCGGCTCCAATGTGTTCATCGCAACCACCGAAAACGGCAAGCAAACCATCACCTCTGCCCGCAGCGGACGCATCGAAGCCTGGCCCCAGGGCCAGTTCTTGCTGCTCAACAATGGCCAGCGGCTTGAGAGCGTGATTGGCACGACCGATCTGAAAATCAGCGAATTTGAGGTCTATGGCACGCAGGTCAACACCGATTTGCTCGACGCCAACACGTCGGCCCAAGTCAATACCCGCACCACCATGGCACTGCTGCTCAATCTGGATGCCGCCAGCCTGGCCGAGCTTTCATGGCGTTTTGGGCTGATATTGGCAGCCATCAATTTTGTCATCATCGGGGTGGCCGCTTCCAGCGTGAATCCGCGTGTCAACAAAAGTGTCAATCTGGTGTTTTCGCTGTTCACGTTCGTGATTTATTACAACCTGTTGAATCTGGGGCAGAACTGGATTGCCTCTGGCAAGGTGACGCTTGCCACCCACATGCTGGTCCTGCATGGCGGTGTCCTGGTGTTGGCCGTGCTGTGGCTGGCCAAGGGCCATAACAACTGGCAATGGCCGCGCCTGACCAGAGCCGCCGCATGAAAACCCTGCGCCACCTGATCTATGGCGAAGTCATTAACGCCGTGGCGTTTGTCACGCTGGGTTTTTTGTCGCTGTTTTGCTTTTTTGATTTTGTTGAAGAAGTCCAGTCGGTCGGGCGCCATGCCGCCACCGGCTACCAGTTGGCCCACGCCGTGGCCTACGTGGCTCTGATGATTCCAAGCCACCTGTACGAGCTGATGCCGATTGCGGTGCTGATCGGCACGATTTTCGTCATGGCCCGGCTGGCAGAAAGCTCGGAATACACCATTTTGCGAACCAGCGGGCTAGACCCCTGGCGTGCCCTGAAAACCCTGCTGACGTTGGGGTTCGGGTTCGTTTTGCTGACTTTTGCCATTGGTGACTACGCCTCGCCCAGCGCCGACCGCACCGCCCAACTGCTCAAGGCGCGCTACACCGGCTACATCACGGTGGGTCAAACCGGGGCCTGGCTGAAAGAAAAGCAGCTCTACAGCCAGTTTGCCGTCAACGTCGGTGAATTGGCGCCTGACGGCAGCCTGCGTGGCGTGCGGATTTTTGAATTCAACAACCGGGGTTTGCTGATGTCGATGTCGCTGGCCGAGTCGGCCAGCATCCTGAAAGACGATGCCTGGCTGCTGCAGCGGGCACAGCGGACTGAATTTCCGGCTGGCGGCAATTCAGCCATACAGATTGAGCGCGCCGTGTTGCCGCAATTGCGCTGGCCCAACCAGATCAGTGCCGAAATGGTGTCGGCCGCCTTGCTCAAGCCCGAGCGCATGAGCACGATTGATCTGTTTCAGTACATTCAGCACCTGCAAACCAACGCCCAGACCGCGCAGCGCTACGAGATCGAGTTCTGGAAAAAAGTGTTTTACCCGCTGAGCTGTCTGGTGATGGTGGTGCTGGCACTGCCATTTGCCTACCTGCACTTTCGCGCGGGCGGCATTGCGGCTTATGTTTTTGGTGGCGTCATGGCTGGCATCAGTTTCTTTTTGCTCAACAATGTTTTTGGCTATATTGGCAACCTGCAAAACTGGCAGCCGTGGCTGACCGCCGCTTTGCCAGGCTTGATTTACTCGGTGTTGTCCTTGACCGCCTTTGGCTGGCTGGTGCTTCGGCGCTAATTTGGGTGCGATGTTTCAAAATTTAACGTTATTGGAGGCAAACAGGTATGCAGGCCACCATTCTTTTTGGTCACGGTTCGAGTGATCCGGCATGGCGAATCCCGATCGACAAGGTGGCCCAGACCATGCTGTCCACCGACCCCGAGGCGCTGGTGCGCTGCGCTTTTCTGGAACGCACCGTGCCAGACCTGGCCACGGCAGTGGCCGAACTGGTGCATCAGGGCGTGACCCAGATCACCGTGGTTCCGATGTTTTTGGGGCTTGGCCGCCATGCACGCGAAGACATGCCCTTGCTGGTCAGCCATTTGCAGGCGATCTATCCGGCGTTGTATTTCCGGCTCAATCCATCGGTGGGTGACGAGCCTGAAGTCATCGCGCTGCTGGCGCGCATTGCCCGGTCTGGCAGACCGGCAACCCGGGCCTGCCCATGAATTTGCACCAATTCCGATTTGTCCAAGAGGCCGCCCGGCGTGACCTCAACCTGACCGAGGCGGCTCGGGCACTCCACACCTCGCAACCCGGTGTGTCCAAAGCCATCATTGAACTTGAAGACGAACTGGGCATTCAGATTTTTACCCGCTACGGCAAGCGGCTCAAGCGGATCACCGAGCCTGGCCAACTGGTGCTCAAAAGCATCGATCTGATCTTGCGTGAGGTCAACAACCTCAAGCGCGTGGGCGAGCATTACAGCCTGGGCGACAGCGGCACCCTGTCGATTGCCACCACCCACACGCAAGCCCGCTATATCCTGCCCGAGCCGGTCGCCAAACTGCGGCAGACCTACCCCAAGGTGAATATCGCCTTGCACCAAGGCTCCCCGGATGAGGTGGCGCGCATGGTGCTCGAAGAGGTCGCAGAAATCGGCATTGCCACCGAGTCGCTGACCAACTATGGCGAACTGGTCACCTTGCCCTGTTACGAATGGCATCATGTGCTGGTGTTGCCAGTGGGACATCCGCTGGGCAGCAAAGAGCACCTGACCCTGGAAGACATTGCCAAAGAGCCGCTCATCACCTACCACCCGGCCTACACCGGCAGAACCAAAATCGACCAGGCCTTTGCCACCCGTCGTCTGACACCGCGCATCGCGCTTGAAGCGATTGACTCTGATGTGATCAAGACCTATGTACGCCTCGGGCTGGGCATTGGCATTGCCGCCGAAATGTCGGTGCGAGAGATTGAGCACGATGGCGGCAAAAGCGGGCTGATGGTGCGGTCAGTCGGCCAGTTGTTTGGCGTCAATGTGGCGCGCGTGGCGTTCAAGCGCGGCGCCTATTTGCGCCATTTTGTCTATCAATTTGCCGAACTGCTCAGTCACCGGCTTGATCGTGGTCTGGTGGCGCGCGCCATGACCGGGCAAGTCAATGACTATGAGCTGTAGTTCATCAACCGCTGTTTTATCCACCCAACATGTCTTGCCCCCGCCTTCAATCCAAATTGCCGCAGGTCGGCACCACCATTTTTACCGTGATGTCGGCGCTGGCCAGCGACACCGGCGCCGTCAACCTGGGCCAGGGTTTTCCGGATTTTGCCTGTGACCCCAGCTTGGTCGATGCCGTGACACGGGCCATGCAAAAGGGCCTGAACCAGTACCCGCCAATGACCGGCGTGGCGGCATTGCGCGACGCAGTTGCTACAAAAATAGAAGCTATGTACGCACGCCAGTATTGCGCTGCAGCCGAAATAACCATTACAGCCGGGGCGACCCAGGCGATTTTGACGGCGATTCTTGCGGTGGTGCATCACGGCGATGAGGTGATCGTGCTGGAGCCGTGCTACGACAGCTACCGCCCCAACATCGAGCTCGCTGGCGGCGTGGTGGTGCGGGTGCCACTGACGCCTGGCAGCTTTCGCCCGGATTTTGACAAAATTGCCGCCGCCATCACCTCCAAAACCCGCGCCATCATCATCAATTCTCCGCACAATCCCAGCGGCACCGTCTGGTCGGCGGCCGACATGCAGCGCCTGGAAGAGCTGCTGGCGGCCACCAACGTTGTTCTGATCAGCGACGAGGTCTATGAGCACATGGTGTTTGACGGCCAGCAACACGCAAGCGCCAGCCGGTTTGTCGGCCTGGCCGAGCGGGCTTTCGTGGTGTCGAGCTTTGGCAAGACATACCATGTCACCGGCTGGAAAGTCGGCTATGTGGCAGCACCGCGCGAGTTGACGCACGAGTTTCGCAAGGTCCACCAGTTCAATGTGTTCACCGTGAATACCCCGGTGCAGCATGCACTGGCCGAGTACCTGGCGCAGCCCGAACCCTACCTGAACCTGCCCGGCTTTTACCAGCAAAAGCGCGACCTGTTTCGCGCCGGCTTGCAGCAAACCCGGTTCAAGCTGCTGCCTTGCCAAGGCACTTATTTTCAGTGTGTCGATACCTCGGCCATCAATGACCTGCCCGAGGCTGATTTCTGTAAATGGCTGACTACCGAGCTTGGCGTGGCGGCGATTCCGTTGTCAGCCTTCTATGCCGATGGTTTTGATCAGCATGTGGTGCGTTTTTGTTTCGCCAAGAAGGCGGAAACCTTAAACTTGGCACTGCAAAAGCTGCAAAACCTGTAACTTCTCACCATGGGCATCACACACAAGCTCCACAAAGGGCTGCGCAAGGTCTTTGCAGTGCTGCCGCGCCCGGCGCGTTTTGCCATTTACCGCTCGTTTGTCGAATGCGACCCGCAGCCTGACGCACGCCTGGTTCTGAAAATTGCCGAAACCCAGCAAGAGCTCGAAGCCTGTTTTACGCTGCTGCATGATGCATATGTGTCGAGCGGCTTCATGAAACCCGACCCGTCTGGCATGCGCGTGACCGTTTACCACGCGCTGCCCACCACCACCACGCTGTGCGCCAAGTTTGACGGCGAGGTGGTCGGCACGCTGTCGCTGATACGTGAAAGCCTGATTGGTTTTCCGCTGCAAAGCATTTTCGATTTGACCGAGGTGCGCGCCCGGCACGGCCATGTTGCCGAAGTATCGGCGCTGGCGGTGCACCCCAAATTCCGCAAAACCGGCGGCTCGATCCTGTTCCCGCTGATGAAGTTCATGCACGAGTACTGCAGAACCTTCTTTGATGTGCGGCACCTGGTCATCGCCGTCAACCCGAATCGCATCGAACTGTACGAGTCGCTGCTGCTGTTTCACCGCCTGACGCAAAACCTGGTGGACAACTACGACTTTGCCAACGGCGCGCCCGCAGTCGGCGCCACGCTAGACCTGCACCATGCAGGCGACCGCTTTCAGCGCATATATGGCAGCAAGTCGCAGCGCAAAAACCTGCATAACTACTTTTTTGAGGCGGTGCTGCCCAACATCGTGCTGCCGCGGCGGCGCTACCACACCACCAACGACCCGGTGATGACGCCGGCCCTGCTGGACTATTTTTTCAACCAGCGCACCCAGGTGTTTGCCCGGCTGGAAACCCGGCGCAAGGTGCTGCTGCGCGCCATCTACAACATCGACGCTTACCAGGCGGTGCTGCCCCGCATTGACGATCAGCGGGTCAGCGCGCACCCGCTGCGGCATCACGACCGCTATTCGGTCAAATGCCCGGGCCTGTTGAAAGTGACCACGGCGCGAACCAACGCTGCTTTCGAGCTGACGCTCACCGATCTGTCAGAGTTTGGTTTTCAGGCGCTGTGCCGGTCAGCGCTGCCCCTGGGTGAGTGGGGCGAGGCGCAAATCCAGTTGGGTCAATCCGAACAATCCACCGTCAAGGTAATGGCCGTGCGTGACAAAGCCAACGGCTTCGCCGGCACCTACGGCTTTAAGTTGGCCGAGCCCGACTTGCCCTGGCGCAAGTTTGTCAGCGCACTGCAGCACGGCAGCGTTGACGAAGACCTGAGCTACGCCACGCGGTTTCTGGAAGATTGAGGGCGTCAGCCGGCGCAAAGGCATCTCGCGCGAGGCGTGGCGGATGTTGGCTATTTGATCGGCTTATTTGGGCTGGCGCCGTTGCAGCAGTTGGGCGACAAATTTGGATGGAATTGCATAGCTGATGCCTGACGGGCTGCTTAAAGCCGATTCGCGGGTGTTTTTGATCAGCACCATGTTGACCACACCCAGCACCACGCCCGTGTTCGGGTCAAACAGGGGGCCGCCACTGTTGCCGGGGTAGGCGGTGCCGTCCAGCTGAAAGATGTCAAACGTGCTGCCACCGCGCAAATTGCGAATGGCCTGCGCATTGAGCTGCTGAGCGCTGGGCGTTGGCAAAGCAGCGGGTGCAATCGACGACACCGTGCCACGGTGCGTGACCGGCGAAAAACCCAGCGCGCCACCAATCGGAAAACCCATGAAAGCGACCGACTGCCCCTCATGCACGGTGTCTGAGTCGCGCAGGGTCATGCCGGGCACGGCGGGCCCATCAAACCGCAGCAGCGCCAGGTCATGCAGGCTGTCGACCTCTAACACGGTGGCGGTGCGCATTTGCAGTTCTGGCCCGCTGGTGCGAACCTGCACCACCAAGGCAGTGTCGGGGTCTTCGTCGGCCGGCTTGGGCAGCACATGGGCATTGGTCACCACCAGATTGCTGCCCGGTGCGCTGCCATCGGCCAGCACAAAACCCGTGCCACGCAAAGCAAAACGCGGGCTGTTGGTGGCCTTGAAGGTGCCGACAATCACCACCGAAGGTTTGACCTGCGCGATGGTGTTGACCAGGTCAGCGTGCAGCGAAGTCGCCAACCAGGTCGCGCACACGACCATCAAACGGACAAGGTACCTGAAATTCATGTGTTTCCCCCGATATACCCGGCGTGACGGGCAAATGGCTGATTTTGACTGGCCAGCAGAACCGCCACGAATTTGAGCAAATAGCAGGCCATGCTGATGCTGCTTGTGAACAAAAATTTATAGTGTTTTATGCCTCTAGCCCTTATGGATACAGCGCTGATAGCTACTATTATTATAGTAATCGGAGACTGTAGCAGATTTGGGGTCGGATCCCAATTCGGCACAAAATGGTTGATTTCGTCGGCAAGGTATCACCGAATTGGGCTCTGACCCCAATGGCACTGACTTTAGGAGGTTTCCGTTCGGGCTGAGCTTGTCGAAGCCTTCATTGCCCTTCGACAAGCTCAGGGCGAACGGGAGAATTTGGCAAGCAATTGCGCTTAAGTCAGTGCCATCGGACTCTGACCCCCAATTCTTCGGGCCACGCCCAAGAAGCTTCGGTGGCTTTCAGCATCCGGTGCGCCAAGCTGGCTTGTCAGTACATGTCGGGGTGATAGAACTGAACTGCACACGCAGCGGCTGGTAAGTTTTTCGACAGTTCATTGACGAGAAGCGCATCGTCCATTAAGCGTGATGTTGCAGACACTGTGCAGCGTCAGAAAGCACTGCCATTTGCGGCCTGTACCGACGCTGACATCGGGTCGATCTCACTTTGCCCGGCAAAACGAGGCAAAGGATCAGGCGATCATGATGCGGAAGCTTGTTTGCGGGTAGCGCGACGAGACGCACCCAAGGCAAGCACGCCGATGCCAAACAGCATGACAGAAGTCGGCTCGGGAACAGCGTTGGGGGTCACTTTCATGACGGTCTGGGATTGACCCAAAGGTGACGAGTTGTAAACGGTATATGTGAAGGTATTGGTTGCGCCCAAACGAATGGCTTGCCAACCGGCATCAGTTCCAGTGTTTAGCGCCCCCAGATACCTATCAACCTCGGTCTGGAAACCAGCATCAGTTCCGACGAACTTCATACCTCCCGATGTGCTGGAGTAACCACCCGAGTTGGACATTGTTTTTGAAGTATCACCTTCAATCTCCCAGATAGCGTACTGAAAGGCCCCCGATTTGTCATTGCTGGTCAAGCTGTCGAAGTACGCGTGTGAATACAACTCTGTCAATTTGGCCAAAACAATGTCGGGTGTTGTATTTGAGTCATCGTAATCGTTATCAACCGTCGATCCGGTGACATTATTTGCCAGGTAGTTGCCTGATGAATTCCTTGTGTTAAACAGATCCCCATAAGCCTTCTTTACAAAGGTGCTCAAATCCGACGTGCCGTAATTATTTGAAGTCTGAAAATAGGTCAATGGGTCAAGACAATAGACCCAAAACGGAACACCGTTCGCACCTTCCTTGACTTGATAGGCCCCAGTAAATGTATCTCTCTGAAAGTTACCATACTGAAGCAACTCCGACTCATATAAATGCGGATTTAGCACAGATATCAATGTAGGGGGGTTAGCCTGCGCCTGCGCCCCCCCCGCCCCCAACGCACAAAACACCACCGCAGCCATACCGATGATCTGGCGAACTTTATTGGGCATTTGCATAGTTTTCATGATGTTCACAAACTGTAGGTTTTGATCTTATCGGGATTTTAGTCAACTCACCCGAAACGGCAAGCTCTGCGCTCAATCCTCGATTTGCCAAAGTTCAATTTAACCTTGACTTATCAAGACATAAGCAAGACCCGGGCCAACTAAAAAAGTTCTTGATTTATATAGAAAAACGTTTCACCAAGAACCACACGGATCCAAATGTGTCAAATATTCCGACAGTCAAATGAACACACAACAACACTTCACAGCCCCAGCGATTTCCTGAGTTTGTCCACTTCAGCACTCTTGCGAACCTTGACTGGCGCTGCCAGGGCGGCGGCCAGTTCATCTTTGGCTTCGGCATTGCGCCCGGTCTTGGCCAGCGCCTGGGCCAGGTGAAAGCGAATTTCGCCGTTGGAGGGTTGGCGCAGGCGCGCTTCGCGCAAATGGCGCAAGCCTTCTTCCGGGTTGCCACGCTGCACCAATATCCAGCCCAGCAGGTCGGCATATTCGGGGTTGCCCGGTGACAACTTGAGGGCTTTTTCAGCCATGGCCACACCGGTAGGGTCGTTCAACTGCTGCAGCAATTGGGCGTAACTGCCCAGCGTGGACGGGTCATCCGGCTCGGTCGCCAGAATCTGCTTGAAGCTTTGACGCGCGTCTTCGAGTTTGCCTGCCTGAATTTGAACCTGTGCCAACGCTTTCAGCGCGTTCAGGTCTGCGGGTTGTTTTTTTGACCAGGCTTGCATGAAGATCAGCGCCTGCTCAGGCTGGCCCGCCGCAATGTGGGCGCGCACCACCAGGATGGCCGTGGCGGTCGAGGGTGCCTTGTCCATCGCAGAGCGGTAACCTGCCAGCGCCGGCGCAAACTGCCCGCGCGACATCGCCACATGGGCGCTGGTGATCAACGCAGCCACGCTGCCCGGGTGTTTGGCCGCCAGCGTCTTTAGGGCCATGTCCACCTTGCCAGCATCACCCCGGCGCGACTCGACTTCGACCTGCAAAACCAAGGCATTCACGTCATCGGGGTGCGCTTGCAAGGCTTTTTGCACGTTGTATGACGCGTCATCGGTGCCGCCCGCCATCAATTGCATGCGGCCAATCTGCACCTGTTTGTCGGCGTCAAACTCGGCCTGGCGGGTGGCGTCTTTCAGGGTCAGGCGCGCATTGTTCTTGTCGCCCACCGCCAGGTAACTGCGTGCCAGAGTCATTTGCACCGGCAGGCTGTCTGCGTAGGCCGAGGCCAGCGACTTGGCTGCGGCCAGCGCCTTGTCGGCTTGTTTTTGACTGTTCCACAGTTCGATGATCGCAAACCCCGGGCGCGGGTCAGAACGCTGCACTTCGGTGGCCCGCGTCAAATGGCGCAAGGCGTCGTCGGGGCGCCCGGCGCGCAGTTCCAGCACGCCCAACTGAAATAGCAGCCCGGGGTCGTTACCGGTCTGGGTCAGCATCGGGGCAAGGCGTTTGCGCGCCTCGTCAAAGCGGCGCTCTTCGATGTCAAGCCAGCTCAGATTGATGGCGGCGGGGCGAAATGACGGGTTTTTGGCCAGCACCTGCCCGAAGGCTTCACGCGCGCCACGTTTGTCGCCGGTGCGCCCGCGCACATTGCCCAAAAAGTTGAGCATGGTCAAATTGGCTGGGTCACGCTTGACGATGGCCTCGGCAATTTGCAGCGCTTGGGCAAACTGCCCCTGTGCACCATAGGTCAAGGCCAGTTGAATGCCCGCCTTCAGGTCGGCCGGGTTGGCGGCATACACCTTCTCAAGGTTGGCCAGCCCACGTTGACCCTGGCCCAGCCCCAACTGGCTGACACCCAGCTCACGCAGAACCGATGGCTCGCCACCGCGCGCAATGGCCTGCTCAAACAACTGACTGGCCAGCAGGTATTGCTTGCGGTCCAGCCGCAGCATTCCCAACAGGTACAGCACATGGGGGTCGTCGGGGTTGGCGCGCTGCGCGGACTCCAGCAGGGGCAGCGCACCGGCGTGGTCTTTGACTTCAAGCAGCATCGATGCCAATAAAACCTGGGCGCCGGCGTGTTTGGCATCAAGTTTCAGCAGGTTTTCAAGGTAGGCTTTGGCCTTCTCGCGGTTGCCCAGTGCCCGGTGCGCCAAGGCACCCGTCATCAAAACCTCACTGCTGGACGCCAACATGCCAGGCGGCAAGCTGTCAATGAGTCCGACAGCTTCGCCATAAGCCAGTTTGGCGGCCGGAGAATCGCCGTTACGACTGGCCAGCAGCCCGCGCATGTACGAGGCGCGCGGGTCAATCAGTGCCAGGCTGGCAAGTTGGTCCAGCTCCTGTTGAGCTTCCTTTTCGCGGTTAAGGTTGATCAGCAGCCCGGCGCGTGCCACCCGTGCATCAATGAACTTGGCACTCAGGCCCACGGCCCGGGTCTGTGAGGCCAAGGCACCGTTCAGGTCTTTCAAGGCGCTTAGAACAACCCCATGGGTGTACCAAGCTGCGGCATTGTCAGGTGCCAGTTCGGTCGCCTTGTTGACCATGGCGCGGGCCTTGTCGCGCTCGCCGGCTCTGAGCAGCAGCGGTGCCTCTGCTAGCAGCGGTGCCACTGCACCCGGGTCGGCGGCACGCGCATCCGCAAAACTGCGGGCCGCCAGCACGGTGCTGCCCGACATGCCATGGGCGACACCGCGCAGGGTCAATATTTCGGCATGCATTGACTGGGGCAGACCTGCCACGTTCACCGTGTCGAGCAGTTTTCTGGGTTCGCCCAGCATCAGGTAAAGCTGCCCGAGCGGAATGGCCAGTTCACTGCGGTTCACCCCCTGGGCCAGCGCTTCTTCAAAAGCTGCTTCGGCGCCTTTGAGTTCTCCGTTTTTGAGCAAGACCTTGCCCAGCAGCAAATGTGCTGCCAACATTTTCTGGTCTTGTTGAATTGTGTTCTTGAGCTGGATGGCGGCGCCGGGCAAGTCACCCTTTTCATAACGCTGCAAGGCGTCTTCGTAATACTTGGCGGCTTGCTCTGGCGTGGCATGGGCGGCAACGGCCAAACCTGCTACCAGCGACGCGGCCAACAACGACTGGCTGACACCGGCTGGCAGGTATCGCAAGCCCCGAGATGTGTTTTTGGTCATGTTTTTCTCTGCGCTGATGAATGGAGTGACGCGCATTATCGGACTTGGATAAAACGGCCACCATCCAAGCTGGCACCGCCCCGTTTATGCGCCAGACCGAATGCCAAGGCGCTGTTGCAGCAGTGCACTGCTGCTGGTGTACTGCAGCACCTCAGACTGCTCTGGCTGAATCAGCCGGGCTGCAGCAAAAGCGGCCAGCGTCGCCTCATGAAAGCCGCAGACAATCAACTTTTTCTTGCCGGGGTAAGTGATCACATCGCCGACCGCAAAAATTGAGGGTTCGCTGGTGGCAAAGGTGGCCGGGCTGACGCAAAGCTGCTTGCGCTCCATCGCCAAACCCCAGTGCGTCAGCGGACCGAGTTTCGGGCTGATGCCCTGACAGACCAGCAGCATATCGAGCGGCAGCGTCAGCGTGGCCTGGTCCGGGGTGCTGACCAGCACCGCGCTCAAACGCCCGCCCGCAGTCTGAATGCCGGTGATCTGACCGACCTGAACCTGAATTATTCCTGCTGCGCGCAGCGCCGCCAGGCGGGCCAGGTCGGCGGCACTGGCCTCAAACACATCGCGGCGGTGCAGCAGCGTGACGCTTTGCGCCTGGTCTGCGCCGCTTTCGGCTAAGGCCAGGGCGTTCATCACGGCAGCATCCTCGCCCCCGACAACCACCACCCGCTGCTGTGCCAAGGCGCCAGCCGGGCTGGTCTGGTAGAACAACTGCCGACCGACAAACGCGGCGAGACCTTCCACCTTGAGCTGTTTTGGCACAAAGGCGCCGACACCGGCCGCAATCAACAAAGTGCGGGTCAAAAACTGCTGGCAAAGCCGACCATCGGTTTCGGTTTCGACCTGCCAGCGCCCATCGGGCTGGCGCTCCAGCGTGCCGACTTGCTGGCCAAAGTGAAAGACCGGTGAAAAAGGCGAGATTTGCCGCAGCAACTGGTGCGTCAACTCGCGTCCGGTGCACAGCGGCACGGCGGGAATGTCATAAATCGGTTTGTCGGCGTAGAGCGCGATGCATTGGCCGCCGGCCTGATCCTGCACATCGACCAGATGGGCGGCGATGCCCAGCAAACCCAGCTCAAACACCAGAAACAGCCCGGCCGGCCCGGCACCGACTACCAGCGCGTCGGTTTCAATCACGGCGGCCATGCGCAAATGTTGCCGAATCAGCGTTCCAGCAGCGACAGCTTGCCGGTCTTGTCTTTCCAGGCATCGGCATCGGGCAGCGCGGCCTTGCGCTTGGTGATACTTTTCCAGGTTGGCAATTTGGCCAGCTCTGCGTTGAGTGCCGTCATGTGACGCTGGTTTTTCGGCACGTCTTCTTCGGCATAAATGGCGTTGACCGGGCATTCTGGGATGCACACGGCGCAGTCAATGCATTCATCGGGGTCAATTGTCAGAAAGTTGGGGCCTTCGCGAAAACAATCGACGGGGCAAACATCGACGCAGTCGGTGTACTTGCATTTGATACAGGCTTCGGTGACGGTATGGGTCATGGTGAAATTTCTACGGTGAAGGCAAAGGGGGTGATTTTATTGGCTTTCACGTCAATTGATCAGGGCGGCGCCGGCGGTGCGATGCGTGGCCGTGTCCACCAGCACCAAACAGCCCAAGATGCGTGACTCGGCAAAGGGCCGCGCCGCTATCGGCTCTTGCAGCGACAGCTCGACATGGCCAATCGCGTTGGCCGGCAAGGCGCTGGCATCTTCTTCGGCCAGCGTGTTGACGTCCAGGCGATGCACGATGCGCCTGACCCGGGCCTTGACCCAGCGGTGACCATGCAGCGCCCAATAGACCCGCCCGGCCAGCAGCGGTTCATCGTCCATCCAGGCCACGGTGACCGCCAGTTCACGGCTCGCAGGCAGGCTGGCGGGGGCTGGCGGGGCATCGGCAAAATCATCGTCGGTGGCGGTGGCGGTCGCGGTGGCGGCTGTGGCGGCCGCAACGGCGAGCAGCCAGTCGCCGCGCGACACATCGACTTCGCGGTCGAGCACCAGGCCGGCGCTGTGACCGGCTGGCACCGGGCCGGGCTGCCGGGTGTGGCCCAGCACTTGGGCCACCGTGGCAGTTTGCCCGCCGGGCAATACCCGGACGACCTGGCCGATTTGCGCCTGGCCACTGGCCACCCGGCCCCAGAAAATGCGCCGGCCCTGCGAGGTGTCGGCCGATGAGGCAAATTTCTCGACCCATTGCACCGGAAAGGCCAGCGGCAAACCGCTGTCGGCCGGGGTGTTGGGCAGCAGTTCAAGAATATCGAGCAGGCTTGGGCCGTTGTAGCCGCACCAGCCTGGCACCGCATCAACCACGTTGTGGCCCTTGAGCGCCGAGATCGGCACCACGGTGGCAATTTCGATGCCGGCGGCCTGGGCAAAGTGTTCCAGCGCCGCGCGGATGTTAGCAAATGCCAGCGCCGCCTGGCCTTTGGTTTCGGGGCGCTTGTCGTCTTCCAGCGCGTCGAGCTTGTTGACGGCAAACACGATGCTGGGCACCCGCAGCAGGTTCACCAGCAGCGAATGGCGGCGGGTTTGTGGCAGCAGTTCCAGGTGTGGTTGTTGCCATTGCAGTTTGGTGGCATCGACCAGCACCACGGCGGCATCGGCACTGCTGGCAGCCGTCACCATGTTGCGGGTGTATTGCTCATGGCCGGGTGCATCCCCAATGATGAATTTGCGGGTGGCGGTGTTGAAGTAGCGGTAGGCCACGTCGATGGTGATGCCCTGCTCGCGCTCGGCGCTCAAGCCGTCGGTGAACAGCGCCAGATCGGCCTCGCCGCTTTTTGACACATTGGCCAACTGGTCTTGCAGCACCGAGCGGCTGTCGATCAGCAGGCGGCCAATCAGCGTGCTTTTCCCGTCATCAACCGAGCCGCAGGTGATGAACCTGAGCGCGCCGGCGGCGGTGCCAGCACTGTCCGGGTGCTGCGCCTGGTTCGATGTTTCAGAGGAAAATTGGCCTGCAGCCATTGCTGCATCTGCGCTGGTAGCTATCAATATTAAAGTAGTCATCAGAAATATCCGTCTTTCTTGCGCTTCTCCATCGAAGCCTCTGAGGTTTTGTCGTCCATGCGGGTGGCGCCGCGTTCGCTGATATCGGCGGCCAGCGTTTCCAGCACGATTTGATCGGGTGTGGTGGCCAGGCTTTCGACCGGGCAGGTGCAGGTGATGTCGCCGACGGTGCGAAACCGCACATCGCGCAGTTCCACCGTTTCACCTTCTTTGGCCGGGGTCAGTTCGGTCACCGGCACCAGCAGGCCACGGCGCTCGACCACTGCACGCTGGTGGCTGTAATACAGCGCGGGCAGGGCGATTTGTTCGCGGGCAATGTATTGCCAGACATCGAGCTCGGTCCAGTTGCTGATCGGAAACACCCGAAAGTGCTCGCCCGGATGCAGCTTGGTGTTGAACAGTGTCCACAACTCGGGCCGCTGGTCTTTCGGCTGCCACTGGCCAAAGCTGTCGCGGTGGCTGAAGATGCGCTCCTTGGCACGGGCTTTTTCCTCGTCACGGCGGGCG
The DNA here is from genome assembly GCA_903873485.1 of uncultured beta proteobacterium. Taxonomy (GTDB): domain Bacteria; phylum Pseudomonadota; class Gammaproteobacteria; order Burkholderiales; family Burkholderiaceae_C; genus Rhodoferax. Next base: position 14,849 of record CAIQOO010000193.1, on the reverse strand, counting down.
CCGCCAATCAGCGCGTCAAAGCGGAACTCGTCGATGGCTTCCAGCAGCGTGACCGACTGGTGCACATTGCGCGACTCACCTGGGTGGGCCAGCCGCACCGTGCCGCGCGCCATCGAGTCTTCGACACGCCGCACGATCAGCTCGGCGCCAAGTTCTTTGGCCCTGAAGTCGCGAAAATCGGTGACTTCAGGAAAGTTGTGGCCGGTGTCGATCATCAGCAGCGGATAAGGAATTTTGCCGCCGACAGCCGGCGTGCCAAAGGCTTTTTCGGCGCATTTGAGCATCACCAATGAATCCTTGCCGCCCGAAAACAGCAGGGTCGGGCGCTCAAAGGCGGCGGCCACTTCGCGCAGGATAAAGATGGTTTCTTCTTCGAGCGCATCCAGATGGGCGCGGCTCAGGTGGTCAGGGCGGTGGTGTTGGCTCATGGCTGGCAATGGTTTGGGTGGGGTGCGGGGGTTCAAGGGGTTTGCGCCGGCTGATTGTCGGGCGCGCGCTGGCTGGGCTGGACATGCAGGCCACATTCTTTGGCCGCCTCGTCTTCCCACCACCAGCGACCGGCGCGAAAGTCTTCGCCTTGGCTGATGGCGCGGGTGCAGGGCGCGCAGCCGATGCTGGGGTAAAACTGGTCGTGCAGCGGGTTGTAGTCAACCTGAGCGATGGCGATGAAGTGCCAGACATCGCCCCAAGTCCAGTTGGCCAACGGGTTGAGCTTGACACAGTTGGCATCGGTGGCATCAACCAGCGGCACCTCGGCGCGCGCGCCAGATTGTTCACGGCGCAGCCCGGTAATCCAGGCGGCCTTGCCGGCCAGCGCGCGGCTCAAGGGTTCCATCTTGCGGATGTCGCAGCATTGTTTGCGCAGGGCGATGCTTTTGTACATGGCATTCTGGCCCTCTTGGGCGACAAACTGCACGACGGACTGCTGAACCGGGGCAAACACCTCGACCGGTGCGCGCGAGCTGGCTTTCAGCCGCGCCAGCAGCGCCAGTGTCTCGGGATGCAACTGGCCGGTGTCAAGCACAAAGATGCCGATGTCAAGCTGCAACTGGTTGATCAGATGGGCCAGCACCATGTCTTCGGCACCCAGGCTGCAAGCCAGGGTGATGCGTGCCGGGCTGGTCGGCGAGATGACTGCGGCGTAATCGCCAGCGGCCTGTTGCAGCAGGGCGGTGGTTTCGAGCAGCTTGGCGGCAAAGCTGCCAGAGGCGCGGGCGTTTTGATCAATAGCGCTCATGGGGTGGCTCCCGTCAGGGTGTCAGGTTTGGCAAAAAGCGGTTCGCTGGTGACCGCATCGCCCTGGTAAAAACTGTCAAAGTAAGCCAGTTGGCGCCTGGCTACGGCCAGGTCCTGGTCAGCGCGCAGCACCGCGCTGTCAAAGCCGCTGCGCTGCATTTGCTGCAACTGGTCGGCCAGCACATCGCCGGTGGCGCGCAGTTCGCCCTGGAAGCCGAGCCGGCGGCGCAGCAAAAAGGCCTGGCTGTAAGCGCGTCCATCAGTGAACTTGGGGAACTTCAGGTCGATCCGCACAACCCCGCCGAGGTTTAGCCCGCGCGGGTCGGCATCATTCGCCAGTTCAATGACATTTTGGCCTGTAGCCCCCGTGGGGCATGCGCTGGCAGCTATTAATTTAATTGTATTTTGCATCGTGCGAAAAGGGGTCAGTTTGCAATGGCACTGACTTACGCGCAATTGCTTGCCAAATTGGCCCGTTCGCCCTGAGCCTGTCGAAGGGCAATGAAGGCTTCGACAAGCTCAGCCCGAACGGAAACCATCTTAAGTCAGTGCCATTGGGGTCAGTTTGGTATTTCAAATTCAATTTGCCATTGCGCAGTTTCATCATTCGCAGTGGCTGGGCCACCATGAAAGTCAGTCTGTCAGCGCATCGACCGTGGCCAGATGCACATGCACGACCTTGCCCGCATCGCCGGTTTCGTGGCGCACCAGGTTGGCAGCTGTGCGAAACGGGTCGAGTCCGAGGCGACGCACGCTGGCGATAAAGGTCTCGCCAGCCTGTCGCTGCTGGCGGTAGGTGTCGAGCAGGGCTTCGATCACGTCGGCCACTTCGGAGGCCGCAAACGACGGGCCAATCACCTTGCCCGGTGTGGCCGCGCCCGACAGGGTCGAGCCATCAGCACCGCCCAGCGACACCTGATACCACTCGCGGCCATCCTTATCGACACCCAGAATGCCGATATGGCCGCTGTGGTGGTGGCCGCAGGAGTTGATGCAGCCGCTGATATGCAGGTCGATCTGACCCAAGTCAAACAGCTCGTCCATGTCCTGGTAACGCTGGGTGATGGACTCGGCTACGGGAATGGAACGGGCATTGGCCAGCGCGCAAAAGTCGCCGCCGGGGCAGGCGATCATGTCGGTCAACAGGCTAATGTTGGCACGGGCAAAGCCGAGCTGGTGGGCCGCCTGCCACAGGGCTGGCAACAAGTTGGCTGGCACCCAGGGCAGCAACAGGTTTTGCTGGTGGGTGACGCGCACCTCGCCGGCGCTGAAGCGCATCGCCAGGTCGGCGGCACCATCAAGCTGCTCGGCTGAGGCATCGCCGGGCGCATAGCCCAGTCGCTTGAACGACAGGGTAACGGCGCGCAGCGCCGGGTTCTTGTGCGCCCTGACGTTTTGCTTGTGCCAGCGCTGGTATTCGGCCTGGTCTTTGGCCGATAACTCGACAGCTATATTATTAATAGCTGACTGCGCAGTATCCATAAGGGCTGGAGGCTTAAATGATGCACAAACCCGGTCGAATTCGGCCTGCGGGATGGTGTGTGGTCCGCCATCGTGGTCGAGGATCTCCTGGTACTCGGCTTCCACCTCGTCGGTAAAGCGCTGGCCTTCGGCCTTGACCAGGATTTTGATGCGGGCCTTGTACAGGTTGTCGCGCCGACCCCAGCGGTTATAGACCCGCACCACGGCTTCAAGGTAATTGAGGATCTGCTGCCAGGGCAAAAATTCGCAGAGGGTTCGGGCAATCAGCGGGGTGCGGCCCATGCCGCCGCCAACTTGCACCTTGAAGCCAATTTCGCCAGCGGCGTTGTGGTGCAGGTGCAGGCCGATGTCATGCCAGGCGGTGGCGGCCCGGTCTTCGAGCGCACCCGATACTGCTATCTTGAACTTGCGCGGCAGGTAGGCAAATTCGGGGTGCAGCGTGCTCCACTGACGCATGATTTCGCAATACGGGCGCGGGTCAACCAGCTCATCGGGGGCAATGCCGGCCAGCGCATCGCTGGTGATGTTGCGAATGCAATTGCCGCTGGTCTGGATGCCGTGCATATCGACGCTGGCGAGCAAATCCATCACGTCGGCGCTTTGGCTCAAGGGAATCCAGTTGAACTGGACATTCTGGCGGGTGGTGAAGTGGCCGTAGCCGGTGGGCAGGTGCAATGTGCCCATGGCGGACTGTTTTGCCAGCGCCGTGTCGTAAACCTGTTTGCTGGGCTGGTCAAATTCGCGGGCGATTCTGGCCAGCGCGCGCAATTGCCGGCTGGCCAACTCGCCATAGGGCACGGCGACCCGCAGCATCGGCGCATAGCGCTGCACATACCAGCCGTTTTGCAGGCGCAGTGGGCGAAATTCATCATCGCCCAACTCACCCTTGAGGTTGCGCACAAGCTGGTCGCGGTACTGGGCGGCGCGCGCCCGGATGAATTGGCGGTCAAAGTCGGTGTATTGGTACATGGGTCAATGCAAAGCAAGGCAAAGGGGTTGCGGTGTTGAGCAGCGGGATGGCGGCGCGGGCGGCCATGACGCGGATGGGGCGGGTGAATCAGTGCATGGGTCTATTGTCGGGCCGGTTAAAGGATGATCAATTTGGTTCCGGCATACGCCAGCAACACCGACAGCAGCGAGCGGATCAGCCGCTCGGGCACCCGCGACATGAAGTGCGAGCCAAGCCAGATGCCGGGCAGCGAGCCGGCCAGCAACAGGCCCAGCATCGGCCAGTCCACCGAACCGAGCGAGGCATGGCCGGCACCCGCCACCAGCGTCAGCGGCACCGCGTAGGCAATGTCGGCGGCGACAATGCGCGGCAGCGGCAGCAGCGGGTACAGCAGCATCAGCACCGTTACGCCAATGGCACCGGCACCGACCGAGGTGAGCGACACCAGTGTGCCAATCAGCGCGCCAAACAGCAGCGGCAGGCTCCAGTGGCGTGCGGTGGTGGCCAGTTTTTCTTGCCCGGCGGTGATGCGCTGGGGGGCGGTCTTGCCGCGCAGCGCCTTGTACAGGGTGGCCGCTGCGGTCAGCAGCAGGGCTACGCCCAGGGTGGAAGTCATCAGGCGCTGCACTGCCGCATCGGCCGGGCCAAGCGTTTTCAGCAGCCACAGGGTGGCCAGTGCGGCCGGAATGCTGCCGGCCGACAAATGCGCCACGACGCGCCATTCCACCTGACCCGAGCGCGCCATCTTGACGGTGCCGCCGAGCTTGGTGAACGCGGCAAACAGCAAATCGGTGCCGACTGCCATGTAGGGCTTGACGCCAAAGAAGAAGATCAGGATCGGGGTCATCAGCGAGCCACCGCCGACGCCGGTCAAGCCGACTACGATGCCCACAAAAAAACCGGCGACGATAAAAGCGATGTCATGCATGGGGGCAGACTGTACGATAGATGGCTTATATTTCAAACAACATAATTGTGATTAGGATATGCCGGATACAGAATAAGAAACCGGTCGCCTGGCCGCAATGGCACTGGATTAGGGTGATGTCCGTTCGGGCCAAGTTCAGGGCGAACGGGAGAATTTGGCAACCCATTAGCCACCCATTAGCCGCCAAACAGTTCCAGCAGCCGGTCCAGCCCGCCGGCGTTGATGCAGACCTGGGCGAAGTCGCGCACGACCGGTTTGGCGTGGTAGGCCACCGACAGGCCGGCCACCCGCATCATCGGCAAATCATTGGCACCATCGCCTACGGCAATCGCCTGCCGGGGCGTGATGCCGAGTTGCTGGCAGGTCTCCAGCAGCATCCTGCGTTTTTCTTGACCATCACAAATATCGCCCCAGGGCTGGTCGAGCATGCGGCCGGTCAGTTGACCATCGACCACTTCAAGCACATTGGAGCGGGTGAAGTCAATATCCAGCAGGTCGCGCACCGGGTCGGTGAAATAGGTGAAACCACCCGACACCAGCAGCACTTTCAGCCCGGCACGCCGGCACGCCAGCACCAGCTCGGCAGCCCCCGGGTTGAGCCGCAGCCGATCACGCAGCAGTTGGTCCAGTTGCGCGGTGCTGACCCCCTTGAGCAAGGCGACCCGCTGGCGCAGGCTGTCTTTGTAGTCGGCAATCTGACCTTGCATGGCGGCTTCGGTGATGGCGGCCACCTCGGCCTTGCGGCCCGCCGCGTCGGCAATTTCGTCAACACATTCGATGTTGATCAGAGTCGAGTCCATGTCAAACGCGATCAGCTTGAAGTCATTCAGGTGAAGCGGCAGCCAGATGTCCTTGACCACCAGACCCGGGGTTTCAGGTGTGTCGCTCATCTGCATCCGGTTTTTGGGCAGGCTGGCTGGTGTGGCATCAATCGTTTCAGGGGTGTCGGTCATCAGCGTTGTTTTCCTGTCATTGGGTGGGTTGGGCGCGGGCTATTTTGGCGCGTTGAGCCGCTTGACCCCGGCGACAAAGCGGGCCAGCGTGTCAGACAAGACACCGCGCGCCAGCGTGATGTCAATCAGTTGAAACCTGCCACGGGTTGCCATTGCCTGATCCAGCGCCGCCTTGAGTTCGGCGCGGCTGCCCACGCGCACACCGTCGCCGCCCAGGCCAGCCGCCATTTCGGCAAAGCCCCAGTGGCCCAAGTCGTTGAAGCCCGATTCTGGCTGAAAGGTGCGCAGCATTTCCCAACTGGCGTTGTTGAACACCAGCACGATTGGATCCCAGCCGTAACGCTGGCAATTGCCCAGTTCCCAGCCGGTCATCTGAAAGGCGCCGTCGCCGACCAGAATCAGCGCCCGGTGGCCGGTGGCCGCCTGCAGCCCCAGCCCGGCGGGCACACCAAAACCCATGGTCGCGTAATAGCCAGGGGCGACCAGCGCGGTGTGCTCGATCTCCATCGCGGTAAACAGACAGTCGCCCATGTCTGAGGCAATCGGCAGCTTGCCATGCTCGGCCATCAGGTCGTTGACGGCGGTGGCAATGTCGGTCGGGGTGATGCGGGCCGCATCCGCCGGCAAGTGGCGCGCAAACACTTGGCGGGTGACGCTGAAGGGTTTGTCAACGCTGCCGCTGCGCGCCAGCATGCGGTCCACCAGCGCGGCCAGCGGCAGATTAGCGTATGTGTGGTAGCCAATGTTGACCTGGTTGTTGAGCGCCTGAATGGTTTTTCGCATGTCAATTTTGGTCTTTGACACGGCAAAGTTGGTGTCGCAAATGATCTCGCCGAGCAAAAACAGGCCGTCCGAGCTTTCCACCAGTTGGGTGATTTCAGGAAAACCCGCCACTCCCATATAGGTGCCGAGCAGCGGCGCGTCCTGGTCCGACAGCAAGCCGCGTCCCATGAAACTGGTCACCACCGGCAAGCCGAGACGGCGCGTCAGGGCGGCCACCTTGGCTTCGAGCCGATAGCGGCGCACCTCGACACCGGCCATCAGCACCGGTGACCTGGCCTGGACCAGGCGCTGCAGAATCTCATCAACACAGGCGTTCAGCGCATCCTGATCGACTGCCATCGGCGCTTGTGCCACCACCTCGGCACAAGGCACCGCCACCATGTCACGCGGAATCTCGATATAGACCGGCTCGGAGTGGCGTTGGCAACTGGCCAGCACCCGGGCGATATCGGCTGGTGCCCGCGCCGCGTCATCCAGGCGCACCTGGTCGCAGGTGATTTCCTTGAAAATCTGAAACTGCGAATCGAGCGTTTTGGCCTGATGGTGCAGCAGCAGGCCCGAGCCAGACTCCCCCTTGCCAGGCCCGCCAGACAGCACCACCAGCGGCGACTTTTCAGCAAAGGCGGCGGCCACCGAATTGATCATGTTCAGCGCGCCGGCCCCGTAAGTGACGGCCGCCACGCCCAATCCGGCGTTGATGCGGGCCGACGCGTCGGCGGCGAAGCCGACACCGGGTTCGTGCGACAGGGTGTAAAGCGGCAGGATTTTCGATTCTTCAATGATCCTGAAGTAGGGCAGGGCGAAGTCGCCCGGAATGCCAAAAATCTGCCGGGCGCCATGTTTTTTCAGCGCATGCAGCAGTTGCTCGGTGAGATTCATGTGAAAAATGGGTCAAGAATGAAAGTGGGCGGATTATCGCGGTCAAGGCCGGTACGTTCGCGACGGTTCGGTCAGGGATGCCCAAGTCAGTGGGTTTTGTCCACCGCTGGCAACGGAGCACCGGGCAGGCTTTGAGCTACTATTGATAATATAGCTGTCAGCGCTTGTTGGATAAGGGCTGGAGGGCATTTTGATGCATAAAGTCAAACAAGCCAAGGCCCGGCTTGATGATGGCGGCAGGTTGAATTGCCCAATGCGTTGTCCTGGCAGCGGCCTTGCGCGAAGTGCTTTGAAGTCTCGCCTCATTGAGGAACCGCGTTTTCGTCGCCCCTGCGGTCTTTACCCCAGCGGGTCAGCAAACTTCCAGGCGATTGCCGCTTGTGCGTCAATGGCCGCCAGGGCTTGGGTGCAGCGTGCTTGGGGCGTGCCGGTGACTTCAATCCAGGCTGCTGGTTGCTGTTGCAAAAGGGTGCGAAACCGCTGCGTCATCCAGGGGCGCAACTGTTCACCGTCGCGCAAGCCATCGTCAACAAAAGGTACACCAAGCTCGCTGGTCAGTATGTACAGGCCGCGTGCCGGCATGCTCCGTGTGATAGTGGCGACCCCGGGGCTGGTGTCACCCAGGTAGCGGGTGTGCCAAACACCTGTGGCGAAAGCATCGGTGTCACACACCAGTACCGGGCTGCCGATGCGGGCGGCAGCGTCTTCGCGCACACACTGCCGGGTGGCCACATGTACAAAATCTGCCGCGCACCAGTCGATGTTATGCATGTTCGCACCCGGGCGTTGCGCGCGGGCCAGAGCGAGCCGGTTGGCGCTGTACTCACGTCCATATTCGGGCACCCACTGTGTGTTTTGCCACACGCCCCCGCGCTGGCGCAGCGCCGCAACCACAGCGCGGCTGAGCGTGGTGGTGCCGGTGGACTCTGCCCCCACGCACACCACTCGCAAGGTCAAGCCGGCCTGCACGACCGGTGGCAACATGGGCCATTGGCTGACGATGTCAGCCCGAACTGCCGTGCCCGACGTGGGATACAGGTGGCGCGCTGGGTCCAGGCAGACGTGGGCGCTGCCAAATCTCCGCGCCAACTCGTCGCCATAGGACTCCGAAGTGAACACGGCATCGACGGCTGGCACCGACCCAAACTGACGGTCTGCGTTGCGCACCGCCCGGCGCATGATGTCCTCATGGGCTTGCCAGACAGTTGCGCTGTGGTAGTCCACCGGAACATCGTCCACCTCGCCCACCACCCGCACATGCGGGGCGTTGGCAAACGACGACTGCAGCCACTGCACGCGGCGCTCCACCGGGATCGACTCCACGCTGGCACCCAGGACCGCCACAGTGACGTGGCCGCAATGGGTGGCAGCGGTTTGAATCACATACTCGTGGCCCCGGTGCGGCGGGTAAAACTTGCCAACCACCAGCCCGTGCCTGAAGGGAATGCGGTTCATGTCAAACTTTCCCGGGGGAGCACAACTGCCGGGGCGCTGGCGGCTAGCAGACGGCGCCAGTGCCGCCAACCCTGCACACACATGGCCAAAAATACCCCATACAAAATGGCGATCAGGTACAGCCCACGGCTCCAATACAGGGGGATGGAGATCAGGTCCACCGCAATCCACCACGACCAGCTAGAGATCTGGCGCCGGTTGAGTTGCCATTGCGCGCACAAACTGAGCGCGGTAATCAGCGCGTCGATGGGCGGTGCCGTGCCCCGAAGGTGGACCAGCATCTGCCACAGACCCAGGCCTATCGCCGCAGCAATGGCGGCCAAGGTCAGTTGCTCTTTAGTGGACGTAGCACGAAATGTTGGCGCGGCCTGCTGGCTTGAGCGTGCTCGCCATTGCACCCAGCCTTGCACCGAGAGCGCGATAAAGACAATTTGCAGGGACGCATCGGCAAACAGGCGTTGGTCGAAGAACACCAGGCCCAAAATGGCGCTGTTCAGGATGCCGGCAGCGAAGTTTCCAATGTGCGCACGCACCGTCAGCGCCACACACGCCAGGCCCGTCAGAAAACCCAGCAAGTCACCTACCGCAAGGGTGACACCGGCCAGGGAAAACGTGGTTGCGAGAATAGAAAAAAGGTCCATCGGCTTGCCTCTAAGCGCGTATGGCGACCAGTCCCAGACGGTCGAACGCGCTTTCCAACTTGAGCGCATTGCGGTAGTCCTGGCGCGTTACCGACCAGTAGTCCGGCGGGTCGCCCGCACCGCACAGACAGATATCTACCGCGCGTCGGTTTACCGCAACAATGCAGGGACAGTCAAACAGCTTGCAGCGTCCCGGTTTGGCGAAATCCGGGAAGTACTCCAACGGGTCCACAAGCCCGCAGCAGTCTTCTGGATCGTAGGATATCCCGCGTTCAACCCGGGGCGCTCCGGGAGCGATGGCTTGCAGTGGACAGCCCAGCGCAGCGAATAGGGAAATCAGTTCAGCAAGCCCATCGAACCGCAGTGAGGCGCTGAGTGTGTCCATATTGCCACCATGGCCGCCCGGTCCGCGGCTGAACCGAAAGTACTTGAGCGTTGTGTGCCACCGTGTGATGTCCAGGTCGGAGGGATACATGTTGCGTGCAAAGTGGGGTGAAAAAACGAAAGGCTCTTTTTAAAAAGAGCAATGGTAAACAATGCCGCCACCGCAAGATTCCAGCTCCGGACAGGGCTGCCCAAGCCAGCGGGTTTTACCCAGCGCTGGCAGCGCAGCAGCGGGCAGGTTCTGTTTTGATATTAATAATATAGCTATCAGTGCTTGTTGCATAAGGGCTGGAAGGCATTTTGATGCATAAAGTAAAAGAAGCCAGCGCCCGCCTTGGCGATGGCGACGTGGCAGACGCGACAATCGGCCTTCTTTTTGATGATCTGCCGGGCTTGCCCCCGGCTTTTTTTGCATGTCAGATTCCCCTGCTATCCAAGTCCGTCCGGCGATTGAGCGCGATGCCGCAGCGATTGCCCACATCCAGGCCAGTGCCAGTCAGGCCGCTTTCAAGGCGCTGTTTCCGGGCGAGCCGATGCCCGAATTTGACAGCCTCAAGAAAAGCCAGAAGTTCTGGCGCGAGGCGATTGAATACAGCGAGCCACAGGTGCAGGTGGCGCAAGATGGCAAGACGGTGGTCGGCTTTGTTGGTTATGACCGTTCGCGCGATCCCAAAACACCGCCCACCACCGGTGAAATATGGGCCATTTATGTGCTGCCCAGCCATTGGGGCCAAGCCGTTGGGCTGGCGCTGTGGGACGCGGCGCGCGAAGGTCTGATGGAAGAAGGCTGCAAAAAGGTCAGCGCCTGGGTGCCGCTGGGTTATGCGCGGGCGCTGCGTTTTCATGACATGGCCGGCTTCAAGCGCGAGATGACCAGCATCAAGACCGTGCACATGGGCGCAGTCAAGGTCGAAGAGATTCGTTTCAAGCGTGACCTGAGCTGACGCGGACCCGGACAATCGCCCCGGCGGCGCGGCGCCAGCGAGCCGGTTTCAGGTACGGCGCAACACCACGCTGCCAATCGAGTAACCCGCACCAAACGAGCAGATCACGCCGGTTTCACCGGCATGCAGGTCTTCATGATGGCGATGAAACGCGATGATCGAGCCGGTCGAGGAGGTATTGGCGAATTCGTTGAGGATGACCGGCGCTTCGTCGGCACTGGCATCGTGGCCCAAAAGCCTGCGGCCAATCAACTGGTTCATTGCCAGATTGGCCTGGTGCAGCCAGAAGCGCCGCACATCGGCGGGGATCAGGTCCAGCATTACGAGGTGACTGCCGATGTGCTCGGCGGCCATCGGGCAAACTTCTTTGAACACCCGGCGGCCCTGCTGGCAGAACAACAAGTCACGGTCATCCGGGTTGCGGTCTTCGCAGCGCGTCATGAAACCGGCGTTGTTGCGGATGTTGCTGGAGAATTGGGTGCTGAGTTTGGTGCCCAGAATCTCGAAGGCGCCGGCCGGGGCGGTGTCGAGGCGCTCGACCAGAATGGCGGTGCAGACATCGCCAAAAATGAAATGGCAGTCACGATCCTGCCAGGCCAGGTGGGCCGAGGTGATCTCGGGGCTGACCACCAGCACGGCACGCGCCGAGCCACATTTGACCGCGTTGGCCGCCATCTCAATCGCAAAGGTGGCCGATGAACAGGCCACATTCATGTCAAAACCAAAGCCTGCAATGCCCAGTGCAGACTGGATTTCGATCGCCATGGCCGGGTAGGCGCGCTGCATGTTGGAGGCGGCGCAGATCAGGCCATCGACATCGGCGGGCTTTTTGCCGGCGCGGCTCAGGGCATCCTGCGCAGCCGCAGCACCGATTTCGGCCATCAGCGACAGTGCGCCGTCCGGGCGCGGCGCAAAGCGCGGGCGCATGCGCTCAGGGTCGAGCACGCCGGTTTTTTCAAGCACATGGCGCTGCTCGATGCCCGAGGCTTTTTCGATGAACTCGATGCTGGAATGGGGAATGGCGCTGCAGATGCCGACCGCAATCGCCGCTGCATTGCGGGCGTTTTGCAGATCGGCATACTGGTTGAAAGTCTCTACCAGTTCGGCGTTGCTGATGATATGGGGGGGCACATAAAGCCCGGTGCTGCTGATACAAACGCGCTGCATGAGTGCTCTTTCTGAAGGTGGGACAAGATCGGCTGGTGTTGTTCGGCCTCATTATCGAACCTGTTGCAGCAGCGGCTGGCGCATCGATCAACGACAATTCCAACCCCGTGAATGCCTCATTGATTCAACCTGGAGTCTCTTTGCCATGGCCAGCAGCTTGCTTGTGTTGTTAGACGATATTGCCACCGTGCTCGACGATGTGGCCCTGTTGACCAAGGTCGCGGCGAAAAAAACCGCCGGCGTGCTCGGCGATGACCTGGCGCTCAACGCCCAGCAGGTCGCTGGCGTCAAGGCCGAGCGTGAGCTGCCGGTGGTCTGGGCGGTGTGCAAAGGCTCGTTCCTCAACAAGCTGATTCTGGTGCCCGCCGCCTTGCTGCTAAGTGCCATTGCGCCGTGGGCGATCACGCCATTGTTGATGGCCGGTGGCCTGTTCTTGTGTTTTGAAGGTTTTGAGAAGGTCGCGCACAAACTGTTGCACAGCCATGCCGAAGTGGCCGCCGAACATGACAAGCTGATGCAGGCGCTCAGTGATGCCTCAGCCGATCTGGTGGCGCTGGAACAAGACAAGATCAAGGGGGCAGTGCGCACCGATTTCATTTTGTCCACCGAGATCATTGTGATCACCCTGGGCACCGTGGCGGCCAGCCCGTTCATCACCCGGCTGACGGTGCTGGCGGGCGTGGCGGTGCTGATGACGGTGGGGGTGTATGGGCTGGTGGCCGCCATTGTCAAGATCGACGATGTCGGCCTGTACCTGAGCCAGCGTCGCAGCAGCATGGCGCAAGGGCTGCAGCAGGCATTTGGGCGCGGGCTGCTGCGGGCGGCGCCACTGCTGATGAAAAGCCTGACGGTGCTGGGCACACTGGCGATGTTTCTGGTCGGTGGCGGCATTCTGGCGCATGGCTGGCACGCGCTGGGGCAGGGTGTTGAACAGATCGGTGCAGCGGCCGGCCCGCTGGCGCAGCCATTGGTGAACCTGGGTTTGACCATGCTGGTGGGGGTGGCTGCCGGCGCCGCGACGCTGCTGGCCGTGACGCTGGTGCAGCGCCTTGCGCCAGACAAAACCATTCGTAGCTATGAAAAATAGAGCTTGCAGCACATACCGGGTAAGGGCTGGAGGCGTTTTTTGTCAGAAAAAATGTGACTAGCCGCAGGCCAATCCCGCATAGCCGCCTGCATTACGGGCTGATTGGCAATTCACGGCATAATTGCGCTTCGCCGCCGCACGGAAACGTTCGGCGGTTTCATTTTGTGACACCTATTTTTACGGAGCTGTACGTGGCTACCCTTCCCATTACCAAGCGCGGCGCTGATATTCTCAAGGCAGAACTGCACAAACTCAAGACCGTTGAGCGCCCGGCCGTCATCAATGCCATTTCCGAGGCCCGTGCGCAAGGGGATCTGAGCGAAAACGCCGAGTACGACGCTGCCAAGGACAAACAGGGGTTTGTCGAAGGGCGCATCCAGGAAATCGAGGGCAAGCTGTCGGCCGCGCAGGTCATCGATCCAACCGCGCTCAATGCCGACGGCCGGGTGGTGTTTGGTGCCACGGTAGAACTCGAAGACGAGGACACCGGTGACAAAGTGACATACCAGATTGTTGGCGAGGATGAGGCTGATATCAAGCTGCGGCTGGTCAATATCAACAGCCCGATTGCCCGCGCCCTGATTGGCAAAGAGGAGGGCGATGTGGCCGAGGTGCAGGCGCCGGGCGGCTTGCGCCGGTATGAGGTGGTGGCGGTTCGCTACCAGTAAACCCGGTCGGCCCTGGCCAATGCCTGCTCGCCTGACAGCAGCCGGTTGCCGCTGCCGCTGCACAGGCGTTCAGCCACGGCAGACTACTTGCCCCAACTGTCGCGCAATCCGACTGCCAGATTGAACACCGGCCGGCCCGGCGCGTGATCGTGCCGGTCTGCCACAAAGTAGCCATGCCGTTCAAACTGAAACTTCTGGTCCGGCAAGGCATTGGCCAGTGAAGGTTCGACAATCGCTGTCACCACTTTCAGGCTGTCGGGATTGAGGCTTTCCAGAAAGTCCTTGCCGCCAGCGTCGGGCTGGGAGTCCAGAAACAGGCGGTCGTACAGGCGCACTTCGGCATTGACGCCGTTGGCCACGCCAACCCAGGTGATGGCGGCCTTGACCTTGACCAGATCGCTGCCGGGGCTGCCGCTCTTGGTGTCTGGCACCACGCTGGCCAGCACCTCGGTGATGTTGCCGTCTGCGTCTTTGTTGCAACCGCTGCATTCGATCACATAGCCGCCTTTCAGGCGCACCTTGTTGCCGGGGAACAAACGCTTGTAGCCCTTGGGGGGCACCTCGGCAAAATCCTCGCGTTCAATCCACACCTCTTTGCCAATGGTGAAATGGCGCGCTGGTGGCGGCTCGGCGCCTGGCGGCGGGTGCGGCAGGGCGGGCTGGCTGCAGGGTTCGAGATGGCCGGCGCCCATCAGTTCGTCCCAGTTGGTCAGGATCAGTTTCACAGGATTGAGCACGGCAAAGCCGCGGTGCGCCTTGAGTTCCAGGTCTTCGCGCAGGCAGCCTTCGAGGGTGCTGTAGTCGATCCAGCTATCGCTTTTGGTTACGCCAATACGTTCGGCAAAGGCCTGCATGCAAGCCGGGGTGTAGCCACGGCGGCGCAGGCCGACAATGGTTGGCATGCGCGGGTCGTCCCAGCCGTTGACCTTTTTTTCGTTGACCAGTTGTGCCAGCCGGCGCTTGCTGGTGATCACATAGGTCAGGTTCAGGCGGGCAAATTCGTACTGCCGCGGTGGCGGCGCAGCAAGCAGGCCACCTTCTATCAGGCGCTCTAGCAGCCAGTCGTAAAACGGGCGCTGGTCTTCAAATTCAAGGGTGCAGATGCTGTGGGTAATTTGCTCCAGCGCGTCTTCGATCGGGTGCGCAAAGGTGTACATCGGGTAGATGCACCAGGCATCGCCGGTGTTGTGGTGGGTGGCGCGGCGAATGCGATAAATGGCGGGGTCACGCAGGTTGATGGGGACGGGAGGGTGGTGCATTTCGAGGAGCGGCTGGTCTTCATTTCGGCGAGAT
>CAIQOO010000192.1 GCA_903873485.1 uncultured beta proteobacterium | reverse complement strand
TTCGGCGTACACCTTGCCGAGGCTGTTCTGGGCATTGGCATCCCCTTGCTTTGCTGCGAGCCGATACCACTTCAGTGCTGTCTGATAGTCCTGCGGCACACCCATGCCTTCGTTGTACATAACGCCGAGGTTGTGCTGGGCGTTGGCCTCGCCTTGTTTTGCGGCTAGCCTAAACCACTTCAGCGCTACCCGGTCATTCTGTGCCACACCTTCCCCTTTGAAGTACATAACGCCGAGGCTGAACTGGGCATCAGCATTCCCTTTCTTGGCGGCGAGCTTGAATTTTTGCAATGCTTTTGCGTAAACATCTTTTCCGAAAGCCTTCGAGACCTCTTTCAAGTCATCGCTGCGGTTCGGTAAATTGTGGGTGTCCATGTTTAACCTCTGGTCAGTGTTTTGTAGTCGATACCCAACGCAGTGCAGGCGGATTTAATCGTTCCCATTGCCACGAACTCGCCGCGCTTGTATTTGGCGAGGATGCCCCTCTGCACGGCCAGTTTGTCAGCCGGATTGGCCTTAATTCTCTCAGCGGCGGCTTGGCTTCATTGATAGTTTCCGGTCTGGCCGGTGGTGCCGACTCGGGCACGAACACGAGCTGCACGGGCGTTACGGGCGCTTGTCCGGGCATCCATTCGGCCTTGAACCTCTCCATAACCGGCGGTGTTGCCCATTTGGATTGGAACCAAGCCCAACCCTCCCCGGCGCAGAGCATGATGACTTGCGCGATGGTCAAGCCAACTGCTGCACCTTGCTTTCCGAGAATTCTGAGTTCGGTACTGGTGGGCGTTGCTGATCGGCCTTTTTTCTCGCGCGCCAGCCCAAAGTCAGCCAGCGCTTGAGGTGGGCAGTCGGCCAGCGGGTTGTCAACGACTGGTGCATCGGCGGGGGCTGGTACGTCAACTGCTGGCGCATCGGCGGGGGCTTGCGCGATGACTGGCTCGGGCAGGGCTGGCTCGGTGTCGGTAGCCACTGCTGGCAGGGCTGGCACCAGATCAACGGCTGGCGAATCAGCGGGGGCTTGCGCGGTGGTTCCCGGCGCAATGGCTGGCGCGGTGTCGGCCACCAGGTCAACGACTGGCGCGGTGTCGATGATTTCGGTATCCATTGCTTTAAAAACAACAATAGCGGCGACAGCCGGGCTTTCAGCTACCACTGGCGCGGCGGGTTGCGCTGTTATTTGGTATTCAGATTCCTTTGACAGATTCAGGGGGGGCACAATGTCCGGGGTGGGGGGCACAATGTCCGGGGTCGCCTTTGGTGCCAACATGGCCCAAACGATGCGGGTCATGGCACTGCGACCCTCGCGGGTGATGCGCTCAATGATGCCCATGCCCTTGAGTGATTCAATGTGCCGCCTGACCGTGCGCTCGTCGAACCCGGTTGTTCTCGCCACGGTCTGATTGGACGGCCAGCAGATGCCTTTTGAATTGGCGTGTTTGGCAAAAATGGACAACGTGAGTTTTTGACTCGGGCAGATACCGGTTAACCCAAGAGCAGCATCAGTAAAAGCGAATGACATTTGCAAGCCTTTTTGTAGGCAGATATGATTCGCGTCATGGCGCGGCATATCAGCTGTTTTTGTGTCGCGTCAGAAACATTCGGGAGGGTCCATTCTCTCGGTGTTTCGCCAAGTGGCGCAACTTGCCTGCATCTTACCGTGCAGCAGGTTGCGGCCCATAGGTTTTTCTTTTAGCAGGTTTCACTGCAAAGCCAAACAGACTGAATGCCCATGCCCGGGTGCCTTGCCAATTTTTGCGGCACCGCACTGAAACCCGCGCCCAGCGCGGCATCTGCCGGTTATCCCTGAAGTTATCCAGCGCGTTGTCCACACAAAGCGGGGACAACCCGCGCAGGGCACGCTGAACTGGTAAATGTGTCCGTAAATGGTGTCCGAATCACCAAGGCTGTCCGAAAGTGTATTTGGCTAACTTTCGGACATAGCCCCCGAGGGGGTCCGTAAACGGTCGTTTTCGGACACCCCCCGCAATGAGGCATACCCAAACGGCAAGACGATTTGCCGAATCCATGCGCCTTGCCTGTTTTCGCTGCAAATCTAAAAGTGGTGCTCACCTTTCTTGGTGGGCATGTCGCTGGCCTGACTTTTTCAGGCCAGCCATGCACCATGGTTGCACGGCTGGCAGGGGTGATCCAGATTGACACCTTCACTGGAGTGTAAAAATTGCACTTTTCAGATCACGCAAAAGCCAAAATGAAGACGTGTCCCAAGTGCAAGGTAGAGAAAGACGAAGCCGAGTTTTCAAAGCAAACGAGGAATAAAGATGGTTTGGACTATCGCTGCAAGTCGTGTGTGCGTGAGTACCAGCAGACGGATGCCTTCAAGGCTTCTCAAAAAGCGTACCAACAGACAGATGCCTATAAGGCTTATAAAAAAGCGTACCAACAGACAGATGCCTATAAGGCTTATAAAAAAGCGTACCGGCAGACGGATGCCTACAAGGCTTATAAAAAAGCGTACCCACAGACGGATGCCTACAAGGCTTCTCTAAAAGCATACCAACAGACGGATGCCTACAAGGCTTCTCTAAAAGCATACCAACAGACGGATGACTACAAAGAATATCAAAAGGCTTACCAAAAAGCGTACCGTCTGACGAATGCCTATAAGGCTTCCCAAAAAGCGTATCAACAGACGGATGCCTTTAAGGCTTCTCGAAAGAAGGCTTACCAGAAGAAGAAGGCGCTGGCAGCTTCGTTACCGGGTAATGCTGCTTCCTGACGGTTGCGCAACAAGCCAAGGGCGCAGCACACCTGGTGCAGGGGTGGTGCGCAATGGGCGTAACGCTGACGAAAATGTCACCACTGCCAGCACTCGCTACTGAATCAGTCCAGTGCAAAGCTGACAACCTGCCCCAGTGCAGAGCAACACCACGATAAAAGCAGATTCACCTTTTGAATCAATGGCTTATGCAATAAACAAGTATCAATATAGTAGTTGAATACAATAGTCAACTATATACAAAATGTTGTTATGTTAAGTGGCTCAGTTAGACCTTCTCAAACGCCCGGCCATAGTAGCTGTCAAGCAGCAGTTGCCTGATTTCAGCAATCAGCGGCGTGCGCGGGTTGGCATTGGTGCATTGATCGTCAAAGGCGGCGGCTGCAATCGCATCGAGCCTGGCCAGAAAATCTGCCTCGTCAACACCTGCCGCGCCAATCGATGCCGGAATTCCCAGCGTCGTCTTGAGTTCTTCAATCCAGACAATGAGGTTTGCCGCGCATTGGTGGTCACGCTCGGCATCAAGCTCCAGATGGCGCGCGATTTGCGCATACCGCCGCACCCCCTGCGGCCGGTCGTACTGGCTGTAGGCGGTCTGCTTGGCTGGAATGTCTGCCGCGTTGTAGCGAATGCTGTTGCTTAGCAGCAAGGCGATGGCCAAGCCATGCGAGAGATGAAAGGCGGCACCCAGGCTGTGCGCCATGGAGTGGCAGACGCCCAGAAAAGCGTTGGCAAAGGCGATGCCGGCCAGGGTGGCGGCGGCATGAACCTGCTCGCGCGCCGTGGCATCGCCAGCCCCATTTTGATAGGCCGATGGCAGGTGTTGCTTGAGCATTTTCAGTGCTTGCAGCGCCTGGCCATCGGTGTATTCGTTGGCCATCACCGACACATAGGCTTCGATCGCGTGGGAGACGGCGTCAATGCCACCGTATGCGGTGAGGGTCTTGGGCAGATGCATCACCAGGTTGGCATCAATCACCGCCATCGAGGGGGTCAGTTCGTAATCGGCAACCGGGTACTTGGCACCGGTGACTTCATCCGTGACCACGGCAAACGGGGTGACTTCAGAGCCGGTGCCAGAGGTGGTCGGCACCGCCACCAGCAGGGCCTTGATGCCCATTGTTGGAAACCGGTAGATGCGCTTGCGGATGTCCATAAAGCGCAATGCCAGATCGGCAAAGTGAACCTCGGGATGTTCGTACATGACCCACATGATCTTGGCCGCGTCCATCGGCGAGCCGCCGCCCAGCGCCAAAATCACATCGGGCTGGAAGGCGTTGGCCACAGCCAGCGCCTTGCGCACCACAGCCAGCGTCGGGTCGGCGGTGACATCGCTGAACCACGCCACCTCCAGGCCGAGCTTTTTGAGGATGCCGGTGACGTCCTCCACACAGCCGCTTTCCAGCAAAAACCGGTCGGTCACGATCAGGCAGCGCTTGCGCCCGGCCAGGTCTTCCAGGGCAAACGGCAGGCAGCCCCGGCGAAAGTAGATCGACTTGGGCAACTTGTGCCACTGCATGTTTTCGGCTCGTTTGGCCACGATTTTTGTGTTGATCAAGTGCTTGGGGCCGACGTTTTCAGACACCGAGTTGCCGCCCCAGGAGCCGCAACCCAAGGTCATTGAGGGCGGCAGGTTGAAGTTGTACAGGTCCCCGATGCCACCCTGCGAGGACGGCGTGTTGATCAGGATACGCCCGGTTTTCATCTGGCTGGCAAAAGCAGTGATACGTTCGGTTTGCAAGTCCTGGTCGGTGTAGAGCACCGAGGTATGGCCCATGCCGCCGAGTGCCACCAGGGCGGCCGCCTGCTGGCACGCATCGGCAAAGTCGCTGGCACGCAGCATAGCCAGCGTCGGCGACAGTTTTTCATGGGCAAACACTTCCGTCCTCGACACCTCGGTCACTTCACCGATCAGCACCAGGGTGCTGGGAGCCACGGTAATTGCCGCCAGGGCGGCGATTTTGCAGGCACTCTGGCCGACCACAGCGGTGTTTAACTGGCCTTCATGAAACATCACCGCGCGCACCGCCACCAGTTCGTCAGGCGACAGGATATGCCCGCCGTGGGCCGCAAAGCGCTCACGCACTGCGTCATAGACGCTGTTGACCACAATCACCGATTGCTCCGAGCTGCAGACCATGCCATTGTCAAAAGTCTTGGACATCAGGATCGAGGCCACGGCACGCTTGATGTCTGCGTATTCATCAATCACCACCGGCGTGTTGCCGGCACCGACACCAATGGCCGGCTTGCCGGAAGAATAGGCGGCATGCACCATGGCCGGGCCACCGGTAGCCAGGATCAGGTTGATGTCGGGGTGCTGCATGAGCTGATCGGTCAGCTCGATGCTGGGCTCGTCAATCCAGCCGATGATGTCGGGCGGCGCACCGGCGGCAACTGCTGCCGCCAGGATCAGCCGGGCCGCTTCGCAGGTCGATTTTTTGGCGTGCGGGTGTGGCGAAAAAACAATCGCGTTGCGGGTCTTGAGGCAAATCAGCGCCTTGAAAATGGTGGTGGAGGTCGGGTTGGTCACCGGAATGATGCCGCATACAAGCCCTATCGGCGCGGCGATGGTCAGGGTGCCATAGTTGTCTTCTTCTGACAGCACACCGCAGGTCTTTTCGTCTTTGTACTTGTGATAGATGTACTCCGAGGCGAAATGGTTTTTGAGGACCTTGTCTTCAAAAACACCCATGCCGGTCTCGGTCAGGGCCATTTTTGCCAGTGGAATGCGGGCATTGGCAGCAGCCAGTGCGGCACTGCGAAAAACGGCATCCATCTGGGCTTGGGTGAACTGGGCATAAACGGCTTGCGCCTGCTTGACGCGAACCATCAATGCGTTGAGTTCGTCAATATTGGAAACGGGCATGGGGTGCCTCCGGTGCGTTGAATGGGCATGCGTCGAGTCAACGCCTGCGCACTGTGAACCCGGCGCTTGCGGGCATCTGTGCGCAGGCGTACAAATCACGCAGCGCGCCATCACGACAGTCAGCATTTGCGCGCCAGTCGGTGCGCTCTTGCACCGACTGGCTGCCCGCATCGCGCCTATTCTGACCGCCGGGTTCCGTGGCAATCGAAGCGGACTTCGACCAAAAAGAAAGGCTTTATGAAAATCCGCTGGAGTTCAGCAATTTGGCTGGTGGTGGCCGTCCTGATGGCGGCACTGGTGATCGCCTCGTCCCTGTGGAGTT